>JBGGNE010000538.1:0-7234 GCA_041287705.1 Methylacidiphilales bacterium | reverse complement strand
CGCGAAAACGCGTCGCTTGCCAGCCCCGAGCCTCCGCTGGGCGTCATCGCCAGGGCGTCAGGTGAGGTCCGAAACTCCATCCTGTACGCCACGGTTCTCATTATCCTGGTCTTTCTGCCGCTGCTTGGTCTTAGCGGCGTGGAAGGCAAACTGTTCGCGCCCATCGCGGTCGCCACCATCATCTCGATGATCGCCTCCTTCATCGTCTCGCTCACCGCCATCCCCGTGCTGTGCTCCTTTTTGCTGCGGCCGAAGGCGGGGCATGATCACGATGACGGCCGCCTTGTAGCAGGCATGAAGTGGCTGCTGGAGAAAACCCTGCTTCGCGTCGCGGTGCATCAGCCTCTGCTGGTTCTGGCGATAGCCGTCGCGTTGCTCGCAGGCGCCGCAAGTCTCTATCCTTTAATGGGCAAGGACTTCCTGCCGAAGTTCCGTGAGGAAACCGCTCTGGTCGCGGTGACCAGCGCCCCCGGCACCAGTCTGGAGGAAATGAACAAGATTTCCGATGTGCTGGAGGCGCAGATTCTTTCCGTGCCGGAAGTACGGAAGGTGGGCCGCCGGCTGGGACGCGCCGAGCGAGGCGATCACGTTGTGCCCGTTTCTACCGCCGAATTTGACGTGGACTTCCGTGAAGGTGAAAGCGAAGCGGACAAAGCGGAACACGCTAAAACGGGCCGCGGGACGGACGCGCACGGGGATCATAAACCCCGCACCCGCAAAGAGATCCTGGACGACATGACCGCAAAGATCCGCACTGTGCCAGGCGTCTTCGCGGTGGTCGGCGGCCCGCTTGCGGATCGTATCGGGCATATGATGAGCGGCGTCTCGGCTCCCGTGGCGATCAAAGTCTTTGGACCGGACCTGGATAAGCTGCGCCAGATTGGAACCGAGATTCAGACTGTCGCCAAAAGCATCCCCGGCTTTGAAGACGCAAAGCTGGATCAGACCTCCTCCATCCCCCAGTTACGCGTCGAAGTCGATCGTGAGCGAGCCCAGGCGTACGGCATTACTCCGGGGCGCCTCAACGAGCAGCTCTCCACACTGCTTGGCGGCGGCAAGGTGGCCGAGCTTCGCGAAGGCCAGCGCACCGTATCGCTGGTGACGCGCCTTCCTGTTGAGTGGCGCGATTCCGCCGAGAAAATCGGTCAGATCCCCATCGAAACAGATACCGCACAACGCATTCCCCTGCAGATGGTTGCCGACATTAGAAACGCCAAAGGGCCCAACGTCATCTTTCGCGAGAACAGCCAGCGCCGCTTCGCCCTGGCCATCAAACCAAACGTACGCGACGTCTCGACGTTAGTTACTCGCCTGCAACGGGAAGTAGCGGAAAAGGTGAAGCTCCCCGAGGGTTATTTCGTCACATATGAAGGCGAGTTTCAGGCCCAGCAGGAAGCCACGCAGCGCATCGTCCTGCTTTCCAGCGTTGTCTTCGTTGTCATCTTCATGATGCTTTACAGCTACTTCGGCAGTGCTTCCCTTGCCTTGCAAGTACTTGTCAACATACCGCTTGCGCTCATGGGCGGCCTGGCCTTCACCTACTGGGAGATCAACAACATCAGCATCGCCACGCTGGTCGGCTTTATCGCCGTCGGCGGCGTTGCGGCCCGTAACGGCATCATGATGATCTCGCATTACCTGCACCTGATGCAGCACGAAGGCGAAGGATTCACGCGCAAAATGATCATCCGCGGCACCCAGGAACGGCTCGTACCGGTCATGATGACGGCCCTCTCCGCAGGCATCGGCCTCATTCCACTCGTGCTGGCGGCGGACCAGCCCGGCAAAGAAATCCTGCACCCTGTAGCCGTGGTCATCGTCGGCGGGCTCGTCTCCTCGACATTCCTCGATATGGCGGTCACGCCGGCCATGTTCTGGCTCTTTGGCCGCAAAGGCGCGCAGGCTGCCCTGGAGCAGGGAGCCGCCGCCGTGCATCAGTAAACACGTCGTTCGTCTTATGACAACAACAGGATAATCACCACACTTACCTCCCTCCTTATCTCTTCACGATATTTTCCTCACCCTGCCTTTAACCCGACAGCCATCCCAAACTCAACAGAACCACGCAGTATATTACCATGAAAAACCTCGTACTTAACGCCGCCCTCGTACTGGGTCTGGCACTTACCTCCCTCAACGCCATGGCCCATGGCGACAACAAGATCAAGGCAGGCCCCTCCGGTGGCCGCGTCCTCACCAAAGTGGAGCCGCACGCTGAATTCTTCGTCAATGCGGACAAGAAGGTCGAAATCCGCTTTGTGGATGACAGCAATAAAGTGGTGGCACCCGCAGCCCAGACCGCCACGGTTATTGTCGGCGAACGTAGCGCTCCCACCAAACTCGCCTTCACCAAGGATGGCAACAAGCTAATCTCTGACAAGGCACTGCCTGCAGGCAACGATTTGCCTACTGTTGTGCAAATTAAGGTAACACCAGAGGCCAAGGCCGTTACCGAAAAGTTTAACCTTAACCTGGAAAAATGCCCCACCTGCAAGTACGCGGAGTACGCGTGCGAGTGCGCCCATGGAGCCGGCGACAAGGACAAGGATCACGATCACAGCGATCCCAATCATAAGCACTAAACGCCTGGGATTCTTAACACCTGCCGTGTGGCGCGCCAAAAGGCGCGTTGCCGGCAGGTATTTTTTGCCCGTGGCAGCTCTGGAAACCGAGGAGGATTTCGGTTGTCAAGAGATTGGAGTCTGATAAAGTGAGCGCCGAATATGTGAGACAGAGGTATAAGACCATTCCAGCAACGCATTGACGCAGCAAACTACGATTACAAGGTCAGGCTCCATTCATACTTTATCATGTCGCTGCCTATACCCGCCGTTCTGCTACTCACATTCAATCGGCCAGACGTAACAGCGCAGGTTTTTGCCATCATCCGCCAGGCTAAACCCAAGAATCTGTATGTAGCTTCCGACGGCCCCCGCCCCGGCAGAAGCGATGATGAAAAGAACTGTAAGGCAGTACGCGATATCATTGCCCATGGTGTAGACTGGCCATGCGAAGTAAAGACGCTGTACCGCCAGGAAAACCTGGGCTGCGGCAAAGCCGTAAGCAGCGCTATTACCTGGTATTTCGAGCAGGTGGAAGAAGGCATTATTCTGGAAGATGATACTCTGCCCAGCCCCGCCTTCTTCTCCTACTGCGCCGCATTGCTGGAACGTTATCGCGACAACCCGTCCGTCCACATGATCAGTGGAGATAACTTTCAGTTCGGACGCAAACGCGGAATGGCTTCCTACTATGCTTCGCGCTTTGCCCACATATGGGGCTGGGCATCCTGGCGACGCGCCTGGAATAATTATAAGTTCGAGATCCCTTTTAACGAAGATCGCTGGCAAAGCATCTGTAAGAAGTGGAACTTCAGCGCCGGCGAAGAAGCGGTATGGAGAGACGGCTTTCTACGCGTTAAAGAAGGCCGCGTCGATACGTGGGATTATCAATGGCAATACACGCTGTTCGATCAGAATCAGGTATGTCTGTTGCCTAACGTCAATCTTGTTTCCAACCTCGGCTTCAGGGCAGATGCTTCTCACACAAAGGATTCCACGTCCTTTGTCAGCAATCTGCCGGTCGAAAAACTGGGTTATATTACGCATCCTGGCTCTGTCGATTTGAATCAGGAGGCAGACGACTTTACCTCTACACACGTTTTTCAGGGCAAACCCATGCCCAAACTTACCAGCAAAGAATCCGCCCAGTCCTGGATGTGGAAACTAGCTCACCTTGCTATATGACTACCGAGAGCAAAACCGCTCAGCGCTCGACACTCTGGCGTTGGTTCAATATTACGCTTCCCTACAATAAAGCGAAGGCGCTGTACGCTCTGGGCAAAACGGAGGCGGCGTTCAAGACGTTATGCTTAATCAAAACGCTCAAACAACCCATGGAAGGCGTGGATCTTCTGCGTGCCAAATGCCGCCTGAAGCAGGATCGTAAGATTGAAGCTTTTGAGATCGTTAAAGAAGAGCTGCGCCTGTTTCCGGAAAGCGCCGCAGCTTTACAATTCAAGAAGGACCTGAACTATCAGCCCGGTGACGAAGAAGTCACGGATGATGCGGACTATAAGACCTTTCTGGCCATCATGCGTCCCTACACTATGGTGGGTGAAAAGCGTCTTTATTCGCTGTATTCTTTGGCCAAAAAGGTATGCGAAGACGATCTGCCCGGAAATTTTGCCGAGTGCGGCGTGGCGGGCGGCGGCACTTCTGCATTGCTGGCGGGAGTTATTGCCAAATACAGCAAGCGCCCGCGCAAACTATATGCATTCGATACCTTTGATGGTTTGCCCGCGCCTAAAGCCGTTGATGCTCATGCTGGCGTAACGGCGGAAGAAGCAGGCTGGGGCGAAGGCACATGCGCAGCTCCTATCACCTCACTGCAGAAGGTATGCAAAGAGATGCAGGTAACAGATATTGTTGTGCCCGTACCGGGCTTCTTTGCAGATACACTGCCGGTGACGAAGGAGAAGATGGGCCCCATTGCGCTGCTGCATCTGGATGGAGACTGGTATGACTCTACGCGCGATATCCTGGTAAATCTGTACGATCAGGTTATTCCGGGCGGCGCTATGCAGATAGATGATTACGGATTCTGGGAAGGGTGCCGCGATGCCGTTCATGATTACGAAAAGGAACACAATCTTAAGTTCAAACTTAATGTTGTGGATTTCTCCGGCGTCTGGATGACGAAAGAAGAGAATGCGGCAAAGGCTTCCGTATGAATCCGCTGAGTCCTCTTGCCCCGGATGCCAAGGTAGAGCATGTACGCACTTACGAGACTGAGCAGCTATGCCGTGAATGGCTTCAGACTTACCAGATTGATGTTGCCTCCGAGTTTGAGCCCGGCGTTAAGGTAGAGAAATACCGGTGCACACGCTCCGGCCTGGGCTTTTTCAGCCCGCCTTCGCTCGAGGGTTCTGCAAAGCTCTATGATGATCTGGCTAAGTTCGACTGGTATTATATTGCGGACAAGTGGGAGTACTCCGTCGCGTTGGAATATATAAAGCCGGGCCAGCGCATATTGGAAGTAGGCTGCGGCTCAGGAGCCTTTCTTAAAAAGGCCGCGGCATTTGGCTGCAAACCTGTAGGTTTAGAGATTAATCCCAAAGTCGCCGAGGTCGATGGCAAGGATGGATACGTACTGCGCAGGCAACTGCTGGGAGACTATATCACTCAGAACCCCGAGCCTTTTGACGTGGCATGCTCTTTCCAGGTTCTGGAACATATTGCGGAACCACTGGAATTTCTTCGGGATTGCGTGAAGGCAGTCCGGCCGGGTGGCCTGATCCTGCTGGGAACTCCCAATGCCAACAGCTTCCTGCAGCATGCCCACAACCTGCTGGATTTGCCGCCGCATCACATGGGACACTGGAGCTCCCAGACCTATTCCTTTCTACAGACCATCCTGCCAGTTCAGCTAAAGTTTGAACGCTACGAACCTCTGGCGCCGTACCATGTAGAATATTACATGGATACGATGCATGCTTATTACAGCAAGACAAAGAACGTCCGGGCATCGCTCCATACAGGAATGGGCCGCAAGCTGACTCGCTTAGCGCTGAACGCCGGTCTCAGACGCTATATTAAAGGCCAAAGCATGTTAGCAGGTTTTACCAGGAATAATTAGCCATGTCGCAAGAATCTACATACAGGATGGTGAATCTTGGCTGCGGCGCCCACTTCCATACGGACTGGGAGAACTACGACCTCACGCCTCTCTCGGCGTCCGTGCGTCCGCTGGACATGAGCAAACCGCTGCCTTTTGAGGACGCGACCGTGGACGTTGTCTACGCATCGCACGTGATGGAGCACATGCCCCGCTCGCGCGTGCCGTGGGTTCTCTCCCAGATGCGCCGCATCCTTAAGCCCGATGGCGTGATTCGCCTTGTGGTGCCGGATCTGGAAGCGATCGCGCGCGGCTACCTGTCCTTCCTGGATGCCGCACGCCGCGGCGAAGGCGCGAAGGCCGAAGCCGGCCATGAGTGGATGACGCTGGAACTGCTGGACCAGATGACACGTGTGCGTTCCGGCGGATTCATGGCGCGTATCTGGCGGACAAACCCGTTCCTCGCCAAAGACCTCGTCGGCAAGCGCTTCGGCCGTGAATCCCTAGGCTGGATTCAGCAGAATGAAGCAAGCTTTGCTCAGGGCGCGAAGCCGCTCAGCCGCACTGAAGTATATGAGGAAGAGCCCATTACCCAGGACGAGAAGCTGGCGTTCTGGGCCACGGGCGAGAATCACTTGTGGATGTACGATGAGGTCTCGCTGGGACGCCTGCTGCTGGATGCGGGGTTCAGTTCGCCCCGAGCAGTCGGCGCAACGGAATCGGTTATCCCCAATTATGCGTCCTATCTCCTGGATACGCATCCGGATGGCGGCATCCGCAAGCCTGACTCGCTCTTTATGGAGGCAGGTGGAAATCCTCTGCCAAAACCCGGCGCACTGACGAGATGGTGGAATGGCGTGCGCTCCAGGTTCTAGCCCCGCAACCTGCTTATGACGAAGGTATTACACCTTAGCGTGCATCGGACCGGCGGAGCCACGGCCGCGGCCCTCAACCTGCATAACGCCCTCGAAGCGCAGGGAGTTGAGTCGCGCATGCTCTTTGTGGATGAACTGCTGGAGCACCTGGATGTCACAGGACTTAACCGTGCCTTCAGCGAGCACTTTGCCAACGCTCACCGCACCGAGGTGTCCAATACCTTCTTCACGCTGCATCCCTTTGATGATTTCCCCATCGAGCATGAATCCGTGGCCTGGGCTGATATCATTCATCTGCACTGGGTTACGGGATTGGTGGGCCCTCGCTCGCTGAGACGTCTTTCCGCACTCGGCAAACCGATCTTCTGGACGCTTCACGATGTCCGCCCGCTGACCGGCGGCTGCCATTTTCCTGCGGGCTGCCGGCAGTTTTCAGACGCCTGTGAGGATTGCATTCAGGTAACAGACGAATCGAAGTCTGTCGTTCAGAAGCTGCACGCAGACAGCTTGGCGGGGTTTGACAGATCCGGCGTTCTCTTTATTGCGCCCAGTCGCTGGATGAAGACGATGGCGCAAACCTCCAGCGTCACCCGTGGCGCCCAGGTTGAGCACGTGCCATACGGGCTTGACACCCAACGCTTTGCACCGGGCGACACTGCCGCCGCCAAGGCCGGACTCGGCCTGGATTCAAGCAAGAAGTATCTGCTGCTGGGCGCCAATGACCGCCTGGAAAAGCGCAAGGG
>JBGGNE010000537.1:0-5743 GCA_041287705.1 Methylacidiphilales bacterium | reverse complement strand
TCAAAACGCGCTTCCAAATCAGATCGCTCCTTCTCGTCTATTATCAAGATATAGCAATAGCGTCCCATGACCGCGAGCCTACCTCATTCCTCGTTCCCTTCATAGCTTTTCTCCCAAATAACTCTGCGAATTGGTCTAAGTCGGCGCTACGCTTGGTCATCTGTCAGACTACACGAGCGGAAGATGGAGCGTTGCACTCTTCAAGGTGCGGGTTTTCCTCAACTCTGCGGAGCAACAAAGTCCGTGATGGTCGCCCACCAGGGGAGTTTGGGATCGCTCGGCCATGTATTGTGATCGCAGTTCGGGTGCTCCAGCCACATCTTTTTGCCCGGGTAGGCATCGTGCAGGCGGCGGCTAAGCTCGGGCGGGATGGTGACATCCTTCGCGCAGGCGACGAATGCCACCGGGCCGGTAAAGGCAGGCAGATTGGCCATGCTGTTGTAGCGCCCGGCAGTAATGAGCGCCGCAGGCAGAAAGGGATAGTGAGTACCCGCCACACCGGCCAGGCTGTCCCAGGGCTGCAGCAGAATGACGCCGGCTACCGCCAGCGTTTTATCGCGGAGAGCGGAGCATACCACGCCGCAGCCCAGCGATTGCCCAAAGAGATAGACGGGACGGCCGGGCGTGGCGGAGGCTATTTCGCGGACAAGTTTGCGCAGCGGCTCCACATTGGCGGTTTCGCTGGGCTTGCCGGGGTTGGTGGCGTAGCCGGGGTACTCGTAGAGCACGACCCGGAAGCCCAGCGGCGCCAGCGCTTCCACAAAGCCCACACTGCCCAGGGCGGAGGCCGCGTTGCCGTGCGCCACAATGATGGTGCCGCGCTGGCCGTTGCCGGGCGGGTTGGTCATGGGCGTCCAGGCTGCGTCGTGCCATTCCCTGGTATACGGCTTCAGCCGGTAGGCCTGGGCAAACTGCTTGGCCTGCAGCGCAGTCATGGCAGGCGGAAAATAGAGCAGGGAATCCTGTGAATAGAAGACTACGGCCACGAGCAGCGCGTAGCTGAAAAAGAGGGTTCCCACGATAACGGCCAGCATGCGAAGGATCGGTATTTTCACGGGGCGATGAAGTCCGTTATGGTTTTCCACCAGAGCTGATCCGGGTCGGCGGGCCAGTCGTTATGGTCGCTGTTGGGCAGCTCCAGCCAGGTCTTTCTGCCGGGGTAGCTGTCGTAAAGGCGTTTGCTGAGCCTGGGCGGAATGGTGCGGTCGTTCTGGCAGACAACAAAGGCGACAGGGCCGGTGAAATGGGTCAGGTTGGCCATGCTGTCATATTTAGCGCCTACCAGAAGGCGCGCGGGCACAAAGGGAAAGTGGTAACTGCCCACGCCGCCAAGACTGTCCCACGGCTGCATGAGAATGACGCCCGCCACGGGAAGGGTATTGTCACTTAACGCGGAGCACACAATGCCGCACCCCATGGACTGGCCAAAGAGATAGATTTTGTCACTGCCACTGGGGGGATTCCGGCGATTGCGGGCGGCAACGTCGCGTACCAGCCTGCGCAGCGGCTCCACGCAGGTGGGTTCGCTGGCACGACCGGGATTGGATCCATAGCCCGGGTATTCATACAGAATAACGCGAAACCCCAGCGGAGTAAGCGCATCAGAAAAGGCGGCGCTGTAGATGGCGGAGCCCGCATTGCCATGCGCCATGATAATGGTACCGCGCAACGGCAGGCGCGGCTCGGCTATCGTGGTATAGGCCACATTCTCCCAGGATATTGCGGAGACCGGTGCAGCCTGTCCGGCCTGTCCTTGTATTTGGCCTTGTCCCTTAGCCATCTGAGCCGTTGGTACTTCGGGCTGGCCCGCGGAGCTATAAGTCTCCAGGCCAAGTTGACTGGCCAGAGAACGCGCTTCCTGCTCCGAATACGTGGGAGGGCGATAGAGCAGGTAATCGACAAAGAAATAGAGCATGACCAAAAGCAGCAGATAGACGCGTAACGCTATATAGATAGTGTTGCGAAGTTTCAGCCAAATCCTGGCGCTCCACGACTGCCTGGGCTCGGAAGTCATAGCCTGGCCGCAGCAGCAGTAGTCGATGCGGTTGGCGATGAATGGTCAGGCTGGGCGGTACCGGTACCAGTGGGTGGCGCAACGAAATCCGAAACCGCCTTCCACCAGGCGGCGTCAGGTTCCGCAGGCCAGTCGTTATGGTCGCAGCCGGGCAGAAGATACCAGAGCTTGCGGTGCGTGTAGGAATCGAACAGGCGCTGGCTGAAGACGGGCGGTATGGTGGTGTCTTTTTCGCAGATGGCGAACACAACAGGGCCGGTAAAATGCGCAAGGTTGGCCACGCTGTTGTATTTTTCCCCCAGCATGTAGCTGCATGGAAAGATAAAGAGGTGATGATCCGCCAGCTTGCCAAGCTTGTCCCAGGGCTGAAGCAGGATTGCGCCGGCCACCGGCAACGTTTTGTCGCCGAGTGCGGAGCAGACAACGCCGCACCCCATGGACTGGCCAAAGAGATAAATCCTGCTCTCCCCCAGCGCTGCGACTTCGCGTACCAGCTTGCGCAGCGGCGTCACGATGCTTTCCTCCGTCGGCGTGCCGGGGCATGCGCCGTAGCCGGGGTACTCGTACAGAATCACGCGGAAACCCAGTCGTGTAAGCGCATCGGAAACAACATAGCAGTCCAGTGCCGTGCGCGCATTGCCATGCGCCACAATCACGGTGCCGCGAGTGGACGCCGCGGCGGTTGGTGTGGACAGGGGTGTGTAAGCGATGTTCTTCCAGTCCGCCGCACCCGTGTAGGTTGTGAGCTTCAGTTGAGCGGCAACTGAATCGGCACTGGCTTCCGTGGCCGTAATGGGGCGGTAGAACAGTTGATCCTGAAAGATGTACATCAGGAGAGCAAAGACCACATAAATGCGCAGTGCGCGATACCCTCGATCCAGGCAGGCATACAGCCACGCCCGGAATTTTGATGGCTCTTGTGGTGTATGGCTCATTTTAACCCTGTGAATGAATTACTCCATGCGACCGATTAAGTCAAGCGCCCGCAGATCGGCTTCAGAGAGTGGGATTACCCTGTTTGCATTGTTGCTCCATGACAAAAATCTTGATAGCCCGCTGTAAAGGGCTGCGAGTTGGTAGTGCGAGGGCGTTATGCCCCGCAATATTTACAAAGGAACTCCTTTAGAGCTGTAATAATTACAGAGTGAATGCCTAAATAAGGCCGCATCTTGGATGCCGGGGGCGACGTTACCAGGGGATCACATCCGAAAACCCGGAATTTCAGGGTTATAAACAACAAAAAGCCCCCCCTGCGTCGCAATGTGGCGGTGGCCACATTCGCCCTGCGACAGCGGGGGGAGCTCTCACATCAACAATCTGGGGAAATCGACTGTGCGAAGGGATCAGTGAGGGCAACTGGCTGTAAATCTTGCAGTGCCCGCAGAGGTCGCGTGTCGCAGCTTCATCGTCTCATCACATCTTGTAGCGGCGACGCAGGGGATCAGGCAGCTTGGCGCACTTGGCGGCGCTGGTGCCTTCAATGATGGGCTTGAACTTTTGCTTGCCATTGGCATCATTGCGCTCGGAATTACTTCCGGCGGAGCTGATGTCATCCTGATCCGCGGAGGGCGCAGGCAGGGAAGGATTATTCTGCTGCTGAATGTGGGGCTTCGGCTGGGGCTTTTGGGGCCTGGGGAGGTCGGGGGCAAACTCGTAGCCTATGGTGCGGCGCAGGGTATCGGCGGCTACACCAGCGGCGGCCTTGAGGTCGCACTTGATGTAATACAGGAACAGGCGATGCTGGCAGAGGAGGGTCCACTCTTCTGCGGAGAACTGTGCGACGAATTTCTTGTAGTTCTGGTCATCCATCATAGTCGTGAGGTAGGGCTGGGAGGGGGTGATGGGTCCAGCACGCCGAGGGATCCGGTAACGGCACCGGGCGGCAGGCCAGACTGGCTGAAGGGGACCGCTGAGCTTGTGTGGGACGGGTCGAGTGTGTGACCGGGGCCAATGGGGAAAGCATGCTGACGAAATATAATACAGCACAAACGAGGCCAACTTTTTTCACGATTTTAACGCGATGAATTTTTTTCATCGTGAACCCGCTTTTGGGGAAAACGCCTCCCTGTTGCAGAGGGTGCCTCAAGATCTCGACGCGTGGCGCAAATACGTTCGCTGCTCAGGAAAAGATATTGCCTGAGGTTTAGATTTTTGTCGTGCTGGTCAAAATTGATCCTGCACGGCAATTTTTACACAGAAAGATGTAAAAATAACGACGTGGTCATGTCGTGGATTCAGATGAACTGGAGCAGGCAAAACGCTCATATTTCGATTAACATGAGTAAAGGGCTACTCACATCCGCTTGCCCTGCGTCAGCCCGGGACGCGCCTGGGCATGCGTAACGGCGATAGCCAGTGCGTCGGCAGCATCGGGGGGCGGCGTTTCGGTGAGGCCGAGCGTGGCGCGCATCATGAAGGCGACCTGCTGTTTCTGGGCGCCGCCGCGACCGGTGGCGGCGGATTTGACGCGGCGCGGCGCGTACTCGTAAATAGGGATTCCTGCCTGGGCCAGAGCCAGAAGCGCGGCGCCCCGGGCTGCGCCCATGGTGATGGCAGTGCGATAGTTTTGCAGGTAGATGATTCCCTCCACGGCGGCTGCCGCGGGGCTGTGGCGCTCGATCACATCCCGGATACCATCGTAGATGTGAACCAGGCATTCCGAGTGCCCGATCGACGCGGCATTTTTGATCACACCATAGTCGACCGCAGCGGTTCTCGTGCTGCCCAGGCCATCCACGCGCACTACCCCGTAGCCGGTGCCGCGCAGGGAGGGATCGATGCCAAGAATCAACATACAGCGGGCCATCATGCCTCAGCCGCAGCCATTGCTTGAAGGAAAATCGGGAAAAAACCTGTGCCTTAAGCATCTGTTATCCTTCCCTTCCACGCCAACTTGGCCGACATTAAGGGCCACTCCCAGGCCCATGACTCCCGACGACGCTGTACCTTCCCCTCTCTTTCTGGACGCCCTGCAAACCCAGTTGGCGCATCGCTTCACCGAGCCCGATCTGCTGGTACAGGCGCTCACCCACCCGTCGCATGGCCACGAACGCCGCGAACGGGGGCGCGACAACCAGCGGCTGGAGTTTCTTGGCGACGCCGTGCTGCAGCTTGTGATGACACAGTACCTGTTCGAGACATTTCCGCTCTTGCCGGAAGGGCAGCTGACGCAGATACGCGCCACCATGGTCAACGGCACGCGCCTGCAGCGTCTGGCCGTGAAGCTGGATCTGGGCAGCGGCCTCATTCTGGGACGTGGCGAGGAACGCAGCGGCGGTCGCCAGCGCCCGAGCAATCTTTCCGACGCCGTGGAAGCCGTTATAGGCGCGGTCTATCGCGATGCCGGCTGGGAAGCCACGCGCGAAGTGGTGCTTCGCCTTTTCGCCGAAGAACTCTCCACGCTGCCGGAGAGTACCGCGCCCCGTATCGCGGAATCCAATCCCAAGGGCGAGTTGCAGGAAACTCTGCAGGGTCCCGAAGGCGGCACGCCCACGTATACCTGCATTCATGAATCCGGCCCCGCACACGCCAGGCTGTACGTGGCTCATGTATGGCTGAAAGGCCGCGAACTGGGCTGCGGCCAGGGCGCCAGCAAAAAGGAAGCGGAGATCAATGCCGCCCGTGCCGCCCTGCGCACCCTACGTGGCGGATGACTTCCCGGAGCTTGTTTCGGACAGAAAAACTTTCCAATAAGACCATTTCCCAGCGCTAATTGCCCATAGCGTGGAG
>JBGGNE010000536.1:0-9495 GCA_041287705.1 Methylacidiphilales bacterium | reverse complement strand
ATCATTACATGCAAAGGTTTTGCCGAAGTCATGAGCTGTTCCATAGAAGTGGTTCTGGCACAAAATAGCGGAGAGCGTTCTCGGGGCAATATCTATCGTGCCATGGCACTGCGCACGCAGATGCGGGGCGTTATTTGCCGGAAGGGTTTCCATGCAAATAAAGCCCCGCACGATTCAGACTACAGTAACTGTGCGCATGCGCGTACGCTGGCGCCTGTCAGCTCAGCAGCTTCTCCTCGCCGGCTGCGGCGGCGTGCGTGGCCGCAACGCGTCTGCGCAGCGTGTCGCCCAGAAGCGCGTCAACCAGGCTGCCGGAGCCGCCTCCACCGGTGACGGCCACGTCGGGGACGACGCGAACGCCGCGATCGCCTACGATCTGCATGAGCTGCAGCGCGGCAAATCCTTCAGGACCCAGGGCCAGAACACCGGCGCTGTACGCTTCGGCGTGGGCCTGACCCGTGGCGCGAATGGCTTCGGCTTCACCCATGGCGCGCAGGCGGATGCTCTCGGCTTCACCCGTGGCGGTTCTTACGCGGGCGTTGGCTTGCAGTTCGGCAATCTGCACGCTCTGCTCGCTCTCCACCACGCGTTGTTGAATATCCGCCAGGGCGGTTTCGCGAACCAGAAGCTGGCGCTGCTGTTGGGCGGCCTGCTGCGTCTCGTAGGT
The DNA here is from genome assembly GCA_041287705.1 of Methylacidiphilales bacterium. Lineage (GTDB taxonomy): Bacteria > Verrucomicrobiota > Verrucomicrobiia > Methylacidiphilales > UBA1321 > LW23. The sequence continues at coordinate 8,828 of JBGGNE010000536.1, read as the reverse complement.
TTTGCGCTCTTCCTCGGCGATTTTTCGGTCCGTCTGGGTTTTCATCAGCGTTTCCGGAGGTGTGATGTCGCCGATCAGCGTATCAACAGCCTGTACGTCATATACGGCCAGGGCGCGGCGGATGAATTCCGACGCTTCCTTCTGGCGCGCGGTGCGGCCGCCCAGAAAGTCCAGCACGGTATAGTTCTGGGCTGAGTTACGGAAGTAGTTGCCGACCGTGGGCTGCAGCACATGGTCCACCAGATTCTGCATTGAGCCAACGCGTGAGATCACCTTGGGCGCATCGAGCGCGCCGACGTGAATGATCTGCGAGACGTCCAGGTTAAACGCAAAACCGTCATTGGAGCGTACCGTAATGCTGTTGAGCTTCTGGTCGAATTTATGCGCTTCGGTGCGGTTCGCCCAGTTCAGCACGATGTTGGTCGTGGGAACCAGCTCCACCTTCATGATGCGCGGGTTAATGGGGTGTTTGCCGGGGTAAAGCGGGGCGACCCAGACGCCTTTGTGACCGGGATTTACCAGGTCGCCGTGGCGAAACTCGGTGCCGCTGATATCCAGGTGCGCCTTACCCACGAAGGAGATAACGACGCCGACATAGCCGATCGGGATCTCCAGCATGGCCACCTGCTCCACATGGGCAAACCAGGGGTTCAGGTTCCATGTGCCGGCCAGCAGAATCTGCTCCTGCAGACCGCGGCGGCCGCCCTGCTGAAGGAAGGCCTGAGCGTTCTGGAAGTTATCGTGCTCCGGCACACTTTCGCCGGCGATTTCGCCCGGTTCAATGGGGCGGCCATCCAGCGTGGTAACGATACCGACCGCGTCCGATTCCACAGGGTAGACCCGCAGATCGCGTGCAGTCAGACCGAACTGCCCTGCCGTGGCGCCGGTGATCACGTTAAAGAGCGCGGTATTGATACGATAGGTACCCGCCGTAAGGATCGCGAGCTGACGGCCTTTTTCGCCGCCGCCCACCAGGAACGCCCGGGCGTCCTGAAAGTTATCGCACGGCACACTGCGCGCCAGGATGCGCTCCGAGGCGATGGCCGTGCCGGCGTTGGCCAGAACCAGCCCGATCTCACCGGCGGGGATGCGCACCATGGGCGTTTTGATGATGTTGTACTGGAAGAACCAGTAGCCGAAGTGAAGACCGGGCGCCAGGGTATCGGCCTGGTAACCGGCTTCGCCGTTCAGCGCAATGATCTCGCCAGGAGCCAGTTGTGTGCTGCCAAATTTCTTTACGACAAGGCCGACTTCCCATTCGTGAATGAGTACTGCGCCTGTCAGTCTGGGCAGGAACAAAAGCACGACAAGAGACCAGATAGCCAGGTGAACCCACCATGGCCACGAACCGCCGACTAACTCCAACAGATCCGCAAGGATTATAGTTTGCATTTGCATGCCCCGCCCATTGCACCGGCACGGAAAGCCACCCACCTCCGGTATTGGAAAACACGCACAGGACAGACGCATGCCCGCAAACCGAACAGGACAGCCCGCCGCGAAAGCGCGGTTGGTTGTATCTCGGGAGCGAACATGGTTGGACTACGCGCATTTGCGCAGCCCAGTTGATCGCCCTTCCACATGCCTGCGAGGTTAGCTGACGGGCTGGATCCTGGAAGTGATCCCCGGTTTGTGGTTACCCACCCGGTTAGCCCCGTCCACGCTTGTCATAAGGTAAAGCGTGGATGTTGGTTCCCCCGCGCCTCGATTCAGGAAGGAATCAAAGCTTCGGCGACTGATATGAAAAGCCTACCATTAAGCGCCGGGGACTTCAAAGAATACGCAAGCAAGAGTTGCTTAAGATGTTGATGATCAACGAAATTGAGTTGAACTATTTCTTGTCGGACTTGTCTGTGTTTATCTCTGTCGTTTTATCCGGGGAGCTTGTGGCAGGTGGAATGACATAGATTTGGCCGTCGTTTTTGATGATCCGGATTTGCTCGGCTGTAAAGGTGGACCACTTCAGGGTGAGCGCCTTCTCCATGTACTTTCGCGTTTTCCAGAAACGGGGCAGGACAAAGCTTCCACTCATCGTCGCCTGATTGGCATGGTGGCCAAAATAGGCGGCAACCAGTCTGGGTGCCGCGGCTTCAATGAGTTCCTGGCGAGCCGCTTCAAGTTGTTCGTCCGTGGCGTGCTGGTTTCCATTAGCGTCAGATGTGCGCCAGCGAGCGAATTTCTCTACAAGTTCGTCGTTTATGGCTGATTCCCAAAGGGTCTGATTTTTTGGCCGCCTTTCATTTTTGAGAATTGCCAGCAATACCTCAGCCTGTCGCGCGGGCAAAAGATTTGGATCGTCTTCAACATACGTCAGGGAAAGGAAGACAGCACCCTCCATGCTTTTCCACAGTTCGGCGCGTTCCCCTGAAGTGCCGCCTTCCGCAGGTCCGGCTATGCTCGCCACGACTTCACCAGCGGCCAGCGCTACTGCAATAAGGAGAGCGGCCGAGAAACCGGTATAGCTTCGTCTATGCGCACGGTGAATCATGGCTTCGCTTCTCCATCTACCTGAAGCAGGGGACGCAATTCGGGAGCCTGGTTGATTTCGTTGTCCTGGCGGATCAATGAAATCTGCTCCGGAGTGAGGGTAGACCACCGCAATACCAGCGCCTTGATGATATAGCAGGGAGTTTTCCAGAAGGGAGTTAAGATGATTTTGTTGAGAGACATTCCGGACAGATTGGTCCGGGCAGTGTGGTGGGCAAAATAGCTGGAGACGAGTTGAGGAGCGGCTGCCTCTATCAGCTCCTGACGCGCTGCTTCCAATTGGTCTGCGGTGGGTGAATGGCCGCCCGTGCTATCGGCGGTGCGCCACTGGGCGAATTTTTCTATCAGTTCGTCGTTAAGAGCTATCGCCCAGATGTAGCAGGTTGCAGCCTTTCTTTCTCCCTTAACCAGAGCTAGTAATTCCTCCGCCTGACGTGTGGGTGGAAGTGACGGGTCTTCTTCGCGGTACTCCAGTGAAACCATGATGCCGTTGTCTGCGAGTATTTGATTGAACTGAGAGGCATAGAGAAAATTGCCTGGTTTGGCTGGACTGGTGCCAATGCTCAAAGGAGCGTCAGCCAACAAGCCAAGGACAATCAGCGTTGTAGGTGAATAAAAGCTGACAGGATTCGCCGTAAAGAGTACGGAAGACTCGATCAACGTGAGTGTGAGGTTATCCTTAAGTGGAATAGCCCGGGTATGAACGTTATAAAGCTGGTACGATGGACTTAAGGGTCGGTAAAAGACACAATCAAGAGGCAGAGTTTTTGCGTCCACTGCCAGGTTTTCATCTTTAAGAACCGTCCATATCTCCTCGCTCGATAGTTTGTTCCAGCTTTTCTGCAGAGCATTGGAAATGTACCTGGTTGATTGCCAGAATTTAGGCGCCTGCATGTTCAGATTCATCCTTTCCTTATGGTAATTAAGGTAGGCAATTCTAAGATGAAGGGCGGCGGCTTCGATAAGCTCGTCTTCTGCCGCTTCAATCTGTATCCCGGTAGCAGGTGTGCCGCCATTGGCGTCCGAAGCGCGCCAATTGGCAAATTCACTTACCAGGCGATCGTTGATAATCGCTTCCCACAAGTACAGGTGGTGCGGTTCTAACGGAACAGTGCCCTTTAGCATACCCAAAAGATATTCCGCCTTTTGTGCAGGCGTGCGGTTGGGTTCATTGTCCGTGTATTCCTTCACCACGGTAATCCCGGATTCCTTCAGGATGTCCTCTACTCTTTTTCGATACTCGGGGTTGTCTGGGTCAGTGGCCGCGAGAGGGGCCGACATACAGACCGAGAACCCGGCCATACACAGGCCAAGGACAGCAGCAACAGCACAAAACAGGATAGAGCGCATAAGCAGGAATTGCCGCGAAAAGACGCATTCTTTCCGCTCCCGTTCTTATTCGCTCAAAGGTTCGTGCATGTTACAAGAATGACGGGGATTGGCGGAGAGGGCACTGCTTAGCCTTCAATACAGGCGTACACGCCGCTTGCCATTTTTCACGCATTTCACTATCTTATCTCGACCATGAAGCTGTCGCAGGATTTACAGGAAAAAATAGCGCACTATTCGACATCCGGCTCCACGGGCATTGGGGGAGTGAGAGCATGGGCAGGTGCGCTGCTTACCGCGTTTGTGGTAGGGTTGACCGCGCTGATACTTACCGGCTGTGGTGGTGGAGAGAAGAAGATTACGGATCCTGACGATCTGCGCTTTGTGGTGGCCGAGGCGGATAACGGCAACTTCAAGATGACACAGGCGATGCTGAACGACGGCCTGGTAAAACGCTTTACGATGGTGCTGAAACGCAACATCTCCTCCATGAAGCCCGAGGAGAGGCCGTTCCAGACCCGCATGGTAGTGCAGGACGCCGTGTTTCAGCACGAGCTGCGCAAGCTGATGGATAAGGTGGTGATCCCCGATCTGGAGCAGCGCGTGAAGGAGGAAGACGCCAAATTTCGCGTTCAGTTCAATTCCGATATGGAGGCGGACAAGCAGCTGGCCATGGCAAAAATGACTCCCGAGATCTATCGCAACCTGATACGCGAGAAGATCAAGCGCGAAGCGGCGATGAGCCAGTTCAAGAAGCCCTATACGCCGACAGAGGAAGAAATCGACGAGTACTACATGGTGCACAGCGCGGAGATCACTTCGCCGCCCGCCTTCCGCTACAGCCAGATTCTCTTCAGCGTGCCGAAGCCCACTCTGGCTACTCCTGAGTCCGAGAAACCCAAATTTGCCAAGGACAAGGAGACAATGCTGGAGGTCGCCAATAAAACGCGTGAACGCCTGGTGAACGGCGAGGACTTTGCCACGCTGGCGCGGGAACTGAGCAACGACGTAAGCACACGCGATAAAGGCGGCGACTGCGGCTATGTGATCGAAGGAACGGAACTTCCCGAGGTTTACAAGGTCGTCTCCACCTTGCCTCTGAACGAGCTGAGCCCTGTGTTTGAATCCGACTACGGCTACCACATAGTCAAAGTAACCGAGAGCGTGCCGGGTGGTGTCGCCTCCCGCGCTTCCGCACGCAAGGCGATCATCAACATTCTGACCAGACTGCACGAGCGCAATTCAGCGCAGATTTTTGTGAAGCAGGTGCTGGATAACGCCAAGATTGTCTACTACGTGCCTGTTGCCGATAAGCCGCCGCAAAAGCCCAGGCCGGCCCCGCTGACTACGGATGCCGCAGCGGCACCTGCTCCGTTGCCGGGCTCTCCCGCAGCAGCGCCAGCGCCCGCTGCGCCGGATTCTGCCGCAAAATAAGCGGACTGCTTCCCGGGCTTAAATCGGGTGCGGATAGTCAGAACGCAGACGTTACAGCGTGGCTGTCAGACTACGCTCGGCCGCTCGGGATCCAGAAAGTTCAGTTCCAGCTCCTCAAACTTTGCTTCCAGGGCTTCCACTCCATTGGCTTTCTTGTACTCCACCTCCGCCAGAGTGACGGGGATAAGCCACAGGCAGCGTACTACCGGGCCTTTACCTGCGCTATTCCCATTGCCGCCCTCATCAGCGCCGTTGGTAGCGCTGTCTTTATCATCCAGCGATAAGATCTCCAGTGCCGGACCGTCCAGATAGGGCAGCGAAACAAGACCGCGATCACAGATCGAGGATGCAGTCGATCCGAGCCATGGACGGCCAAGATTGACGGTATGCGACAACCCGAGGCGCGCGCGTGTTCGGTGATAGTGAGCGGTGGCGTAGAGCAGTTCCACAATGCCCATTTCGGCCTGCGGGGAGTGCAGGTGAAGCTCCAGCAGATCCTCATCGCGCGGGGTGTCGCTGGTATCTGACATACAGCATGTGGCGTAGGTCCACATCTTGCGCTTCTCGTCAGGTTCGAACTCCAGAACGCAGAAATCCGGATTCAGATCCTGAATGGGGCCGAGATTGAAGGGAACTTTGCGGAACGGACGTTTCCAGACCTGCTGATAATGTCCGGCGACACATTGTTGATGAGATTCGGTGGGCGATGACATCTTTTGCTTTTCATGCATTCAACCACAGCTGACGAGTTAAGGCCACATCAGAAGGTCGCTTCCGATCGGCAGCATCATGATCATGCATCGCCCGGCGTGTTTCACCGTGTGCCTCGTTTTCCCACTTGCCACCTCCGCGGCAAGGCTGCACCCTTTGCCTCTCCATGCGCATCGTCCTGAAGGATCTTGTTAAACGATTCGGCGCCAACGTCGTCATCGACCACGTCTCCCTGGAAATACAGGAAGGCGAAATGTTCTTCCTGCTGGGCCCGTCCGGCTGCGGCAAAACCACCATTCTGCGTATGCTGGCCGGCTTTTTCGATCCCGACGAGGGCGAAGTATGCTTCGGCGCGCGCGTGATGAACAAGATACCGCCGCAGGATCGCAACACGGCCCTCGTCTTTCAGAACTACGCGATCTGGCCGCACATGACGGTGTACGAAAACGTGGCCTACGGCCTGCGCGTGCGCAATGTGCCCGCCGCGGAGCTGGATACGCGTGTGAAAGCCGCACTGCGCCAGGTGCGCATGGAGGAACTGAGCGACCGCAAGCCCACGACGCTCTCCGGCGGCCAGCAGCAGCGCGTGGCTTTGGCGCGCGCCATGGTGGTGAAACCGAGTCTGCTGCTTTTCGACGAACCTCTCAGCAATCTCGACGCCAAGCTGCGTCTGGAAATGCGTGAGGAGATCCAGCGCATTCACGCCGCCGAACGCCAAACCAGCCTTTACGTCACGCACGATCAGGAAGAAGCGCTCAGCCTGGCCGACCGCATTGGTGTCATGCACAAAGGCCGCCTGCAACAGGTCGGCACCGCGCGGGAGATCTACGAGAAACCGGCCAACCCGTTCGTCGCAGGCTTCATCGGCGAAGTGAATCTCTTTGGCCCGGACGCCGCCACTCCTCTGGCCGAAGCGCTGGGCGTTTCCCCGCGCGAGACGTTCGGATTCCGCCCGGAAAACGTTCACGTACTCCACCGGCGCGAGACGGATCCGGCCCCCGCCTCCGTCGGCGGCGCGAGGACAATCCCCGCCACGGTGCAGCACAGCGTATATCTGGGCAGCAAGGTAGCGCTGCGCCTGACCACCGATGCGGACGGCCGCGACACCGCAGGCAAATCCCAGGAAATAAAAGCCTGGCACCCCGAACCCCTGGAGCCCGGCACGCGCGTCAGCTTCTGGGTTCCCTCGGAGAAAGTGTTGCGCTGGAGCTAGCCCACGCGACGATACGAATGAGGCTTAGCCTCTTCTTCTCAGAAGAGGCGGGCAATCTTAATGCCGTCCGCAGTTGCCCGCTGCGTTTTCCGCGTCGCGTTCCTGGAGAAAGAGCCAGGCTTTGCGGTAGCTTTTCTGGTGCATGTAGTGGCGTAACTGCGGATGGGCGGAGGCGGGCAGGGTGCGCTCGGCTTCATCCAACTGGCGAAAGAGCGCGCGCAGGTCCGGCGGATTGGGTTCCTTCTGGCGCGGCACGGCGTCCAGATAAGCAGTAAGAGTCTGGTAAAGCGCCTGCAGGGGATCGGCAGAGGCTGCTTCCGCGGGCGACGATTGAGGGCTGTCCATATACCAGGAAGCCTAGCACGCGGGACACCGAAGCTCAATCAGGATCAGGATCAGGGGCATGGAGCGCCTGGAGACACGGCGGCAGTTTGGATGTCAGCCACACATTCGGAATGCAAATGCATATAACGGCGCACCCGCATCCCCCTGCAGGGTCCAGCGTCACGCTGGTTCAACAGATTGAATGGCGAACTCATTGTTTTATGCTTTGGCGGTCGTACGATGACGCGCAGATATGCATTCCGCACCTCCCGTCATCAGGCAAAAGCTCTGGCACGCAGGATCCTTAACGTACACGGCGGGCGGCCTTACAGTGCTTTTCTTCTGGCTGCTGATGGGCGACTTCGCCTGGGCGATGCGCGAGCGCTCGGTCGGCGAAATGGCAAAGTGGTACCTGAGCAGCCTTGGCGTCAGCGGCCTCCTTTTCGCGCTGCTGTTCAGCAGCTTTCCGGCGGCGATCGGTCTCGTGCTTTCACCCATCATCAGCGTTAAGTCTGACCGCCATCGCGGTCCCTGGGGCCGGCGCATTCCGTTCCTGCTTATCACCACGCCAATTGCTGCGCTGGGTATGATCGGCCTCGGCCTTACGCCTTTCCTGGCCAAAAAAGTGCACGCCCTGATGCCCGAGCAGAGCGAGATGATGGTGTCTCTCATCTGCTTCGGTGTGTTCTGGGCCGCGTTTGAGTTCGCCACCATTGCCAGCTACTCGGTCTTCGGCGGTCTCATTAACGACGTTGTGCCGCAGGAGATGATGGGTCGCTTCCAGGCGCTGTTCCGCATGGTCAGTCTTATCGATGGGGCAATTTTCAACTGGTGGCTCTTCGGCAAGCTGCCCACTCACTACGCTGTCATCTTTATCTCCATAGGTATCTTCTACGGCGTTGCGTTCTTTCTCGTATGCCTGAAGGTAAAGGAAGGGGAATACCCGCCTCCGCCCCCCATCGTACCCAGCACCGATCCCTGGTATATCAACGTCGGTACCGAAGTGAAAAAGTACTGGAACGAATGCTTCCGGAATCCATACTACGTTCTCATCTTCTTCATGCTTCTGGTGAATGGACTTACAATGAGTCCGTTCAACACCTTCTCCATGCTCTACCGCGCCAATGTGGGGATGAGTGAAACGCTGTGGGGACAGCTTAACACGTACTCATTCGCTGTGTCATTCGTACTGAGTTTTCCGCTGGGGTGGCTATGCGATAAGATACATCCCATACGCGTTACCATGGCTACAGTGGCCCTGTACGGGCTTTCCTGTGTCTGGAGTACGTTTTATGTGCACAGCGTCGGCACCTTCATCTTTGCTGTGCTT
>JBGGNE010000535.1:0-3069 GCA_041287705.1 Methylacidiphilales bacterium | reverse complement strand
TTTATACTGCGCCGATTTTGGGAAGCGGGCGAGGCGGGATTGAGGGAGTTTATTAGAATAATAATCGACCGAAAGCCCAACGCTGCACGAACCCAAAAGCGGCCAGTATAAAGGCTAAATAACGACTATGATTGGTCTAAGTAGCAGGGGAACACACCTTACCTCATTGCGTCATCTAATCATCCGCTTTTTCTGCGTGAGGCGGCGGTGTTTCGGCGAGTCGACATGGGATGTGAGTTCAGTGCTTTCTTTGCCTCTGCCCGTAGCGGTCGTCGCGCCGTTGCGACCGTTGCGTTAAAATCTGTGCACATGTTGCCAGGCGATAGACGGTTGCCGTGCGGGTTTCGTCATTAACGCAACGGCCGCAACGGCGCAACGTCTGCTACGGGCAGAGGGTAGGGGTACTAAGAAAGTGAGCTCAGGGCGCTCTGCATAAACCGCCTGGTGACAGTCCTGCACTTTCCCTTTTCCACCGCTTTCCTGGCAAAGCTTCCCCCCTGAATAACAAAAAGATCAATCAACAACCTCCCACCATCTGTCACCCCGCCTCCCACTCCCCGCATCTTCTCTGCCGTCCCCCCTTGGTGTCTTAGTGTCTTGGTGGTTCAAAAATCCCCTGGGACGAAGATGTAGCTGACGAATCTCCCTCCTTATCCCCAGCGCAAATAATGGTAGGAAAGGGGAGGAAAAGGAGGAAACAGAGGAGATGGGAATGCGGAAGAAGGAGCAGAGTGCAAACGGTTTATCCAGATAGCGCCTGGGCCAGGCATCAAGACAGCAGGGCAGAGCAGGCGCGGGGAGATGAAAGTGCGTCTTCCCTGCAATTGCCCTGCCAGTGATGAGCTGATGCGGCCCGCTCCGCTACTCTTTGCCGGTCGACTTCACACGCTCGATGTGGGCGCCGAGAGCGCGCAGTTTGTCGTCGATGTGCTCGTAGCCGCGGTCGATGTGGTAGACGCGGAGCACTTCCGTGCTGCCTTCGGCAACCAGACCGGCCAGAACCAGGGCGGCGCTTGCGCGCAGATCGCTGGCCATGACGGGGGCGCCGCTAAGTTTCGGCACGCCGGTGATGATCGCAGTGGGGCCTTCCATGGCGATCTTCGCGCCCATGCGCTTCAGTTCGCTGATGTGCATGAACCGATTCGGGAAGATCTTGTCCGTAATGACGCTGATGCCCGCCGTCACGCTCATCAGTGCGCAGAGCTGCGCCTGCATGTCCGTGGCCAGGCCGGGGTAGGTTTCCGTTACCGCTTCCATGCTGGAGAGCTTGCGCGTGGCGTGCACATCCAGCGTGTTGCCTTCCACCTTAATAATGGCGCCGCAGCTCTTCATGCGGTCGATCAGGTTGGAGAGATGCTCCTGCACCACGTTCTCCAGCTGCACGCGGCCTTCGGTAATCAGACCGGCCACGATGTAGGTGCCTGCTTCAATGCGATCCGGGATAACGGTGTGCTCTGCGCCGTGCAGGGCATCCACGCCGGTGATCTCCAGACGGCGCGTGCCGTGACCGGTGATCTTCGCGCCCATCTTGATGAGGAATTCCGCCAGATCCTTTACTTCCGGCTCGCAGGCCGCGCTCTCGATGACGGTGAAGCCGTCGGCCAGGGTGGCCGCCATCATCACGTTATCCGTGCCCAGCACCGTGCTGCCGGTCTTGCCGCCGAGAAAGATTTCGCAGCCTGTCAGTTTGCTGGCTTTGGCGATCAGATTTCCGCCTTCCATCTGTACGGTGGCGCCCAGCGCTTCCATGCCGCGAATGTGCAGATCAATCGGACGATCACCAATGACGCAGCCGCCCGGCTGGGAAATGCGGATCTCCCGACAGCGCGCCATCAGGGGACCCATGACGCAGATACTGGCGCGCATGCGCCGCACCAGCTCGTAGGGGGCGTCGGCGTGGATCTTCTCCGCGCGCACCTTTACCGTGCCGTTCTCGTACGATACTTCCGCACCCAGGTGGCGCAGGATATCGAGCATGTAACGGACGTCGCTCAGGTTCGGCACGTCATGAATGACGCAAAGCTCCGGCGTCAGCAGCGTGGCGGCCAGGATGGGCAGCGCCGAGTTTTTCGATCCGCTGATACGGATCTTTCCGTTCAGCTTATTACCTCCGTGTACAATCAGTTTATCCACGGCGGCTCCCTGCGATAACGCGTTCTTTGTAAGTAAGATCCTTCATGATTTGGCTAATAGAAAATCCGGTTTCGTTAAGTAAAGTGGCAATATCGGCGCTCTGCCCGTCGCCGTGCTCCAGAAGTATATGGGTGGCGCCGGCCTCTGCTGCCTGGGGAAGCAGAAGGCGGATCAGGTCCAGACCGTCCGGGCCGCCATCCAGCGCCAGATGCGGCTCGCGCTGCACCTCGCGGCTCAGCGTGGGGATCTGCTCGGTGGGAATGTACGGTAGGTTCGCAACGATGATCTGCGGTGTTACATCACCGGGGCGCATGCCCGGCCACGCGCTCAGCAGGTTGCTGTGGTGAAAGGTGATGTTCGGCACGCCCTCTGCATTGCCGCGCGCCACTTCCAGCGCTTTCTCGCTTATATCAAACGCAAACACCGGCACGGTGGGGAAACGGCGCGCCAGCGAAATGGAGAGAATGCCGCTGCCTGTGCCCACATCAATGATGGGTCGCGGTGCGGCGCCTGGTTTACCGGCTTCGGCTGACGGATCGGCTGGTTCTGTGCTGACCAGGGGGACAGCCGCCTGCAGCAGCAGCTCCGTCTCATAGCGCGGCACCAGCACGTCAGGGGTGATGCGGAAGCGGTGACCGTCAAACTGCTTATAGCCCAGGATGTACTCCAGGGGTTCCCCGCCTGCGCGTGCCTTTACCATGGGGCGCAGTTTATCCAGCACCGCATCAGACATCTCCAGCTCGAAGTCCAGGTACAACTGGAGCCGCGATTTTTTCAGCACCTCGGCCAGCAGCAGCTCGATGGTAAGCCGGGGGGATTCCACCGCATGCTTGGCGAAATAACGCGTGGTGTTCTCCATGACGTCGAGGAGGCGCATGGCGGTGGCGGGAGATCCGATTATCCTGGGGGTGTAAAGTTAAGCGAAGAAGAAAAGGG
>JBGGNE010000534.1:0-3093 GCA_041287705.1 Methylacidiphilales bacterium | reverse complement strand
TTTATACTGCGCCGATTTTGGGAAGCGGGCGAGGCGGGATTGAGGGAGTTTATTAGAATAATAATCGACCGAAAGCCCAACGCTGCACGAACCCAAAAGCGGCCAGTATAAAGGCTAAATAACGACTATGATTGGTCTTACACCATAGAGAAATCCAGATCGTCCGCGTCGTCCGAATCGTCGCTGGCTTCGGCATCGAAGAAATCGTAAATCACCGTCTGGCCGACAAATGTTGTGCGGCGGGAATGGCCCGCCAGCAGCCACGTTTCACCGTTTTCCTTCACCAGAATAAGCGCATCCTGCGGCTGCAGGGCTTTGCGATAATTAAAGCTGGTGCGATACAGCCCCACCGCAAGACCAGTAGCAGCAGCATCCGTCCCGTCCGCACTGATGCCGGTGAGCGGATAAACGTCGCGCGTATCGAAGCCGGCCAGCGTGTGCAGCGGGACGGACTCCAGGGGATTCGGCTGGTCGAATGAGCTGGGCACGAACTCGGCAGGCGCGCCGTCTACTTCAGTCAGCACCTCGTCCACGGGCGTTCCCTGGGGATCGAGCTTGACGAGTGACAGAGCATCGCGGCGCAGGAGCATACCATCCGGGCACAGATAGCCCCGTTCCAGCACCACCCCGTTTTTCTCCGCCACATGTCTGGCGTAGCCGTAAAGGTCCTTCTTATTCACCTTGGAACCGAGTTCCAGCGCGATGGTTTTACCGTCCAGCTGCCATTGGATCGCCTTTGCCATGGTGCGTAGGATATTGTAACACCGGGTCGGTATGCCAGCCAAAAATGTCTTTAGTTTAATCGCGGGCACAGATAGAAAAGATCCATGTCCGCCTCCAAAAAACCAGACAGCCAGTGGGAAGATCCGGAGGAAGACGACAGCCACCCTGACCCGTACGTTGAGGAGCAATCCTGGGCGGCTCTCACGGATCGCCTTCTTTACAACATCGGCTGGCTCATTACCGGCGCGTTCGTTCTTTACACAGGCATGCTTTACCTTGGAATTACGTCGGAATCAGCTTTCAGATTCACTTTCCGCATTGCGCTGAGCGCCGGAGTTTTGCGGTTCCTTTTATTGAGTATCTATAGATAGCAATAGCACCTTTTTGTTTTGACTCAGAGCGTGCTACAATGTAGCATCAGCCTCGTCACTGCCTTGCAATCTCCCATCCCAGGAGCCCTCCCACATGGTCAATGCCGTCCAACTAGCTGAACGCTCGGAAACGCCTTCCACGCCGCCTCCTTCCAGGCCCACTCTTATCCTGTATATCTTGTGGAAGGCGAGCCTATTTCTCGCTTATCTGGCCAGCGTCCTGTTCCTGCTCTGGGGCACCCTGGTACTGATAAGCTTTGGCGGAATGATTGCGTACTTCGGGATCGGCGCACCGTTCGCTGGAATCACCGGCAGCATCGGTATCTACATGCTGGATGAACGCCTGGGCTGCAAGCACTTCTGTCTGCGCGTTTTCTTCATGTTACTGCTGACGCTCACCTCGATTATAGCGCTGCTGCCCGTATTTTTTGCTCTGAGCTTCGTCGCTTCTTTCCTGAGATGATTAGGGTTGCGGAGCTTCCTCCTAAGTATTTTTTGATGTGGGGGTCATAACGCACTATCGCAGCCAGCACTATCCGAAATCCCGAATCTGATTGCTGAATGCCCATTAGCGCCCCCGAAATCAAAGCACTCATCGCCGAAGAGCTGAAGCAGATCAGTAACGTCAAAGCGCTGGAACACATCAAGGCACATCTTGCAGAGCCAAGACTGGTGATGAGAAAGTGGGGCGGCAGAAAGCCCCGTTTGGATACACGGACAAAACGTATCCGTGCTGGACAGTAATGGATCATGATTCCGGCGTTAACATTGCCTATTCAGAATTCGGCTGGGCTCCTCTTCATCCCTGGTGCCTGGTCCTGCATGAGTCGCAGGAGCAGTGGATGGGTGACAACGCCTATCGCACATTTCTGGATGCCTTTTTTGAATCGCTCCTCTCCGAAGACGTTAATATCTGGACGGTGTATATAAGGAGTCCGGATGGAACATGCATAGCCTTAATACAGGAAGACTCCTGGGATAAAATGTGGGAAATAATAGAAGCTCTGCGTATTGAGCAACCCGAGTCCAGGTTCAGTTGTAAGGCTGGTATTGAACATGATAGCAAGTCCTATCTCCCGCAACAAAGAGAGCTGACGCTTTAATCTGACAACGCAGGCCGATAAGACCTGCACAATTTATGGACGATCCAAAGCCAGAGGCTGAATCCGCAAATCCTCCTTCGCCTCAGGAAAAGCCGCCTCAGGTACAGCACCCTATCCTCGATATAGACGTTTTTATAAATTTTATGTTTGGGGTTTTAGGGACAATATTACTACTTTTAATGCTTTTAACTGCATTTTGGCTACTGTCCATTTCAGTTGAACCAACCCACGGACCTTACATTATTTTCTATTTTGTAGCAACGCCCTACGAATACCTTGTTTACCCAACAGCATTTCTAGGATCCGTGTGGCTCCACAGATGCGTATCACATAATGGATACATTCTTTATTCCATTCTCAGATCTTTCGCTCTTGCATGCATATGCTTGTCCGCAATAATCATTTATGTTTGCATAGTGCACAGCATTTATAATTATAATATGCCAGCATTGCACTCAAGATCCATATTCGATCCTTTCCCGCGTGGGTAACTTCCTGACATTGTACTACCGAGCCAGAATGATATTAACATAAAAGGAATTGTCGCGATCCCTGCCATCAGCTTTACGGCGAGCCCTTCCTGCCGGGCCGGGTTTCAACCACAGCGCCTTCTTCCACGGTGTCGGGATTGACGCGCCCCGGACAGAAACCCACGTTAATTTAGCGCGACATCTTCATGTCGCGGCGCATTTGCGGTTGAAGTATTGCTGCGGAGGTGCTTTGCTTGGGGTTTCCGCCCTCTGCCGTCTCTGAACGTGTAGGCAGACGGACTATTGCCCTTTTCTTCTTCGCTTAACTTTACACCCCCAGGATAATCGGATCTCCCGCCACCGCCATGCGCCTCCTCGACGTCATGGAGAACACCACGCGTTATTTCGCCAAGCATGCGGTGGAAT
>JBGGNE010000533.1:0-5776 GCA_041287705.1 Methylacidiphilales bacterium | reverse complement strand
GCCTTGCGGCCGCGGAACCCGGTGTTGTTGCACTGCGGGCACCCGACGGGCTTCAACACCTTACCCTTGGCTTCTTCTGGTGTGAGGCCGATCAGGCGGAGGTACTTGTGGTCGGGATCCGGGAGCGGCAGCCAAGGCCTTGATGGAAGATTTCGATGCCATTCCCGACAACGCCTCCGGCACCCCCGACGAGCAGGGCGGAGCACGCTGAAATTCGGCTCGGGTAATCACGGCATAAAACTGGCCTCCAGATCCCCTGTATTGCATCACCGAATCAATGCCGGGATATGCCACGATTACTTCGAATCCGTACGATTCCAGCCCAGACTTCAAAATGCTGAGAAATTCCAAGTCGTCGTCTACGCACAGTAGCCTAATAGGGGCTGTAATTGGACAGGTCACGGTCGACAATGAGTATGGGGATCCTCTGGACAAACGATTTAGCATAACGGGTGGACAACCCATCCTGCGTTTATACGACACATCGTGCTGAATTCAGCACGTATCTAAGCAGTACGATTCGGTAAGGTCAAGTGCTCAATTCAGCACCAATGGAACATCCTCGTAATATTGTTGGCCCCCAGGTAAGGCGGGTGCGTGCACAGATTGGTTTGTCGCAACCGCAACTCGCCGCAAAATGCCAACTGATCGGCTGGGATGTCGGGCGAGATACGATTGCAAAGATTGAAGGACAAACACGGTGGGTGGCTGATTTCGAATTGCTGAATCTGGCCAAAGCACTCGAAGTCCATCCCATGGTTTTACTCAGTCCGGGCGAGATATCATAGCTGCCGAACTCACTTAAGAATCGATTTTACGGCCATGTCCTGAA
The DNA here is from genome assembly GCA_041287705.1 of Methylacidiphilales bacterium. GTDB lineage: Bacteria > Verrucomicrobiota > Verrucomicrobiia > Methylacidiphilales > UBA1321 > LW23. Next base: position 4,944 of record JBGGNE010000533.1, on the reverse strand, counting down.
GTCTGCGCTCGACCACACTACGCATGGGGCGCGCGCCGAGTGTTCTGTGAAAACCCTCGCGGATAAGCTCTTCTACGAGCTCCGGGGTAATGATAAGGGAATGGCCAAGTGCGGCAAGCCGTGCGCGCTCTTTTTCTATCATCGTCTCGCAGATTTGCCGCTGAACCTCAAAGGTGAGCCGTGCGAAAACAATCTTCTCAGTAATGCGGGCGACGAGCTCAGGCCGCAGCGCCTGATCCAGTCGTTTGAGGACTGTTCTTTCGATTGCGGCGAAGCCGGAATTCTCCATGCGCATAGCCTCGGCGGCACCCACGTTTGAAGTCAGCACAATATAGTAACCACTGAGATCTTTCGTTTCTCCATTGGCAAGCGTGATTCTGCCGGCATCCAGGATCTGGAGGAACAAATCGAGGACGAGAGGGTGAGCTTTTTCCATCTCGTCGAAGAGCAATACTCCATGTTTATCTTCTCTGGTTGCTTTGCCGAGCAGTCCGCATTCTGCACTGGTTGCTCCTAAGAGAAGACCTACGGAGGACTGATTCTGAAATTCTGACATATCAAAACGATGTACGAGTCCGGGACCGAAGAGGTAGTCGCTGAAACTGAGCGTAATCTCTGTTTTCCCTACTCCTGTCGGTCCGACAAACAGGAATGAGCCCCTGGGGCGTCCCGGACTGGAAAGTCCCAGTTCTCCGCGAATCAGGACCGAAGCAACACGTTCTATCACATGGTCTTGGCCCTTGATCGCGGTTTGGAGGTGAGGCGCCAGTTTCTGGAGCTTGCTCTTTAGGCGAACAGCATTAGGCAAAATATCGGCGTATTTCATTCATGATTTATCGCTCCGGAAATGCTCCAAACAATGCTTCTCAAATTGATTTTGGATAATCCCCAGAGAATTTCGCTTAATCGTATACCTAGACATTAACGGTCCAACGAGAGTTCGTGGTGAAATTATTGCCATCACCTATGACATCTCTCTATCCATTCAGCAGTCTCCTGTCTTCCTCTGTTTCAACCATGCTCCCTTCGTTGGGTAAGCATGTCATGCCGGTCATTGCACAGGTCGGTGGCACGACGGATCAGCTTAAGGAAGGGTTCAACCTCGCTCTGGGCATCATGTTCATGTTCGGGTTCATCTGGGGCGTGATCAAGATCTGGTCGGGCGCCAACGCCATCAGTAAGGGCGATCCGGACGGCAAGGCGGGCATTGTGGCGGGCATCATCATCGCGGGTGCCGCTGCGATTATGGGCGCGTTCTTTGCCATCTTTGGCCTGTCGGGAGCGACGCTTACCCCGACGTTCTAATCTCGGAAGTCACCCTTTTCCCAATCTGATCCTTATAGCGAACCCTATGCCTGACCTGCGCTTTACCGACACGAATGCTGCCGATGATTCTGCGGGTTCGGTGTGGGGTCTCGATGGAGACCTTTTCCTGCCGGTGGTGATTTCCGCCGCCGCGTCAATTGGTCTGTTGCTGGTGCTGTTTGCTGCGCTCAGCGTCCACTGGCTGATTAGTGGACTGCTGGCCGGCCTTCCCTTTGGCGGAACTTTGTCCTATGTCCTGTTCCTTAAGCAGGGGAAGCCTGCGGGATATGACCGAGACCTGTTCGAGCTGTTGATCTCCGGTCCCGGTTTTCAGTTTCAGTCCAAAGGGCAACAGCATTATCGCCGTCCGGCAAAGTCCCCGTCGTCTCGTTATTGATTTTTCATGAAACGCCACAATTTCGCCCCCAACGGGCATTTTGCCGAGGGGCTGATTCTGTATGGAAATCTGGAAGTCGGAGCTCTCGCGAGCAAAGGCTTCTTTGTGGAACCACCCGATCTGCATAACGCATCGGTGGGGCTGCTTAATGATTTCCAGGACAAAATCCGCCTTTTCCTCGCGTCTCTGGGACCAACCCAGCGGGCGCAGATTCAGTGGACCTGCAACGCCGATTACCGGCAGGAGTTGCTGGCCTACCACGACAATACCCAGCGCGCTAAAGAGCCGGCGGTTCGCCGAGCCCGCAACGAGCGCTTTATCCGTTACTGGCAGAAAATGCTCAACCGTGAGCTTCGCCGGGAGCAGTTGGTCATCTTCATTTCCCAAAGTGTGGAAAGCTACTCCGGCAACTTACAGACCAAAAGTGGCTTGTACGATTACTACGAGAAGACGTTGGCTCAGCTTAAAAACGATTTCGAGGAAATCGGCAACACGCTCAGTCTTACGTTCGGTAGCGGTACCACCGCGCGAGGAATGACCGATCTGGATCATTTCACCTATTACTCTCGGTTTCTCAATCCCAGCATTGGCGAACGGCTGGAGTTTGATTACGCCACCCTTTACTACCCCGACCAGTCCATTCAGGAGCTTTGCTGGAACGGGGACGGTATGGGCCTGGACAAGCAGCCCGTCTTCTATCTCGACGGCTTCTATCATCAGATTTTTGCACTGAAGCGCTGGCCTCAGAAGACGTATCCCGGAATAAGCCATCGCCTTACAGGGCTGCCATTTCTGGACTACCAGATCACGATTAATATCGAGCCCTTGCCCGTCAAGGACGAGATCTCTCGTGAGGAAAAGGCCATGGATCGCCTTCGGGGTGACTATCAAGCGGACGGCAAGCATTCAATGCTGGTTGCCCTGGAAAAGAAGGAGCGCAAAATCAGCTCTCTTGCTCAGGGGTTCTCGTACCCGTTCAACGTGCAGTATCTGATTCGCGTCTGGGACCGCAGTCTGTCCGGTTTGCAGAGCAAGTCGGCTGCCGTGAAGAATGCGGTCAACAACATGAACGGTGCGCAGGTTTATGAGATTGCCCTACCGACAACCGTTCGGAAGATCTTCTTTTCGAGCTGGCCAGGCTGGACTGGCGGAGCTGACCTGTCTAGGCACCTTTATGCGGAAGATCGGTATCTTGCCGATCTGCTTCCTTTCTCTTCCACCTTTACCGCACACCTTGGTGAGGCGGAAGCAATCTACGATGGAACAAACCGCAATCTTGCGGGAGTGCGCACATTCGTTGGAGGCACACCGCAGCACTCGGTGCTGATCGGTATGACTGGCGCAGGTAAGTCCTACTTCATGGAGGACCTGCTGCTTCAGACTCAGGCGAGGTACCACTACAACGTCATTATTGAGGAAGGGTTATCCTACAAGCGGTTTACCGAGGCTTTAAGCGCTACCCCGATCATCATCCATCCGGACGGCCAGCTTACCATTAACTACCTGGATACGCAGGGACTTCCGCTCAATCAGTTGCATATCGCGTCCGCTGTGGCGCTGATCGCCAAAATGATTGGTGAGGCAACGGATCCAGAGAAACAGCAGCTTCGTCAGGCGCAAATAGGGCAGTACGTGCAGCAACTCTATGCGGACACCTTTGCAGACTGGTCTCAGCGTCACATCAATCTCATGCCGGGCATTCAGCGTCAGGCGTGCGCGGTAAATATGTGGCGCGCCAAACACATGGAAATGGGAAGCACGTTTATCGAGGCTTATACCGATTTTCGAGATCGACTGGCAGCGCAGGACCGGAAAGCGCTGGACGTGCATCACTCTATTTCCGAGGAAGAAATCACCCGCTTTACCAAGGAGACCAATACCGAACGCCTGGTGATGTCTATCGCCTATTCTGCGTTCAAACCCGAGGACTACCCCACGCACTCCGCGCTCATTGACCAGCTTTTCTTCTCGCGCCTTCCTGAGCACAAGAAAGAGGAGATCGATCATATTGCCACGCTCCTGACCGCCTGGACCGCAGGTGGCCAGTACGGGAAGCTGTTCGATGGAGTCACCAACATAAGCCTGACGGGCAAGGTTGCCCACTTTGAACTTGGCTACATCCCGGAGCAGGCGATTGAGCTGAAGACTGCCGCTGGCCTTCTTATCTCCGGTTTTACGCGGCAACACATCATCACCCTTCCGCGCAAGATGTGGAAGCGGATCATTTTCGAAGAAGTCGCCAGATTTCTGGATGTACCTGGCGGTGAGAAAATCGTGGCGGAAAGCTACGCGCAGTTGCGCAAATTCAACTGCTGGACGCTCTCCATCGTGCAGCAGTACAGCAAGTTCAAGAGCACACGCATTCGCCCTGTCATCATGGGTAACTCCAAGCAGTTCTTTTTGATGCGGCAGTTCGACCGGTCCGACCTGCAGGACATCGCAGCCGACATCCAATTACCGGAGGTCACGATCGACGCCATCCAGCACTACCCGTTGCCCGAGCAACAGGCGGAGAACGCCCGGTTCTCCAGCCTCTGTTACTACTCTCCCACCGTGCAGCCGTCGCTTTGCGGAACTATCCGTCACGTCGGCGGCAGTGAAGCTGTCTCTGTTCCCGCAACTTTAACCTCTGAGGAAAATCCGTCGGTTACTCCCCAATAATGATACGTCTTTTCCCTCCGATTGCAGTCTCTCTGATCCTGCTGCTACTAACCGGTTGCGGTTCTCTCCTGCCTCGCACACCAAGCCAGGCGTGGAAAGAAGGTTACAACCTCGGTCGAAGCGACACTGCCAAGCAGCAGTACTGGATCGTTCAGAATCTCCAGCGCGATACGCGTTTGGAACCGCGGGCAAAAGTCTCCTATGTGCCCATCGCCGTCCCTGCCACCACCAACAGTGCCGGGGTCGTCACCGTACCCACCACCTACAAGCTCCGTTTCGAAAACTAATCTTATGAAGAACCTTATCCTCGCCTTTGTTTTCGCCGCTACGGCATTTGTCTCAGCAGTTCCTGCCAAGGCCCAAATGTCAGTTGCCATCGTCGCAGATCCAATGGCGGATTTTCGCCATATCCAGGACCTTGCACAGTGGTCGGAGTCCATCGCCCGGCTGAATGAACAGATCCAGCAGATGCAGCAATATGTCGAAATCGCCAACACGATGAAGGGCTATGTTGGCGATCCCTCCTCCGCCATCGATGCCATGGGACTGGGCGGCCTCGGCACTGGCGATCTCACTCGCTC
>JBGGNE010000532.1:0-3348 GCA_041287705.1 Methylacidiphilales bacterium | reverse complement strand
GCTCCTGAATATCAAACCTGCGCGGCGCGGGCCGCACGGAAACGGTGCGCCACTCCTCCGTCCACGGCAACAGCGCCCGCCACTCCGCCAAAAGCTCCGCATCGAGTTCCATGGTGCGCTCTCTCGGCAGGGGCTCGGGGGCTGATGGGGATGCGGATTCTGGTGCTGTTGCGGACGTGGCGGCTGCAGGAGTTGGCGCGGATGTTGCGGTAACGGTTGCGGCAGCCGTAGCCGTAGCTGATGGGGTTACACTCGCGCCGCCAACCGCGGTGAGGCCGATCTCGCTGTAGCCTTTCTTCAGCTTCTCGTCTACCAGCTTATCATGCTCCTTCCGGGCCATGGCGTCGCTGGAAAACTTCTTCTCCTGCCGCGTCCCCGCTGTACCGATGCGTCCATAGTGGACCGTAAACCGCGAGCCGTCGCGTTCGATAGCCCAGAACTTGCTCGAAGAACCGTCAATCAACTGAAATTCCCTGCGCGCCATATAGGTAGGATTGCCCTCATCATGCGCTTATGCCACGAAATGACAAGGCCGGGAGTTTGGCGCGGTAAACACAGGGTTGTTTCATACGTTCATCGCGTAGCGTAATCAACAAACGCTCCACTTTTAACGTTCCAGCCCCAGCCCCCTGATTGCGCGAACTTCAGCCATCTGCCTGGTCGTGGCTGGTTGCAGCGTAAAATCGACGGGAATCACCCTGCCGTTCGATTTGCGAACGATCGCGTTCCCTGGCGTCGACACATCCCAGACAGCTACACCTGTGGCAGGCTGAACCCAGAAATTACCAATGTCATCGAAACCCTTTGAGTGCAGAAAATCTCGAATCTGGTCCATTGTAGCGGCTTCGCCCTCTACAAAAGGCTGGGATATCGCCGCGCGCGCTTCAGGCTCCCCTGGCAGTGTCACATACCCTTCAAACATTACATTATCGCCAAACACCCGGTTGGTCATCGCCATCCGTTGCAGATACGCTCCGGCATCCTCTGCCTGGGCGCCGTAAAAGCCGGGCTTGGTCAGCTTTAGTAAGCGATCATTCCCGATGTCGAAAACAATGTGCTCTCCGCCGGCAGCTACACGTTCTTTCTTGGCAAATACCGCAGGATCAATGGCTCGGTCTGCAGCGGCACTCCACGCCAGGAGTCGGGAATGACTGGCGATAGGTCGCCCATATTTCCAGGGCAGCGAAGCATCTGTGCCTTTCTCTGTTCGAACGTGGTGGCTGCCTGCGGCGGTTCCGGATCCAGCATATGGTTGACCATTTCCTCGAATGAGCGCGTCGAGGACGCAGGCTGGATCTCGGAGTTGATCATCACGTGACTTATACGCTACATCCAGAGGCTTCGCAAGGAGATGAATGCCATGCTGGTCTACCCGAGAGTCTGTAGTGTTCACCGTCGCGATAGTTTGTTTGGTGGATGGAGGGAAGTGCCGCCGCTCTTTAGTATCCGCGCCAGTTTGAAGTCTGTTACGTTCACCAAATGGCAGTTTCTCCAATTTGTTTGCGAATCGTACTATACCATTTTGAGCAAAATGGCGCGAACTTTACCTTCTTTGTCACGTCCCACAATAGCTACCATTCTTACATCGCATTTAAATGTAACGCCATGGGGTATTGCTTCAGGATCGGCGGGATTCATCCTTGCCAGCACATACTGCTGCCATTTCGAAAGAGTGGAACCTGAATCAGGCTTGTATGTCGAAGGAATAAGAGAATCTTCTCCAAAAGCATCTACATTACACAAACACAGGCAAGCCGTATCTCCACCAGCAGAAATCGGATTCACCTCCCAGGTCAAAGCCTGAATCTGAGAAAGAGAATCCGCTACCTCAACGTGAACAGCTAAAAGCTCATAATTCTCACCACCTTCAAATCGCCGATCATAGAATTTCCACTCGCCTGCCTTCACATTCTCAATTCGAGGACTTCCCTTACCGATCTTGCTTTTGGGTTCACTGACATCAATTAACGCTACATCTGAACTCCTGAAAGTCATTTTTCCCTGCGGTTCATAGACCGAGGTTTCAAGGGAAGGAACAGGGCTCGGCGGGAGATCAGTTGTAACGGATACACTGGCAGAAACCAGCCCTATGGTTGTTGTTTTCCGAAAACGTTCCGGTGACCTGGCATAGCTGAAGTATCCTGGAGCTAAAACGATGTATGTAACTACTTCGCCACTGTCATTGATATTAGCTGGTGATAGCCGTGCCTTACCCTCGGCGTCAGTAACCGCGTTCAAGCTCAGGTGATTTCTATCATGATAGTACAGAAACCAGACTTTGGCTCCGCTAATGACACGTTTAGTCTTTGCATCTATAACCGTAACGACATGGCCAGCATCAGAAGATGAAAAAGGCATAATATTACCAGAGTACCAACGAATGTCGCATGACCAGAGTATGCATGAAACGAGGATAAGAAAAGAAGCTGAAACAAGAATACAACCTGATCGCGACCAGAGCATGCCGGAAAAATTAACCGTCATCTGAGTATCGTCAAGCACATTCTCAAATAGAGTCTTACACCTGTGCTACATCTATTATATCCCTGCGATGATTACAGAGCATTAAACAACAATAGTTTAAAGGGCCATTCCAGAAAACCTCCTGGGACACTTTAAGTTTGCCATTTGTCCATTGGGCTCTGTTCTTACAATACGCTACCAGCCCAAACGCAGATGTCAGCTCGTCCGGATCGAAATCTGTCAAGCGGTCTGTCGCTCCTTGCCGCTGTGCTGTGCCATACACGCTTCTGGAACTGGTATTGACAGTGGCCCGCACGCAAGCCCCATCCGGCCATCTGATGACGCATGTGGCAATCATCAAAAGTGGAAGAAAGAGCTCCCGGTCCAGGCTTCACAATATTTTTGCCTGTGAGCGGCGATCAATCATAGTCCCAGAAACCTTCCTGAGACACCTCCAACTTCGCGTTTGTCCACTGAGCTTGATTTTCACAGTAGCCCACCAATCCATAAGGAGGCATGAACTCGTACTCATCAAACTCCGTCAGGCGCTCGGTTGCTCCCTGCCATTTCGGCCGACCTTTCATGTTCTCGCACGAGCTTTTGAGAGTTGCAGTTAACGTTGCTCCGTCCGGCCAGGTAATAACGCACTTGGTAGTCCTCATTGGAATAAAAGGCTTGTAGCTCGAATGATGTTATCACGCCGTTCTGTCCTGTTCAAGCTACGGTGCCGATCAGATCCTGGCATTCTTTGCACACAGCGTCTCGTCCTGCGCCTTAATTGGGACTGGTGCTGCCAGGGCCCTGCGGAAAGCTCAGCGCTTTTCGGCCTGTTTTTGGCCGCTTTTTGAAGCTCCAGCATACGATGTATTCTTTCCAGTTCTTCCC
>JBGGNE010000531.1:0-17555 GCA_041287705.1 Methylacidiphilales bacterium | reverse complement strand
AGCGTGAAGGGCGCCGTGCCGAGAATGGAGATCCAGATCACCACTTTCCGGCCGTAACGATCACCAACCGGCCCGCCGATGATGGTTCCCAGCGCCACGGAAAAGAGGAAGAGAAACAGAAAGATCTGGGATGTGGGAATTGAAGCTTCGAAGCGATGGATCAGGTAAAAGGTGAAGTAGCTGACCATGCACGAGAGGTAAAAGTACTTCGAGAAGATCAGCACGATCAGAACGCTTACGCCCTGAATAACTGTCCGAGTGGGAGGTCGCGCGACCTGGTCTTGCTGGAGGAGTGAGGCTTTTGCACTGCTCCTGGCTGCGGCCTCCGCCAGTGCGGCGCTATACCAGCGGCCTACCCAGATCAGCACACCAATGCCGGTTACTGCCGCCAGAGTAAACCAGCCCACATAGGCCAGGCCATACGGCACCACTATGGCAGCCGCCAGCAGCGGGCCGAAAGACGAGCCCGCATTACCGCCCACCTGAAAGACGGACTGTGCAAATCCGTGTGCGCCACGAGAAGCCAGTCGAGCAATTCGGGATGCCTCCGGGTGAAAGACCGCCGACCCCATTCCCACCAGCGCCGCAGCTGCCAGTACCCACTGGTAGGATGAAGCGCATGCCAGAACGATGATCCCCACCAGTGTGATGGACATGCCTATAGGCAGCGAATAGGGCTGTGGACGGTGATCCGAATACATGCCGACAAGGGGCTGCAGGACCGAAGCAAAAAGCTGGAAGGTGAGGGTGATGTTGCCGATTTGCTCAAAGGATAACTCAAAATGAGTCTTCAGCATCGGGTAAATCGCAGGCAGCACCGCCTGAATCGCGTCGTTCAACAGATGCGAGAAACTTACCGCAAAAAGAATGGCAATTACCGGAGCCCCTGCACTCTGACTCGCCATCGAAAACTGGCGGATGGGTGCGGAGTCTACATGCGCCGCAGGGGATGCAGGCGCAGTTGCCGAGACATGAACAGAAGGGGAACTATCTCCCAAATCACTACCTGAAGGAACGGCCATCCTGCACAATCGATGGCGTGCCGCGAATCAGCAAGAGAGTTTTTTGTTACGCTTTATTAGATAAAGTAATGGACGAAGGTGTAAAATTCCATGAGTTGTTGACCAAGATCCTGGCAACCTGCGCGTGGTCCGAGGTTACGCAATCGAACTCCAGATCCGGGCTTTACCCGTATGGCAGGTCTGATACCAGCATGTTTTCGTCGGGAAAAGACACGGATGCGGTCAGAGATAGACTAACGCTGATGATGTTAATTCAACTATAGTAGTTGGATGAGACAAGTGTTCTCGCAGAGAGGGCACCCGATAGCTGGCAGCATCGGCACTATTTTCCCGTACGATGATGAATCGTAGAAATGGCGATCCATTCATCAGGTATAAACTTCACCCCGAACCATCCGTAAAGCTTGTTGTGGCCACATGTATCGACATGTACTGAAGCCCAGCCAGTTTCTTCAGATTCATCCTTTTAGGCTTTCCATGCTGTATCTTTTCTCTCCGGGACGTGTTGTAGGCAAATCGCTGGTTGTGTGGTGTGTAGCCTGGATGGCGCTGCCCTTGCATCTGCCATTGCTCAATGCGAATCCATCGGGCAGCAGCGTGCAATCCGGCTCCGCGTCTGTAACGTCCGGACCGGGAACAGTCCAGGTCAACCAGACCAGCCAGCGCGCGGTGATTCACTGGAACGACTTCAGTATCCGCCAGGGTGAAACGACGACTTTTGTTCAGCCCAACGCAAAATCCGCCACGCTTAACCGTGTAACAGGCAGCTCGGTCTCGCGTCTGGATGGCAACCTCAACGCCAATGGCCAGGTTTATCTGGTGAATAAGAACGGCGTCGTGATTGGCAAAACGGGTCGCATCAACGCCGCCAGCTTCACCGCCAGCACCCATGATGTGGATAACGCAGAGTTTATACGCGGCGGTGACCTCAATTATCGCGGCAACAGCACCGCCAAAGTCATCAACTACGGCAAGATCAAAGCGACCGATGGAGACGTAACGCTCATCGCCCGTCGGGTGGAGAATCATGGGACCATCTCCGCAAAGAATGGCCGCGCCCAGATGGCTGCCGGTACAGAAGTGCTGATCAAGAGCGACGGTGCAGAACGTGTCTTCATCAAGCCGGGTTCTGCAGGTGCGCCAGGCGAAACGGGTATCATAAACACAGGCAAGGTGCGTAGCGCCGTGGCAGAACTCAAAGCCGCAGGCGGTAATGAGTACGCACTGGCAATCAACAACACTGGAACGATTCGCGCCACTGGATCCAGGACAGAAGGCGGGCGTGTTTATCTTACGAGCACGGGCGGCCGGATTCAGAACAGCGGTACCATTCGGGCGGTTAATCCCGATGGTTCGGGCGGTCAGATCCGTGTCACAGGCGGAGATATTGTGCTGAAGAATGGCTCCAAGCTGGATGCTTCCGGTTCGCGCAAGCGCGGCGGCAAGGGTGGCACTGTGCTGGTGGGCGGCGACTGGCAGGGCAGCGGCTCCATGGAGCAGGCCCGCAGCGTCAAGATGGAAACCGGCGCGACGATTACCGCGGATGCTACGGCGTCCCCGACAGGAATTGTTCCGGCGGACGGAGGCAAAGTGGTGTTGTGGTCAACAGGACTTACTGATTTTGGGGGCAGCATCACGGCGCGCGGAATCGGCGGCGGCGCGGGCGGCAAAGTGGAGACCTCCGGTCACGACCTTGCGGTTGACAAGGCAGCACTGGTACTGACCGAAGGCGGCGAATGGCTGCTGGATCCTCTGACCTTGACGGTAGTTTCAACTGCCGCACCTGGCACTATAGATGGAACTGGTCAGAATGATGTCTCGAATACCACCATCTCGGCGCAGACTATCGTCAATGCCTTGAATAACGGAAACGTCACTCTGTTGGCTACCAACTCTATCACTGTTGATGCAGCGATTGATGCCTCTGGCAATACCAATGCATACGGTTTGACTTTCAACAAGTCGACCCAGCTGCTGGGTAACCTCTACCTTAATGCGCCCATTACTTTAAAGGCCGGAGCAGTACTCGCCGGCTATGTCAATACCATTACAGTTGGCATCAACGGCAAAATCCAGAACGCGGTGGACGCTATCAAAACGCCCACCACAGCAGGCGGAGCTGTAGGCACCATCAATCTGGCCGCGGGCACTTACTATGAAAACCTGAGAATCAACAAGGGAATGAATATTGTTGGCCAGGGCGCTGGAGTGACAATACTGAACGGTAGCCTTGCAGACAGCGTTGTCATCATCACCAGTGGCGGCATTGTAAATGCGGTGGCAATGAATAACCTGACCATCACCAACGGTCGTGCTCTGAATGGCGGCGGCGTGAGGATTGCAGGACTTCCGGTCACAATGACCGGCTCCGAACTCTATGGCAACTATGCGGATCTTCCTGGTGACAGCAACGGTGGCGCCATTGCGGTTAACGGGGTAAACGTCACCCTGACGAACAGTAACGTTCACGATAACGTGGGTACGGACGGAGCGGGCGATGATCGTGGCGGTGCAATTTCACAGCTAAGCGCGGGCGGATCGATCATCCTGCGTAGAACAGCAGTTTATAATAACAGCTCTATTTCGGGCGGCGGACTTTATGTGCTGGGCAGCTCAACCTTTGAAAGCGCGACAGTCGCAAATAACACTGCGAGCAATAACGGCGGCGGAGTAGTGGTAGCTGGAGGTACTTCCACCTGGACCAACAGCACTATCGCAAATAACAGAGCTGCCAACAATGGTGGTGGCGCTCTGGTTTCAAACGGAACGTCGAACTGGAACAGCCTGACCGTTGCAGGCAACAGTGCAACAAGAGGAGGAGGCCTCTATCGCAGTAATGGCGTGGTCAACATTACAAATACCGTTGTTGCCACCAATATCGCGACGACTGGAACCGACATGTTTGGCGCTTCAGCCATCAATGACAACGGCTATAATTTCTTTGGAAACATCGGCAACGTGACCCTGACAAACAATCCCATCACCACCATCAAGCCAACGAATACCACTGATATTCTGGATCCACTTCTTTCGCCGCTGGGCTACTATGGCGGCCTCACGCCTACAATGGCAATTCTGGCGGGCAGCCCGCTGCTGAACAAAGGCAATCAGGCGCTTACCGGGACAGTTAACGGCATTGATTCTCGCGGTCAGACTCGGGTGACAGGAACCATCGACATCGGCGCCTATGACGCCAACCAGGCGGCGCCGATGATTGACTTTGTAGTGCGCAATACGGGTGATTATGCCCCGACCAACACTCCGACAGTTCCGTTTGCCACGATGCTGAATACACTGCGTGCTGCACTGACTTTTGCGGAAGCACCTTCCACGGTGACGTTTGCGATGCCAACGGGCATTCCCGGGTACAGTGGCGGAATCTGGACGATCACGATGGCGGCTGGCAATACGACGTTCCCGATCCGTCGCGCTACGGTAATTGATGGCACCACGCAGTCCGCTTCAACTACGCCAGTCATTGTTGTGAATGGCAATGCGCTGGGCTCGGTCTTCACTGTTGGGGCCGGCGCGGGCAATGCTGTGACGCTTAAGACGTTGAGCATTACCGGAGGTCGGGCGACGAACGGCGCGGGCATCAACATTTCGGGCAGCAACGGGACCGTGCGGCTGGATAACGTACAGCTCTACAGCAATACGGCGACTGGTTACGGCGGTGGCATCTACTTCAGTAGCACGGGTGGCCGGCTGGAGCTGAATCAGGTTTCCGCCAACAGCAACACGGCGGGGCAGGGCGGCGGTCTGTTCGACACGCTTGCCGGCGGCGCGCAGGTTGTCGTCACCAGCTCCCACTTTAACCAAAATACCGCCAGCACGGGTGGCGGCGTATTCAACAGCGTCTCCAGTGGCAGCAGCGTGGATTTCGGCAGCTCCGAAGTGAATCAGAATCAGGCCAACGTGGGCGCCGGCTTCCGCAACGAAGCGGATGGTGCGACCAGCCTGATCACGATCCACGATTCCTACATCTACCTCAACACCGCCAGTGTCCAGGGCGGCGGCATGTCCAACCAGCTGTCTAACAACGGCACGCTGACAGAGGACAAGCTGTATGTGCTCTCTAACACTGCGACTTCAGACGCTGGCGGAGCACAGTACAGTAATCTCGTGCAGGGCACGTTGAATATCACCAATTCCACCTTCAACCAGAACACGGCTGGAGCGGTGGGCGGCGCACTGTATAATGACCTGAACGGAACGAGCACGCTGACTATTGGCAACTCCACATTTGCCGGGAATTCCGGAACGGCTGGCGGCGCGATTGCCAATTCGGGCGTTGCGGGGACCACTTTGACACTGAGCAGCTCCACGCTGGCCGGCAACACGTCGCGCTTCGAGGTTGGTGGCGCCATCTATTTGTTTAACGGCTCGATCTCCATCAACAACAGCATCATCGCCAACAGCGCTGGTTCAGGTCCTGACGTCGGGGGAAGCGGAACTTATGTGGACGGCGGCCACAATCTTGTCCGCACCGTAGGCTCCGTCTCCACCTTTACCTCGCCTACCACTCTGACCAATGTGGATCCGCTGCTGGCTCCGCTGAATCTGTATGGCGGCACGGTGCGCCCCACGTTTGCGCTGTTGCCTGGCAGCCCGGCCATTAACGCTGGCTCCAGCACGTATACGGTGGATCAGCGCGGCCTGGGTCGCGTTGGCACGGCGGATATCGGATCTTTCGAGTCGCAGGGTTTTACGTACTCTGTGTTCGGCGGTTCCGGCCAAAGCACGGTGATCGGCACGGCGTTTACCAACCCGCTGATTGTCCAGGTAACAGCAAATAACGCTGTCGAACCCGTTACGGGAGGCATTGTGGGCCTGACGATTCCGAACGCTTCGACGATGCCCAGCATCACTGGTACTCTTACGCAGACAGTCAATGCGTCAGGCCGCGCATCGTTCTCCGTGAACGCCAACAGTCTGGCGGGCAGCTACTCCGTTAATGTGACCGGAGCGCCCGGCACCTCTTTTGCGCTCACCAATGACAGAGCAACCATCACCGTGCTGCCGGACTCCGGCCTTGGTAAGATTTATGGCGAAGCGAATCCGACCCTGACCTACACGATCAGCAACGGCACCCTGATAGCGGGTCCCCTTAGCGGATCTCTCGACTACGGCTCCGGTACAAACGTTGGCAATTACAACTACACGCTGGGCACCCTGGCTAATTCCAACTACATCCTGGTGCTGGATTCCGCCGCCATTGCAGCTGTCCCCGGTGGTCTGGCCTCCGTCTACTTCCAGATTGACCAGCGCCCGATCACCATTACCCCCAACTCCGGTCAGAGCAAGATCTACGGCGAAGCCGATCCGTCCCTGACATACAGCGTTGGCGGCGCGTACGGGTTTGTCCCCGGCGACAACCTTAGCGGTTCGCTGGCATACAACGGCGGATCAGGTGCCGGCAGCCATGCATTTAATCTGGGAACATTGAGCAACCCTAACTACGCGATCTCCCTTGCTGGTGCCGTGACGTTCCAGATCGATCAGCGCCCGATCACCATCACTCCCAATTCCGGCCAAAGCAAGCTGTACGGCTCGGCGGATCCCACCTTCACCTACAGCGTTGGTGGAGCTTACGGCCTTGTCCCGGGCGACGACCTTACGGGCGCGCTTTCCTACAGCGGCGGTCAGGACGCTGGAGCTCACAGCTTTACGCTGGGCACGCTGGGCAATCCTAACTACGCGCTCACCCTGGCCGGTGGTATTACCTTCCAGATCAATGTTCGCAATGTGCTGATTAACCCCAATTTTGGTCAATCGAAGGTATACGGTCAGGCCGATCCGCTGTTTACTTACACGGTTGGTGGGGACGCGATTGTTCCCGGCGACGATCTTGCTGGTAATCTGTCCCGTGTTGCGGGTCAGAACGTAGGAACATATGCCTACACGCTCGGCACCCTTGCCATTTCGCCCAATTACGTCCTGTCCATCGTTCCCGGCAACACCTTCGAGATTACCCGCGCAATGCTGACAGTACAGGCCACGAACGCCAACGGTATAGCAGGTCAGCCTCTGCCCATGCTTGGTGGCGTTGTCACTGGCTTCGTAAACGGCGATGACAGCTTGGTTGTCACGGGGCTTACCTACACGACGCCTGCCACGAGTGCCTCTCCCTCAGGGCTCTATTCCATTAACCCCGGCGGAGCAAGTGCGTTTAACTACAACTTCACTTACCTGCCCGGCGTGCTGACTCTGGCCGGCGGCGGAATCCCTCCAGTTGTTCCTCCTGTCGATCCCCCGGTAATCCCACCCATGGAGCCTCCCGTGGTTATCCCTGACCCCACTAACCCTAACCGCCCCGCCATCACGTTCCAGGATCTGGCGGAGTTCAATGCCACATGGGGTCGCAACAACATCCCTGTGCGCCGCCACTGGCGTGGCTTTTCCGCAACGCAGCGTGCTCAGGTCAACTACTCTGGCGCCAATATTCCCGCATCCGGCATGTTCCATATGTCGAGCTACAATGTCTTCGGTGGTGGTGGCGAGATCTCCGTCAGAAGCGGAAACGGCGGACGCTAACCAGCGGGGCATTCGAAATGCATCGGTACCGCTTAATGGGTACAATCCTGGGTCGCTTTTGGGCGATAGCAGCGTTGCGCTTTCGGTCATGCATTATTCTAATGCACTCCCTCAATCGCGCCTTGCTCTCATCCCAAAATCGAGCCCGGTTTTTGTATCAATTAACGCCTGCGAATGGTCTTGCTTATGTTTAATCAGTTGCCGCTTTGATTAACCGTTAAGCAGATTATCTCTTTGCAGGTTGCGCTTTGTGAGGAATAGGATGGCGGTATTACTATCACCGCCATCCTTATGAAATGTCCTGTTAAAGTGGGTCTGTTATCGTTGTTAATGTATGGGCTGGCGGGCAGCTCCTTACCGGTATATGCGGAGGATTCGGCGACAGGCTCTCCTGCATCTGCAACGCCGGCAGCGCCGCTCGGGTTTAGAATGACGGATAACACCCCTGATAGTATTACCCTGGAATGGTACAAGCCAACTACCACCGACATTACCGAGTATTATATCTACACATCTGAGAAGGCGGAAGGGCCATTCGCAAAATTGGGAAGCAGCAAAGAGCGCAGGTACATACATAAGGATCTGGCTCCTGCTGTTACCCGCTTTTATAAAGTAGTGGCGGTCAGCCCCAATGGTGAGAGCCCGCAATCCACCGTGGCAACCGGTTTCACGTTTGCGCGATGCGTCCCGACGCCTTTCCCCGTGAAGGTGGCGACGAATATGTGCGTCTCACTCAACAGCACAGTCATTGCAGATCAAAAACCTGTTGCCGGGAAGCTAACCGACCTTGTCGATGGATCTGATGCCACCAGCTGCCGTTTTCGCAAAGCGTGTGAGATCAAAGTGAAGCTGGGTGATGCAGCCACATTCGCCGATGCGGACTACCTGATGCTGCATTTTCGCACGGACTGCGGCAATGTCCCCTGGTCCAACGATCGCAATGCCAGGACGTTACGCAAGTATGTCATTACAGAAAGTCTCGACTCCACCAATGGTAAAGATGGCACTTGGACAGAGGTAGCCACCGGCAGCAATGAGCTTTTGGATGGCGTAATCGTCCTGCCCAATCATAAGCCGAAGTGGATCGGCGTGCGCAATCTTTCCTCGGAGAACATCGATCCCAACGACAAACGGCCTTTGCCCAGCGATCTCATTCTGGCGCGGCTGGATGTTTTCCGTTCTGCTCCTGCAGGATATCGTAACGATTACTGGCTCTTCACTGGCGACAGCCTGGTAGTTCAGGATATGCCGGCCAGTTCTGATCCTTCCCGCAAGGCTCTCTTTTCGGATTTGATCCGCAAGCAGCATCCTGATCGTTATCCTATTGTCGTCCACGCGGCTCGGGGCGGTGAAATGCTGAAGGACACCCTTCCTCGCACCAAAAACGTCATTGCGGCGCATTCTCCCACCCCTCCTGCGGGAGTGCCGGTCGGCACCATTGTCTGCTGGGAAACCGGCTATAACGACGTGGGCGTGGGAGGCTCGCTTGGTCTTGGGGGATCCATGGTGAAGAGCTATGAAGCAGCCAAAAGCCTTTGCGACAGCAATAATCTTATCATTGTGCCGGTGCGGATTGAGTTCTCGACACAGTACCTGGATCTCAACACCATGGAACCAGCGAAGTACAACATTTTCGTCAATACCCTTGCCGCTAATCTGGGGGGCGTGGACGTATTCTGCCGCGCTTCCGCCCCGTACGCGTGCAATCCGGACACGCAAAAGCCGTATGCCGACTACTGGAGCTACATCTATCAGAACCACGCCACGGCGCTGGCCAAGGATGGTGTTCACCATACCGCCGAGGGTTCCGATGGAATCAACCGCATCTGGGCAGAGACGGCGGACAAGATGGTCTACTCTCAGATAAAATAGAGCGACTGGGAGGCAGCAAATCTCCAGAGAGTCAAAGCATGTCCCTGTGACTTGACTTGTCTTGGGGACGGCTCATGTGTCTGACTTATGTCAACACACGTCCAAGACTACTCCGCGCGCTCCAGATAGTCGCGGAGGAAGCGGCCGGTATGGGATTCGTTGCAGGCGGCAATCGCCTCTGGTCTGCCAGTGGCGACTACGCGACCACCCGAGCGTCCACCGTCCGGCCCCAGGTCGATAACGTGATCCGCGGTCTTGATGACATCCAGGTGATGCTCAATAACCAGAACGGAATGCCCCGCATGGACCAGACGGTGCAGGGAATCCAGAAGGCGCTGAATATCGGCCAGATGCAGTCCGGTGGTTGGTTCATCCAGAATGTACAGGACGGGTTTTCCGCGCTGCAGTCTGCTTAATTCAGATGCCAGCTTAATGCGTTGCGCCTCACCACCGGACAGGGTCGTTGCCGACTGGCCGATAGTGATGTAATCCAGCCCGAGCTCGTGCAGCACCTCGATCTTCTTCAGGATCGCCGGCTCGCTTTTGAAGAAGCTGAGGCTCTCCTCAATCGAAAGGTCCAGAACATCGGCAATCGTCTTCCCGCCCACGGTTACTTCCAGCGTTTCGGAGTTGTAGCGGGCGCCTTTGCATGAGGTGCACATCACCTCGACATCCGGCATGAAGAAAAGCTGCGTGCTTATCGTGCCGTCGCCCTGGCAATCCTCGCAGCGGCCGCCTTTTACGTTAAAGCTGAAGCGCCCCTGGGTATATCCCCGCTCCACGGAAAGAGGTGCGGCTGCAAACAGTGCCCGTATGTTGTCATAGAATCCGATGTACGTGGCAGGATTCGAGCGGCTATTCCGGCCAATGGGAGCCTGATCAATGCTTACCACGCGGCTGATCTGTTCCATGCCGTCGATACGATCATGAGCACCGGCAAGCGTGCGGGTATCGATCAGCTCCTTCCAAAGACGCTTGTACAGGATGTCGTTAATCAGCGTTGATTTGCCGGAGCCAGATGCGCCCGTAACGGCCACGAATTGTCCCAGCGGGATCTCAACATCGATGCCCTTCAGGTTATTCTCTCTGGCGCCACGAATCACCAGCTTTGCTCCTGAAATAGCCCTTCTTTTTGAAGGAACGACAATGTGTTTCCGCCCAGACAGATACTGGCCGGTAGGCGACTCGGGACAGGCCAGGATTTGCGATACATCTCCCTCAGCGACAACGTTGCCGCCGTGCACGCCTGGTCCTGGCCCCATCTCCACAATGTGATCGGCAGCCCGAATCGTATCTTCGTCGTGCTCGACTACAATGACCGTATTGCCGAGATCGCGCAGACTGCGCAGGGTCTCGATCATCTTCACGTTATCCTTGGGGTGCAGCCCAATGCTGGGTTCGTCCAGAATGTAGAGCATTCCCATAAGCCCGGAGCCGATCTGCGTCGAAAGACGTATGCGCTGGGATTCCCCGCCGGAAAGCGTTCCGGATCGGCGGTTGAAACTGAGATAATCGAGCCCGATGCCCAGCAACAGATCGACGCGGGAGCGAATTTCGCCCAGAACCTGCCGCCCGGCGTCCGCGCCCCGGCCGCTAAGTTCCAGCGAGTCCAGGAAAGGGCGCAGCTCATCAAAATTCATATCTCCGAGCTGATGGATATGCCTGCCGCCTACAGTGAAAAGCAGGCGCGTGGGCCGCAGGCGCGCTCCCTGGCAGGCCGGGCAGGTGTGCTCGACTGTCACTTTGTCGAGCCACGCTTCCATCATGGAGTGCGCTTCGCCTTTCATGCGATAGCGGCGATACTGGCGCTCAATTCGCGTGGCAATTCCACCAAAGGACATTTCGCGTCCTTCCTCCTTGCCGATTTTCGTCTTGGCTTCAGGCGGCTGGCGAAGGGGAAACTTGCCCTCACCGCCGAAAAGGATGATGTCCTGGATGCGTTTCGACATGTTCATCCAGGGCGTATCCAGATCAAACCCGTAGTGCCGCCCAATACTGTACATGATGCGCCCATCCCAGGTCTCCGGGTTATACTTATAGGCTTCTTTGGCAAAGCATCCGTCGCGCAGACTGCGGCGCGGATCGGGAATAATCAGCTCTGGATGCACCTTCTTATCGGTTCCAAGCCCGCCGCACGTACGGCAAGCGCTCTCCGGCTTGTTAAACATGAAGAAATCGGGCGAGATATCTCCATAAACCAGATGCTGCGTCTTGCTGCCAAATGTGTCGTAAAACTTGCGGGCTGTCGCGGCAGAGGTCTTCGCCCCAAGCTCGACTTTGAGCAGCTGATCGCCAATGAGCAGCGTGTTCAGGACACCTGCCTTCAGTTGCTTCTCCATTGTCCGCGAAATGACGAAGCGATCCACGACCACGTCGATTTCCTTCGCGTCCACTTCCCCACTGCTGCCGTCACTATCACCACCGCCCCCTTCTGCTTCCACGGATTCGGCGAGATCGACCGGTTTGCCATCCATTACCAGATGCCGGCATCCCTTTTTGCGGACTTCGTTAAAGAGAAAATCAAGGTCCTCGCCGTAGATGGGGAAGACCGGTGCGCGCAGTTCGATTTCGGTGCCCTGTGGTAGTGCAAGCAGGGCTTCGACAATCTGGCTTGCGCTGCGGACGGGAACGGGCTCCCCGGTGCGCGGGCAGTGGGCCGTGCCTACCGTCGCAAAGAGCAGATTCAGGTAGCTGCTGATATCGGTCATCGTTCCTACGGTGGAACGAGGGTTGTTTCCCACTGTCTTTTGCTCGATGGAGATGACTGGGGAGAGGCCGAACATGAAATCCACATCCGGCTTCGCTACCTGAGCGATGAAGCGTTTGGCGTACGTCGAAAGCGACTCCATGTACCGTCGCTGCCCCTCGGCGTAAATCGTATCGAATGCCAGCGACGACTTGCCTGAGCCGGACAGTCCTGTGATGACTACCAGCTTGTCGCGAGGAATCTCGACCGACACGTTTTTGAGGTTATGCACTCGGGCACCCTGAACTGCGATACTGGTCCGTGCCAAAGTCCTCGGCGCCGCACCAACGGATTGTGGCGCTAAAGAGGCATGAGAGGCGACAGGAGTAGAAGTGGAGCCTGCCGCAGCGTCGGCAGAGCTGGCTTTGCGGGGGGCTTTCGCTTTGCCTGTAGCGGTTGATCGCGTGCCTGCAGGGGTTTTCATAAAAAGATCGAAGGTTACTAATGGGCTGGTCCTTCTACTGGGCCAGATCATGAGGAATCGGGCCGAGGTCTGGCTGATCGCTCAGGTGGACGAAGGCCATTTCTTCCACCTGCACGTTACTGCGGCGCGTCAGCCGTACCGGTGAGCCGGCTTTGGTGATCACACCTTCATAGGCCAGGTATTCGCAGGCGGTAATGACGCCGCTGATACCGTGCTGTTTGGTGAACTCGTGTTCGATTTCGGTGGCGGACCGGATCTCACCGGCTTCCCGCAGGTAATCCAGCACGGGCTTGAAGAGCAACTCCCTGCGCTCGCTCAGGTACGTGCCGACGCTGGCTATGGCAGCGGCGATTCTCGCTTTCGTCTTCGGCTTGTCGAGCAGCTCTGTGTAATTAGGGCCAAAAAACTCGGGATTCAGCTTCAGCGCCTGTGGCAATACTTCCCGATCCGCCAGCAGACCGCGGCTGTAGACTTCAATTTGTGCGAGGGGCGTGGCCGCGTAGAGCAGCCAGAGAGAGGCGTAATGCAGATCGCCACGCGTCAGAAACCATTTCTGCGCCTTGTCATAAAAGGGCAGCACGGAAATGCCGGCGCGGAGCAACTGATCCTGCGTATCGCGTGACCCTATGCGCTGCAGCTGCGGGAAGAGCGTCTCCAGGCTAGGATCGTGGGAGTAGATCAGCCGGCCTTTTGCCAGCAGCGAGTGGATGAAAGAGTTGCGCTTCGATCCTTCGGCCATTTTGCGGAACTCGCCGCGGGTCCAGAGCATGGCATGGATATTCACGTCATCTTCGACGAGTGCGATGCCTTCGTGCCGGGCAATCTTTTCGTCATCCACCATGACGAGCACAAGATCAATATCCGACTTCTCCCACACCGTATCGTGCGACAGGCTGCCGCAAAGCACGGTGGCGAGAATAGTGCGGTCCGCCCGCAGCCGCTGCACAAGCCGGTCAAGGGCGCCACGATACCGTTGTTGGGTTTCGCCAGCAGTCGCCATAATGTCCGGCGGAACACTACCTGTGCCACTATGGAATTGCGAGAAGCATTTTTACCTCCAAGGTAAATCGGGTGCGATTCAAAGTGGAGCTATAAAAGGCATCAAGATTTTCTTAATACTATATTACCCATTTCCTTCCGCCTCTTCTTGGTCTCCCCTTGGTACCCTCTTTGTATCTTCGTGGTGAAATCCCCTGTCTTTTCCATTCTGCATCGTTTGCGTCTGCGAAAGGGGGAATTTTACCACGAAGATACAAAGAGGGTACCAAGGGGGGACCAAGAAGAGGTGGAAGGAAATGGGTAATATAGTGTTAAGAAAAACTTGATGCCTTTTTTAGCTCCACTTTGAATCGCACCCCCGCTTAGGCGTTTGCGCGGGTCGTGATTGAAATGAACTCTGCGAAGTGATTTAAGGCAACGGTGCCAGCGCGGGGGGATCCTTCGGAAGACCCAGGGCTTTCAGTCTTGGGCGCAGCGCATCTATCACGACCTGTGTACGTAACTCGCGGCCGCGAACGTTCA
The DNA here is from genome assembly GCA_041287705.1 of Methylacidiphilales bacterium. GTDB lineage: Bacteria > Verrucomicrobiota > Verrucomicrobiia > Methylacidiphilales > UBA1321 > LW23. Next base: position 3,436 of record JBGGNE010000531.1, on the reverse strand, counting down.
GGTGTCCCTGGGTATCGAAGAACATGTCGCGGGCGAAACAGACCTGGCTGCGGTTGTCGATGACTTCTGAGCCAAGCTCTTTAATCTGTTTGTGAAACTCGGCGTCGGCGACTTCATATCCAGTGTATGTTTTGCCATCGATAAGATAGGGAGGCTGGGCGAAGTAGACCGTTACGCCTTTTGCTTTCATCTCTTCGATAAAAGGTTTCAGCAGATCTCTGGCCATGGGATATACTTTATCCGGCTGATCCCACGCTACAGAGGGGCCGTTGAACTTTGCCTCTACGGCGCCTTCCGTGCTGCCGCGCGCATCAATGTATTCATACGCAAAATTCTGGTCGCGCTTACCTGCATAGTGACTGTCAATCGCCTGCTGCGGCGTGCGCAGGCGCGGGGCGAGCTGTACAGGATTATAAAACGAATCGTACTTCGCCAGCAGAATGTCATGCAGAATATCGCCGGAGAAAGCATTGTAATATACCACCACTCTCTGAGGCACGGACAATGCCTGTAACGATGCATCATCCCACCCGATGGCATTGCGCAGTTGCCATGATGTCCATTGTTTATAAAAATCCGTATAGTAGACATGCTCCAGCGGCAGCAGAACAATGTCGCCCGGCTTTGCCTGCGAGCGTGCCAGATTCAGGATGAACTCAAGACGGAGCCCTGCATGAAGCCCGAAATTCAGCGTGCTTACCTTCAGTTCGCGCTCCATCTTTACGGCATCAAACGCGAACATGACCGAGGAGCCGCCGAACATGATGATGCGGGGAGAAGGCAGCTCGTTCAGCATGTGCTTCTTTACTACAATCATATCGCGCACCCAGTATTCGGCGCGCAACGGAGCCCGTATGGATAATGCCCAGACCATGAAGGCGGCGAAAACAACAAACGCCAGGCACAGGGTCTTCAGAATGAAAGCCTTCATATCTTGTTAAAATTGATAGTAGAGGAACTCCGAAGGCTTGCCCGATAAATGCATGATGACGAGGCGGATAATGCATGCGCCTAAGGCGATACCCAGCAACACCCATTTCCACCATGCCGGTACCCCCGTAATAGTGCCTGGCTCCGATTCAGACGTATCGCGAACGCCGATCCACTGTTGTGTGTTGGGCAATGCCCATATGAGGATAAAGCCGGGAATAAGTAACGGATGAAAGTGAAGCTTACAGTAATACACAAACCGCGGCGTAAGACCAAATCCATTGCTGCCCGTCATGCTTCCAAACATAGTCTGCACAGCCAGCATGTTTTCGGAGCGGAACAGCACCCATGCCAGCATGACCGCCAGAAACGTGAGTCCAGTAGCAAACACACGCCCGACGATTCCCATAGAGCCATCCTTCCAGCCTGTGTTCTTACGGAATGCATGGAAGCCGTGATTAATCATCAGGTAAGTTCCATGCACGGCACCCCAGAGAATGAACGTCCAGCCAGCGCCATGCCACAGACCGCCCAGCAGCATGGTAATGAACAAATTAGCGTAGCGGCGCCATTTGCCATAGCGATTTCCGCCCAGCGGTATATATAGATAATCGCGAAGGAACGAGGAAAGGGTAATATGCCAGCGCCGCCAGAAATCGATGATATTGACTGCCTTGTAGGGCGAATTAAAATTATAGGGCAGCTTGATATTGAGCATGTAGGAGACGCCTATTGCCATATCGCAGTAGCCGGAGAAATCGAAATAGAGCTGAAGTGTATAGGCATAAGCGCCCAGCCACGCATCGATAAAAGGGATGGGCGTTCCAACCTTGGCCGCATCGAAGACTGGCGTGGAGAAGCCGGCGCATGTATCGGCAATCAGCACTTTCTTTACCAGACCTATGATAAAGAAGCAGAGCCCGATGGCCATGTTGTCCCAGTTAATACGATAGGTCTCTGTTCGCTTGAACTGCGGCATCATCTGGGCATGATGCAGAATGGGCCCTGCGATGAGGTGTGGAAAGTAAGTGACGAAGAGCAGGTAGTGGACAAAGTTATACTCTTTGGCCTTGCCCTGATAGGCATCCACAAGAAACGCGATCTGGGTGAAGGTAAAGAAGGAGATGCCCAGCGGCAGTATCATGTTATGTACAACAAATGAAGTGCCCCAGACATCATTGGCCGATGTGAGAAAGAACGCGAAGTATTTGTAGTAAGCCAGGACTATAAGGTTAGTGCTGATAGCCGTGATAACAATAGCCTTCGCGGCGCCGTTGGCTTCTTCCGATTTCTTCCTGGCTATCCAGTAACCGGCGGTATAGTTCAGCGTAATGGAAAGAAGCAGCAGCCACAGGTAGGTGGCATCCCAGTAGGCGTAGAAAAAGAGGGACGCTATGCACAGCCAGATGCTTTCCGGCGCAGCCTTTACTGAAGACCAGAGTGATGAAAGAAACCGAGTGCAGGGACCCAACGTAAAGTAGACAAGCAGGACGATCGGCAGGTATACAAAGATGAAGGGCAGAGAATTAAATAACATACCGCAAAGCTCCTGAGTCCGCTACGCAGAAGCGCGCATGATACAGAGGAGCAACCTGCTGTCGAGTAAATCCAGCTGTCAGGCAACAGACGCTTGCGCCCTGCTCCGCTCATCGGTTTCATTTGCCTGAATGGCGGCCAGCAGAAGCGGTCGCTGGCCGGACTCCGTGGAGGCGATGGCTTCCGCCACCGGCAGGAAACCGGCTAAGGTAAGATCGGCGGGAATAGCGAGATTGGGGCGATGGGCGACAGCGCGGGCGGCGTAGACAGGCTGGATGAAGTCCAGGTATGGGCGATCGCTCTCCGCGCGCCAGGGTTCAAGATGATGAAAGTGGCGAAAGCCAACCATATGGAGTGGCGTGACGAGCCAGCCGGTTTCCTCCGCAACTTCACGGACCGCAGTCTGGTGATGGGTTTCGCCTGGATCCTGCCTTCCGCCGATGAGGACATGCGCAATGTCGCCACCCCGATTGTGCGGCCAGAGAAACAGAACCTGCCCGCGCAACTCCCCATCCCCAAGCACGATGGCCTGGATGGACGAGGTAACATCCGCCGGCGGCAGTGCTGCCGTCAGGCTCAGGCGAACACGCAAATCACCCTGCACCGGCCAGCGCTGAACGGACTCATGGTGAAAGGGGTGAGACTTCAGATAAGCGGCAGCAGTTACGGCCGTGGCCTCGGCGGTGTTGGTTGCATCCTCAGGCATGAGCGTGATTTGTGTATGCGTGGCCACATGTACGCGCCATATCTCCGCAATAAATGCGGGAAATCCTGAGCCATCCATGCAGCAAGCCATCGAGCCTGACCCATCGAGTCAGACAAGACGTCCAGCCCTCCAGCCCTCCAGCCCTTACCAGGCGCTGAGGCGCACCACTGCCTTCTCCGAGGCACCCGGTGCCAGCCAGCGGAGGCCTTCGCCATGATGGATTGCATTGGGCAGGCCCAGCCAGGGCTCCACACAATAGTAGTC
>JBGGNE010000530.1:0-9129 GCA_041287705.1 Methylacidiphilales bacterium | reverse complement strand
AGTGCTTCTTCCGTCGCCACAATCACCACCGGCAGAGTCAGGAGTGACAGGGTCAGCGCCGACCACATGATGCCGCCCGTGCCGAACGTGGGCGAAGGCAGGGAGGCCGAGAAGAACAGTTGATCGATCTGACCGCCGATGAAGTAAACGAAGAATCCGAGGCCGAATACACCGTAAACAATGGAGGGGACTCCAGCCAGGTTGTTCACGCAAATGCGGACAATCTGAACCAGCAGACCCTGCTTGGCGTATTCGCGCAGGTAGACGGCGGCGATCACACCAAAGGGGGTTACCGCGATGCTCATCAGAACGGTCATGACGAAGGTACCGAAGATGGCGGGGAAAATACCGCCTTCGGTATTCGCTTCGCGGGGATCATCGCTGACAAAAGTCCACATGCGGTGCAGGAACATACCTACGCGGCCGAAGAAGCTGAGCTGATTGGGGTAGTAATACTCCAGCAGGCCGCCTACAGACTGCTTGACCACTTCGCCACCGGGCAGGCGCACTATCAGGTCGGTGCCAACCTGGGCGTTGCGCAGGGTCTGTGATTCGGTGTAGAGGGTGTCGTAGTCCTTTTTCAGCTTTTCTTCCTGGGTATGCAGGGGGGCGAGGCGCTCGGCTTCCTGGGCATCGGTCAGCTGGGGATTATTGCGGATAATCTTTTCTTCGATGCGAAGCTCTTCCATGTCTTCGTTGATCGCGCCGATGCGGTACTTTTCCAGCGTCAGGATCTTGGCGCGGCGCTCGTTGCCGGCATGTACCAGCTCGTTAAGTTTGGCAGCAAATTCAGGGGCTGTGACCGGGATCTTCGTGCCATCCTTCATCACGAGTTCCACGGGGTAGCCGAGAAGTTTGCCGTTCTCCACGCGCTCGGCGATAAAGATATCCTGGGGCGTTGTGGCTTCCTTGATTACCGCCGCATCCAGGAACTTGAAGTTGAAGCCGTAGTGATCTTTATTGCCGACGTAGAGCTGATATTCTTCCTGGAGCTTTTCGCCTTCCACGTGGTTCAGCTTGACGCGATGGTCCACAACTTCACCGGCCACCGTAGTGGTGCCCTGGATGCCTGCGTTGGCGTCGGTCAGCTGGTACTGGACAACGGTGCGCGGCCAGAAGACGGTAATGCCTTCCCACAGAATAAGGAGGAGCAGGCCGACGACCAGCACCAGGCCCAGCGAAAGGCCCATGGAAGTAAGCCACACGTAGTGCTCGCCAGCCCGGCTGCCGGACTGGAAGGCGGTCTTGATTTCAGGTTTTTTGCTCATGATGCAGTTAGAAAAAGAGGTATGTGATGCGGAGGTGCGAGGCGGGTGTTATATGCCTTTGTACTTTTCGCGCAGGTGATTGCGCAGAACTTCCGCCAGGGTGTTAATCACAAATGTCAGCATAAAGAGCAGCAGCGCACCGAGGAACAGCACCCGGAAGTGGGTGGAGAACTGAGGCGCTTCAGGCAGCTCCACGGCAATGTTGGCTGAAAGCGTTCGCATGCCGGAGAACAGGTTGAAATCCATGACCGGCGTATTACCGGTGGCCATCACCACGATCATCGTTTCACCGACTGCGCGGCCGAAACCGATCATCAGGGCGGAGAAGATACCGGCGGAGGCGATGGGCAGCACCACTTCCCAGGCGGTCTGCCAGCGGGTGGCACCCAGCGCCAGACTGGCAGAGCGCAGACCGGCGGGGACGTTGCTCAGGGAATCTTCCGCGATTGTAAAGATGATCGGGATAACCGCGAAGCCCATCATGAAACCAACCACCATGCTGTTGCGCTGATCATAGCTGCCGCCTGTAGTCTGCTTCCACCAGAGGCCGAAGTCAGCAATCTTCTTGCCCGTGCCGGGTTCGGTGTAGACGAAGGCAAAGTGCTCCAGTACAGGGCCGAGTTTCCAGCCAATGATGCAAATGATAAAGAACAGCGGCATCATGAGCATCCACTCCCAGCCTGGGCGCAGCCACAGGCGGTAGATCTTGGGGATGCGCATCCAGATCAGGCTAAAGAGCATAGGTGCACAAACCAGCATGATCAGAATCAGAAGGAGCGAAGGGACGCGGTCCGCCACACGGGGTGCCAGCCAGAGCGCTGCCAGGAAGCCCAGCACTACGGAGGGCAGGGAGGCCATGATTTCCATGGTCGGCTTCACAATGCGCTTCAGGGAGGGATCGAGGAACTGCGAGGTGTAGATGGCGGCCATCAGAGCGATCGGTACAGCGAATATCAACGCGCAGAAGGTGCCTTTGATCGAGCCCCAGATCAGCGGGATGAGAGATAGCTTGGGCTCGAAGTCATCGCTGCCGCCAGAGGACTGATAGGCGTATTCGGCGGAAGGAAGCCCTTCATACCAGAGCTTGCCAAAGAAGGCGCGGAAGCCGGCTTCAGGATGCGGATCGTGCAGCTTGTAGACGTGGAGGGTGTTGGCGGTATCCAGGAAGGCCAGATTCTCGTACTTGGCGCCGATGATGCCCTGCTTGACTACAAAGCCCAGGTTCTCCTGCCAGCGGATCGTCTCCGTGGTCGAATAGCGCAGGGAAGCTTCCGTGCCGCTGCCGGTCAGAAACGCCTTGTTGCGCTGGCTGGATGCGAAGAAGGAGGCGGGACCAACCAGAGAAGGGAAGTTTTTGGTCTGATAGAACATGCGGGGTGAGTTGTCGTCCAGCTTGCAAAGGCTGAACACACGGCTCTGACCACCCTGGCCGGAGAATACAATGGAGACGTCGCCGAAGATGAAGTCCATGCGGGCGATACCCTTGGTGCCAGGCGTATCCGCAAAAGGCTGGAAGGTCTGTCGCAGCTCAAACTTGTCGCCGTCGCGGAAGAAGTAACTTACTTCGCCACTGTCGGTGGCTACGATCAGCGCGTCCGCAGAGGTCGGCACGAGGAGATGAGCAGGAGCGGAGCGAAGCTGAGAGGTGAGGTCGATGCGCTGATCGAGAACCAGCGTACCGCCGCCACGCATGCTGCGCTTCTGCTTGAAGGTGATGGCGCGGAGTTCACGTTTGTCGCCGATCTTCACTATGGCACCAATGAGAGCGCCGTTGTCGCCCGCACCGCGGTCGATAGTGGTGATGACGGAGGGAACAAGGGCAGGTGCCGGCGTAGCAGCGGCTGTCGCGGCGGGATCTGCTGCAGGAGCCGGGGCAACAGGAGTTGCCGGTGTCGTGGTGGCAGCGGGAAGTTCCAGGAGAGGAGTCAGCGCGCTCAGTTCGGCCTGGCCGGTAATGGTGCGGTGATTCTTGTCGTCAAACTTGGCATCGAAGCGGATCTTGATATCGGCAATGTTGCCTTTATCCGTTGCAATGACGATCGTGCCCTTATCGGCGAAGTAACGAGTGGCGGTTACTTTCTCACCTTCCGGGAGAGCAATCTTGACGGTCTGAGGAGGATTCTTGCCATGTGCGTCGTAGAACTCAACCGTGTTGTTGCCGTCGTAAGCAAAAGGAAGTTCGCCCCACTCATCAATGCCGACCAGTGCGGGATTAGCCATCGCAATCTTCACGTGGCTCTCCGGCTTTACCGTCGCGCTCATGAACAAAGGGAATACCTGCCAGGTGATGAAGACCATGATGCCGATAACGGCCACAATGACGCCGATACCACCGATTTTGATGATCCAGGTCATCAGAAAGTCGATCCAGAGCGTAAGCGGCGAAACAAGAAACCGCGCCGGCACAGGCTTCTTGCCCTTGGGCGCGGTGGGTGCAACAGAGGCAGTCGGGGAGTTCGTCTCAGACATGGGGAGAGGTGAAGGAGGGGGATAGTGTCGGCTGCGAGTCAGTGGTCAGGCGGGACGAATGGACAATGTTATCGATAAATCTGAATGAACTGTGAGGACTGGATGACTTGCTTTAGCGGCGGATTAGTAGGAGAGACTGATTTGAATAGATGATGCGGATTTGCGGAAACGAGACGCGGGGAGAGAACCGAACATGAAACCGGTTACCTCCCCGCGCTCAGACTAGACTTGACTTACTGGAGACAGGAGAAGTGTCTGAATCTGCTTTAAGCTGAATTACTTCGTGAGGCTGTCCGTCGTTTCGGTCGCGATGTCGGCGGGCAGGGGATAGTAGCCATCCTTGACGACGATCTGCTGGCCTTCCTTCGAAGCGATGAAGGTGAGGAACTGGGCAACGATGGGATCCAGGGGCTTGCCGGGCGCTTTGTTCACGTAGATGTAGAGGAAGCGGGACAGCGGATAGTCGCCCGAGAGGCAATTTTCCAGGCTGGGATCAAACGCCTTGCCACCAGACTTGTTGGAGAGGGGCAGCGCACGGACGCCGGCAGTCTTGTAACCGATACCAGAGTAACCGATGGCGTAGAGATCAGCGGCGATACCCTGCACAACGGCGGAGGAACCGGGCTGTTCTTTAACGGTGTTCTTGAAATCACCCTTGGAGAGAGCGTGCTCCTTGAAGAAGCCGTAGGTGCCGGAAGCGCTGTTACGGCCAAAGATGGAGATCTGGCGGCTTGCCCAGTCATTCTTAAGGCCAAGGTCGCCCCAGGTAACGAGGGACTTGCCACCACGCTTGTAGGTGGAGGAGAAGATTCCGTCGATCTGATCCAGGCCGAGACCTTCAACGGGGTTATCCTTGTGCACGAATACGGCCAGCGCATCGATCGCCACTTTGATTTCGAGGGGCTTGTAGCCAAACTTCTTTTCGAACTTGTCGAGTTCGTCCTGCTTCATCGGACGGCTCATCGGCCCGAGTTGGGCGGTGCCTTCGATAAGAGCGGGAGGTGCGGTTGCGGAACCTTTACCTTCAACCTGAATGTTAACGTTGGGGTACTTGGCCTTGAAGCCATCCGCCCAGAACGCCATCAGGTTGTTCAGAGTGTCGGAGCCAATGGAATTAAGGGTACCGGAAATGCCGGATACGGGAGCATAGTCCTTGAGTTTAGGGTCGATTTCGACTTTATCGGCGGCAAACGCTGCGGTGAGGCCGATAGCGGAGGCGATCAGGACTGCGATCGATTTTTTGATGTTCATACGGTAATCTGTTGCGTAATGGCTGAAGGCATGGGCACCAGGCGCCCTGTACGCAATAAACACTGCTAGACCCAGATGTCACCGGAATGGCGAAAATGTTACAATTGCGCGGCAAGAATTTTCTTGGCAAATCTAGTTTCGCCACAATTGTACAAATAAGAAATGTCTTCCCCTCAACGGAAAGAAGGCAGGCGATCCAGACAAAAAGAAAGCCGCACTCGTGGTGCGGCTCGCAATATATCAGATATCAGTACTTCGAGGGAACTCAGGGAACCGTGCTGCGGTTCACCAGCTTGGCTTCTGCTTCCAGAATGCTGCTGTCAGGCGAAGGATTGGCTACGCGGCGGGGACGGGGAGTGCTGGAGCTCAGGCGTACGGGCTCCGAATGCGCGTGGCTGACCACTGGAGCAGGAGTAGGCGAAATGGAAGGCGCTGGTGCCGGGGGTGGCATGGGTGTCATCGTCAGTGCGGGTGCAGCTGTATCGATGTTAACACCGCTGGAGCTGGTATTGGACGCTGTAGCGACTTTGCGTGGCTTCTGCGTCTGCGTGGAGGAAGCTGTAGTCGTCGACTTTTCAGCGGAGGACTTCGTGGTGGCGGTCTTCCTGGAGGTGTCGCTCTTTTTCGCCGCGCTGTCCGGGGACTTGCGGGCGGGCTGCGATGTTGCGGCAGTGGAGGCGATTGCGGTCTCCGACACTACGCTCTGAGGTGAAGGCGTCGGGACATAACCTGCGGGAGAAGCGGAAGCTGGAGCGGGTGCGGCGGCCGCGGTGCGGCTATGGCCATGCTGAGGCTGCGCGTTGGCGATAATCGCCTGTTCCTGCTGGGAGATGGGAGCGGGAGTTGCCGCTGCAGTCGGCATCGCGGCAGAATTGAGAGTGGTGTGGCCCATCTGCGCCGGCATATTGCGGCCGTTGGGGATGGCTCCCGTGGAATTGCTACCCTGATCCACCATAGAGGCAACCGTTGTGGTGGAAGGTCCCGTAGCGCCACGGCTGTTGATGGAAGTAGAACCGCCAGGCGTGGTGGACGCAATAAGAGTGTCAGAAGCGGGCATGTCAGGAAGTTCCCTGGGCTTCTTGATTTCCATCGGCTTGCGGATGGCAACTTCGTGGTTGATGGAGCTTTCCGAAATGACAACAGGCGTTCCTGGTCCAAGGCGATCAAACAGATCCACCACGTCTTTGGAGCGCATGCGTACGCAGCCGTAGCTGCTTGGCTTGCCGATATTGCGTTCTTCCGGAGTGCCATGGATGAAGATACCACGGGCAAGAGCGTTCTTGTTGTTGGAGTCCAGACCGCGCAACGTCATCACACGGGTAACGATAGCGTCGCGACCCGGGGCGTTGACCGGCAGCACTTCTTTAGTGGCTTTGCAGGCCTTGAACACGGTGCCTTCCTGGGCACCCGCGCCAACCTTGGATTCAACAACAAAGTGGCCCGTAGGAGTCTTGTACGTGCCGCGGCCGCTGCCGACGCCGTACTTGGAAGTGGCGATATCGTAATACTTTACAGGTACGTTATCTTTCATCAGCACCATCTTCTGGTCTTCGATGCTGACCACGACCTGTTGGCCGGGAATCTGCGCGTTCGGATCCGGCGCGGTGGCGCAGGAACTGAGGAAGAGCAGTGCGGGCAGGGCAATGAGGAGTGAAGCTAACGTTTGTTTCACAGCGGCCAAGGTTTAGAGGGAGGAAGGTTCAATGACAACTCAAAAGTTTTAGACAAACCTGTAAATCGAATGGAAGTTCCTCGTTTTTAGTGATTTGTAGAAGTTTTAACCGAGCGGTGCGCGAAAGGTCCTTTTGACCGTTTAAGGCGAAGCAGCAGGTTTCGGACCACAGGCTTTTTGGGCGGGATATTGCATTCTATAGCTGAATACGCTCCGTTTCATCGACCTTTTCCGGTGGAAATAAAAGGGTAAAGATCTGGATCAGGTCTTTACCTGGTGTTTTACGCGTCAGAACTTCCCGATGTGACTCCGCGTTGCGGCGGCGAAGTACAAATAGCGAATTATTGGCGGGCACATACTCCACGTCAATGACAGTGCCATCCAGCAGGCGATACTGGACGGTGTACGTCACGGTGAAGGCCGTAGTCCCTGGATCGAGCGTATTCAGTGAGACGGGGGGCGTACTTTCGTCGCTGATAACGAGATCGGCAATACGGCGGCTGATCGCAGTGCCCAGTTCACGCCCTTCCACAACGCGCGAAGCATCGGGAGTGGCCGTACCCGCCGTTAACTCAAAGACGATGACGCTGTCTGGAGATAGCAGTGCGTTGCGCCCTTCCTGATCGATGGAGCCGACATTGTCCTGCCAGATGATAAGCGCCGCGGCGATTATCATCCCCAGCAGCGCCACAGTTCCCAGGAAACTCCACAGCAGGTGAAGCGCAAGTTGGCGACGGGATTCCGCTGGAGCGGCTGAGGGCGCAGCCGTCTCCGTTGTGGCTGGCGTTGTGGCGGGGATATCCGTTGCGGCCGGAACGGTGCCGCAGGAAGAAGGGATATCCGCCATGATAAGTAAAGGAGTTGGTTGGCCGTTTCGTTTTGCGGCTCAGCGCAGCAGGCTGGACGCAGATGACCCGGCTTAGAAACGAATATGCAGCAGGCTGAAGTCATCTTCAAACGGCAGACCGCCGCCAACGCCTTTCAGATACTCCAGAAAGTACTCGATGTTTTTCTTGGGCGATTCGATCGGTTTGCTCAGGAACGCCGCGAAGTCGTCATAGTTCAGCATGGTGCCGTCCGGGCGGGCAATTTCATAGACGCCGTCGCTCAGCACATAGAGATCTGAGCCTTCGGGAATAAAGTACTCCTGCGCGTTGTAGACGACGCCCTCGCACATGCCCAGAATCATGCTCGGTTCGCCCATCTCCGACACCTTCTTCTCTCCATCGCGCGGACCAACCGTCAGCAGCGAAGGGGGATGGCCAGCTGCGGAAGCGCTCAGCTTGCGGGTGGGCACGTTAAAGACCGCATACCAGATCGTGAATGTAAGGTCGTTCTGATTCTCCATCAGATATGCGTTGTTCAGTGCTGTAAGCACCTGGGCGGGATTGCGGAAATCAACGCCGGGCAGGCTTAGATTGCGAAGCGTGTTGGCGGCCGAAACAGAAAGCAGCGCCGAGCCTACGCCATGCCCGCACACATCCAGCAGATACACGGCAAAGTTATCCTTATCCACCCAGTGGTAGCCAAAGCAGTCGCCGCCCAGTTCCGTGCAGGGGTCAAAGATCCAGTCGATCTGGAAGGGTTCGGTCATGCGTTTCGGCAGCAGAGACTCCACGTAGGTGCATGCTTCGCGCAGTTCGTGCTGCAGGCGCGTGTTCGCGGCGTTCAACTCCTCGTAAGCGCGCTTCAGATCTTCGCGGCTGTGCTTCAGATCCAGGTGAGTGCGTACGCGGGCGAGAAGTTCAGGTGCTTTGAAAGGCTTTGAAACGTAGTCTACGGCACCGATGGTGAAACCTTCCACGACCATATCCGTTTCGGTGTGGGCGGTAAGGAAAACTACCGGGATTTCGCGTGTAGTGGGATCTGCCTTCAGGCGGCGGCAGACTTCAAAGCCGTCCATTTCGGGCATCATCAGATCCAGCAGGATAAGATCGGGACGCTGTGTCTTGACGCGCTCAAGCGCCTTGGCGCCGCTGGTAACGGCCATGACTTCATAGCCTTCCGCCCGCAGCATGGTGCCGACCACCTGAATATTCTTGGCGACGTCGTCGACCACCAGAATGATGGACGTATGGGAAGGTGTGGGAGAAGAAAGCGAAGATGTCATGGAAGGCAGCTGTATGAAAGATGGGCGCGGGAAAGGATATGACGAAAATCAGAGCAAGAGCGAGTTCGAAAGAGGAAATGAACAGGAGTACAGTGCGTTACCTGGGCTTCGACTTTGAAGGAAGGGGACGAGCGAGCTCATCCGCCAGACGCGGAAAGCGTTCCAGGCGCGAGTTGATCAGATCGATATCGAAGAGATCAGATGCCTCCTGAAGCTCTTCGGCAAACTGCCTGAGAGGTGGGCAGTTATGCTCCCCGGCCAGATTCGACAGTTCTATGGCAAAACTCTCCACTTCACCCATGAGCTGGCTTTCGCACAGGCGCTTGTACTCGTTTTCCTGAAGATGGCGTAAGTGAGGA
>JBGGNE010000529.1:0-2930 GCA_041287705.1 Methylacidiphilales bacterium | reverse complement strand
CATCATCTCCACGAACAGCTCTACCTTGATACTCTGCGCGCCGGCAAGGATCTGCTGGCGGAGAAGCCGTTTGGCATCGACCTGGCGGCAGCCCGGCGCATTCGCGATGAAGCGGACCGGCTCGGACGGTTTGTGCGTGTTTCGTCGGAATTTCCTTTTCTGCCGGGAGCTCAGCGCGCCTATGAGATGGCGCGAAGCGGCTCTCTCGGACGCCTGCTGGAAGTGCGCTGCGCATTCCTGCACTCCAGTGATCTCGATCCCACCAAACCCATTAACTGGAAGCGGCAGAATCAGTACTGCGGTCAGGCCGGTGTGATGAATGACCTTGGTCTTCACGTCGCGCATCTGCCGTTGCGTCTGGGCTGGCGTCCTCAGTCGGTGTTTGCCCAACTGCAGAAGATCTATACCCAGCGCCCGGATGGTAAGGGTAAAGGCGGTATGGCTCCCTGTGACACCTGGGACAACGCCACGCTGCACACTACCACCCATATCGGTGGTGAACCCGTGCCTGTGACGCTGGAAATGAAGCGGATGGCCCCAACAGAAACCAATACGTGGATAATCGAGATCATGGCCACCGATCGAGGCGTGCGGTTCTCCACCAAGGAACCAAAGACGCTGTGGACCTATCGCCGCGATAAAGAGCAGTGGTGGGAAAAGACCGACCTCGGGTTTGCGACCCCCTTCCCTACCATTACGGGCGGAATATTTGAGCCGGGTTTTCCGGACCTGCTGATGCAGATGTGGGCCGCCTTTCTGGCCGAACGCGCTGGATTGCTGGCTGGTCGGTTCGGCTGTGCCACGCCCGATGAAGCTGTCGCGCAGCACGAAATCTGGGACGCCGCGCTTACCTCTCAGGCTGAGGGCCGTGTGGTGAAGCTCGATGCGATAGCTGAACCTGCCCTCGCTTAAATTGCCTGGATGACAGACTACTTCGTCCTCACACGATCATGAAACGCTCCGAGATCAATCTTGTGTACAGGCAGGCCAGCGCCTGCTTTGCCGCTCACCACTGGGCTCTTCCACCCCGCCCCTGCTGGGATATTACCGACTTCGGGCTGGCTGATTTTTCACGCTACGGCCTCACGCTCATCAACCTCGCCACACAGGCTGAATACTGTGAGAAACTGATGTACGCCCGACGCGGCCAGATGACACCCTGTCATACGCACGCCAGGAAGAAGGAAGACATCATATGCCGTTCCGGAGCTCTTACACTCTGGCTCTGGGCGGCCCGGCCGACTCCCCACAGTGCGGCATCAACATCTTCGGAATCTTCAGCCCCTGCCCAGGAAGTGCCCATTCTGGTTAACGGAGAACCGCGCACTGTCACGGCTGGACAGCCCCATACGCTTCGTGCAGGCGAGAGAATCACTCTCGTGCCGGGCATCTGGCATGCGTTCGCGCCTGCCAGCGAGGAATGCATTATCGGCGAAGTCAGCACCGCCAACGATGACCTTCACGATAACTTTTTTGTTGATCCCAACATAGGCCGTTTCCCCGGCATTGAAGAGGATGAACCGACGGAAATCCGCCTCCTCTCCGAATGAGTTCCACCTACATTCCTGGGGTAACAGCCCCTTCCCCGGCGCGCAGCGGCATCCTCGCGGGCGGCAACTGGATCATAGATCATCACAAGATTATTGATGCCTGGCCGCAGCAGGATGCATTGGCTAATATCCTGCATCAAAGCTGGGGCAACGGAGGGTCGCCTTACAATATCCTCAAGGATCTCCGCAAACTCGGTGCCGCCTACCCTCTTGAGGCGGTCGGGTTAGTCGGCGAAGATGCGGATGGCGACCGCATTCTGCAGGATTGTCGATCCCACCATGTCGATACCCGGCAGTTGCACCGCACAGCGTCACATCCCACATCCTACAGCGATGTGATGACCGTGCAGTCGGTCGGACGCCGCACCTTCTTTCACCAGCGAGGCGCCAATGCTTTGCTGGAGCCCCGGCATTTCGATTTCTCCATCACGGCGACTTCTGCCCGGATCTTTCATCTGGGGTATCTGCTGCTGCTCAATGCTTTGGATGAGCTGATCGACGGAGCTCCGCGAGCGGTTGAGGTCCTGCGCGCAGCCCGTGACGCCGGTCTTCTCACCAGTGTGGACTGCGTCAGCGAATCCAGCGATCGCTTTCAGAGCGTTGTTTGCCCCGCACTTCCGGAAATTGATGTCCTCTTCATCAACGATCTCGAAGCAGAAAAGATCACCGGCATCAGCCTCCGCCCTTCGGGTTTGCCCAGTCGCGATGCTGTTGAGAAAGCCGCCGCCGACCTTGCCGCCATGGGCGTTCGTCGCTGGGTAATTATTCACTTCCCAGAAGCCGCGTATGCCGTTTCTCCCGCAGGCGAAAGTCTGTGGCAACCCAGTCTGTCACTCCCACAGGGCTTCATAAAAGGCGCTGCCGGTGCGGGGGACGCATTTGCCGCGGGGGTTCTCCACGGCATCCACGAGAACAGGCCCATGCCCGAATGTCTGCTCCTGGGCGTTTCCGCGGCGGCAACCTCGCTGACAGATCCGAGCTGTTCCGCGGGAGTGCTTACGGAAGCCGAATGTCTGGAGATGGCCGGCACCTATCCGCTTCAACCACTTCCTGTTTAACGTGTTGAGATCTGACGTCCGGGCGATCAAAAAGTTGCCTTTACAATATTTTGACAATATTTTAGCGATTTTATGACATATCTTTTTGTTTAATACGATTAGTATCACAACATGAAGTTTCCTTCTCTGACCTGGATGCTGTTGGCGATAGTTATGCTTCTTCTTGTAGCCGCTCCTGTCTCTCCTTCCAGCGCGGCTCCCCCGACAGAGAATGAAATTAAGGCGGCCCGGTTTTATGAGGAAAAGTCCTATGCTCAGGCCGCCGCGCTCTGGGCAAAAGTGCTGGCGGACGAAAAGCCGGCGAAGCAGACGGAACGCTGGC
>JBGGNE010000528.1:0-7870 GCA_041287705.1 Methylacidiphilales bacterium | reverse complement strand
GCAGGTCGGTATGCTTGCCGAACTGCAGGGCAGCAAGCGCGGCACGCCCACCATGGGCGGCCTGCTGATCCTTTTCGCGGTAACTGTCAGCAGCATTCTCTGGATCATGCCGGACAACCGCTTCATCTGGCTTGTTTTGTTTTCATTGCTCTGGATGGGTGCTGTCGGCTTTGCGGATGATTACCAGAAGGTAAAGTACAAGAACTCGAAGGGCATTCCTGCCAAGGCCAAGCTCATTGCACAGCTTGTCCTCGCGGTCTTTGTTTACTTCTACCTGAACCACTATCTGGTTAAGCCGGGCGGTTCAACCTCTCCTTCCCAGCTTCCCGCTGCTGCAGCTGCTGATCTGGTCACAAATAATCCTGCTGCACGCCTGCCGAGTACTCCTGCCCCCGCTGTGCCGGACAGCACCAACCTGGATGGCGTTACCGCGCTTTCCGTTACAGCTGTCACGACGGCACAGCCGATGCCCACGCTAAACGCTCCCTCCAATTGGCGTGCCCTTTGCGTGCCGTTTCTGAAGGAGCCGCTTCTTCTGGATATGGGCATTGTGTTCACGCTCGTGTTCTTTATCCTGGTCATTATAGGCACGTCTAACGGCGTAAACTTTACCGACGGTCTGGACGGTCTGGCCACGGGCTGCAGCATCACTGTGTGTGGTTGCTACGCCATCTTCTGTTACGTGGCGGGTACACCCCGGTTTGCGGCCTATCTCTTCATCCCTTATGTGGAAGGAGCCAATGAGCTGGCGATTTTCTGCGCCGCCATGGTGGGCGCCGGCCTGGGATTCCTGTGGTTCAACTGCCATCCCGCCAAGGTATTTATGGGTGACACGGGTTCGCTCGCACTCGGCGCGGCCATCGCCACAGTAGCCATATGCATTCACCAGGAGCTGCTGCTCGTGGTCGCAGGTGGCGTCTTTGTAATGGAAGGCGGCTCGGTGCTGCTGCAGGTCCTCAGCTTCAAGCTGACCGGCAAGCGCATCTTTGCCATGGCGCCGATCCATCATCACTTTGAGCTAAAAGGGTGGAATGAATCCACGGTTACAATCCGCTTCTGGATTCTGAGCCTGCTCTTCGCGATGATCGCACTGGCAACGCTGAAGATCCGGTAACCAGGAATCCATCTCCACGCTGGATCCTGTGCAGGGAGGGGGAGCTGTTGTTTGCTCCTTTACCCTTTAAATTGAACTAGCCTCTGGCAACAGAGGCTGCCTTTGCGCCAAAAATTACTTTAATTCCTTAGATATCAATGTGTTGCGTGTTCAAATCGCTGCAACATCAAGCTGTTAATTCATCTGTATCATGAACGTCAACGGACAACATCTCATCGTTCTGGGCCTGGGCGTCAGCGGCCTGGAAGCTGCGCGCCTGCTGCTGTCCCGCGGTGCCGCGTCCGTTACGGTTCGTGATAACGGCTCGTCCGCTGCGCTGGAAAAACGGGCCGCTGAATTGCGTGCCCTGGGCGCTATCGTGGAAATCGGGGCCGGAGTTGGAACTTCAACCGCCTTCGATCTCGCTATCCTTAGTCCGGGCATTGACCCCGCCGCGCCGCTGGCCGCAGGATTGAGCGCCGCCAGTGTACCGATGATTGGCGAATTTGAGATGGCCTCGCGGTTCTGTGCGTGCCCTATGGTCGCGATCACCGGCACTAACGGCAAAACTACCACGACTGAACTTACCGCGCGCCTTCTTGAAGCGGGCGGGCTGCGCGTCGGTGTCTCCGGCAACATAGGCACTCCTTTCTCTGCGGCCGTAAGTGCCTCAGAGAATCTTGATGTGATGGTCCTGGAAGTGAGCTCCTTTCAGCTGGAGAAGATTGAGCAGTTTCAGCCGTACGTGAGCGTGCACCTCAATCTCACTCCCGATCACCTTGATCGCTACCCGGACATGGAAGCCTATAAGCTGGCCAAGTGGAACATCTTCCGCAATCAGCTGGCAGAGAATTTTGCCGTGGTGAACTGCGATCTGGAGCTGCCTGCTATAGTAGCAGAAAAGATTTTGATAAGCGCTGCGGGACTTCCCGCGGATTACACTTTCGCCGGCGGCAACCTCATGTGTCGCGGCGAAGCTATTGTGGCTCAGGAAACGACGCATCTCCGCGGCCCGCATAACGCCGAAAATCAGCTCGCGGCCCTGGCCGTTGCCGATATCTTCCATATCGACCGCAACAAGGCTATTGAAGCGCTGCGTACCTACCGCGCCCTGCCGCATCGCTGCGAGCGGGTAGGGGAGATCAATGGTGTCGCCTACTACAATGACTCCAAGGCGACCAACATTGATGCCATGGACAAGGCGTTGCGCTCTTTCTCCAGCCCCATCATTCTGATTGCCGGCGGTAAGGATAAGGGACTGGATTTTGAGCCCATGACCCCGTTGGTCGCCGAGAAAACGCGCTCTGTCGTTCTCATTGGCCAGATGCGTGAGAAGCTGAAAGCGCTATGGGGAAATACGGTGGACTGTCACGATGGCGGCACCGATTTTGCTCTGGCAATTGCTCTGGCCGGAAGCCTTGCGCGGCCCGGCGACGTGGTTGTTTTGAGCCCTGGCTGCTCCAGCTACGACATGTTTAAGAGCTATGAAGATCGTGGAGATCAGTTCCGCTCCATCGTGCAAAAGCTTTCGGCTTCAACGGCTTCCGTATCCGCGAATGCGGGGCCGGCAGACGTATGAGAAAACAATTTTTGTGATTTTTCATTATTCATTTGATCAAACACGGCTTTTTGCGTAAATATTCGCCTTAACTTATTCGGTGCAACATGATGCAAAGCACGTATATTGTTCGCATGACGGATTTTGCCGAGCGTCTGTTCCTTCAGAAGCACATTCATCAACCCGCCACCTTCAACGTCAACCTGACCGTCCCCGTCTCCCGCTAACACCCCCAAACTCCAGTACTCCTGGCCCTGACTATGGAACGTGATTTACCCCAATCCCAGACGGGCGGTCTGAAGTTGATGACCGTTTTTATCGTGGTACTGGCCTTGCATGTCGTCGTTATCGGCGGCATCAGCGCTTACCACATCATGCGCGGTGACGATAAGGAAGCACGCGATCTGCTGGCGCAGAATAGCCGTGAGAATCCTCAGTTCGATGGAACTGGAACAGATCCCGCCGCGATTCCTCCCGCCGGCACGGGTGATAATTCTTCAAACCCCGGTGGAAGCAGCGTTGCCTTTACGCCTCCCTCTGGCGGCACGCTTCCTGTGGAGCCCACCGCTGCACCTGGCGGTACGATGCTGCCTCCCATTGGCGATAACGGCGATACCACTGGCAACGCAGCTGTCCCCCCCACCATTGAACCCCCTGCCAGCCGCCATGTAAACGTTACGGGCGCACCCCGCCCCATTGCAGTGGCAGATTCCGAGCAGCCCATTCCTGCGGGCTTAGGCAATTATACCGTAAAGAGTGGCGACACGCTTCAGAAAATCGCCCAGCGCTACAATATGTCGGTTGAGGACATCATGTCCATCAACAACATGCCGCAGGATCACATCCGCGTCGGGCAGAAACTGAAGCTGACCGGCACCCGCGTGGCAGCAGGCACGCCTACCGAGCCCGCCAGGAAAACGGATCCTAAGGGCAAAAACAATAAGGTTGTGAAGACGGATAAGACTGAAACCGACACGGTGGACTCCACCGATAAAACCAAAAAGACAACCGTTACTGCCAAGAACGACAAGACCGAGAAATCCGATGGCCGTAAGCACAAGGTAGAAAGCGGCGACACGGTGTTCTATCTGGCCAAGCGCTATAAGACGACGGTGGCCGCTATCCGCGCCGCCAACGGTCTCGATGATACCGTAACGAAACCGAAAACAGGTATGACTCTGAAAATTCCTGGTGGCTCAACCAAGGATGTTGCCAAAAACAACAACTAAACCAGCCAGACAGAACGCTGGATCCTGTTAACCGAACGGGGTCCGGCGTTTCAAGTCTCTGGGGAGAACAGAGTGTAGGGTGAGGGGACTAGCTGTTCACAAGGCACCGTCCGCTATCCTTTATCAGTTCAGGCACTTTTTCTTTATCGCCATGCTTACAGCGAATCCCAACCAGTTGCTCACCAGTTTTCAGCGGCAGATAGGCTACATCATGCTGCTGACCGTGCTGATGCTTTGCGTGCTGGGCATCGTCATGCTGTTCAGCATCGACGGCCGCTTTGCCCCGCAGTCTGGCGCCAGGATCTCGAACTATGCCATGCTGCAGCTTCGGTTTATGCTCATCGGCGGCACCGCCTGCATCGTGTTTGCCTGCATAGATTACCGCGTGCTGCTGAAGTATGCCCCGCTGGCGGTGGGCATTGCTATTTTTCTGATGCTGCTCTGCTTCGTCCCTGGCATTGGCCGCGCCGCCAAAGGTTCTCCGCGCTGGCTGACCATGGGAGGCTTTAATCTTCAGCCGTCCGAGTTCGCCAAAATCGCGCTGATCCTCTTTCTGTCCTACTGGATGTCGAGCAGGTTCGTAAACAGCACCAGTTTCCTGCGCGGCTTTGTGATTCCGGCGCTGATCTCCGGTCTGGTCGCATTGCCTATTTTAAAGTCGGAGGATCTGGGTACGACCGTCCTGCTGATGCTGATTTTCGTTTGCATCCTGTTCGTGGCAGGCACCCGGCCTATTTACCTGGCAGGACTTTTTGTCAGCGTGATCAGCGGTATCTTTTTCGTGGCAATCAATATCCCTCAGCGTTACGCCCGTCTGGTAGCCTTTCTTGATCCAGAGGAGCACAAGCTGGGAACCGGGTGGCAGGTGCTTCAGGCTCTGATCGCCCTTGGATCCGGCGGCACCACCGGTGTCGGCCTGGGAATGAGTCGCCAGAAAATGGATTTTCTGCCGGAGTGCCATACTGATTTCATTTTTCCCATCATAGGTGAAGAAATGGGAATGATCGTGACGCTTTGCGTGGTCGCGGCCTACCTTGTTTTCGCCATATGCGGCTGCTGGATATCTGTGCACGCTCCTGATAACGGCGGCTTCTATCTCGGCATGGGCATCACCTGCTTTATCACGCTGCAGGCAATGATGAATCTTTTCGTTGTCACAAGTCTGATGCCCAACAAGGGTATTGCGCTTCCTTTCATCAGCTACGGTGGTTCGAGCCTTCTCTTCTGCCTTATTGCGGTAGGTATTCTGTTTAACCTGCATCGGCAGGGCGTTGCCGGTGGCACCGATATAGGCGGCGTGGTATTGCCGGAGCGCACCAGCCCGCGCATGTAATCTGCAGTTTAGCTATTAACCTCATTTTAACTAATCACCGCTTTAGGCGGAACTAGTGCAAAAACCTGTGCTTTTTACGTAAAATAGTGTATATTCTCCGTGGTTGACTGACTCAGAACCCCTTCCCATCGTCCGTTCCGCAAAAAAAGCCTCATTTTCCAGAAAAAACAAAAGCCATCCGCACCGTGGCCGGTGTATGCTCGCGACTTTCGTATAACTAACCAACTCATGAAACTTCGCGTAGCCATAGCCTGCGGCGGAACCGGGGGACACCTTTTCCCTGGTATTGCCGTAGCAGAGGAACTCCAGCAACGTGGGCACGAGACACTGCTTCTGGTCTCCAGTAAGCAGATCGACGCCGTAGCGCTGCAGGGGAACAAAGAGCAGAAATCCCGCGCCATCAGCACTGTCGGCTGGCCCGGGATCAGTCCCAAGCTCTTCTCCTTCCTCTATACGCTGTACAAGAGCTGGGGTGAATGCCGCACCATCTTTAACGAGTTCAAGCCCGATATGGTGCTGGGCATGGGTGGTTTCACCAGCGCTGTGCCGCTGGAACTGGGCCGCCGCAAGAAGCTCGCCACGTTTATCCATGAGTCCAATGCGATTCCCGGCCGCGTTACACGCCTGATCGCCCCGCGTGTTACCCGGACGCTGCTCGGCTTTTCCCGCTGCGCCGAGCATCTTCGCAACGCCAAGTGCATCGTCACAGGCACGCCCGTGCGTAAGGGTTTGACCCAGCACAACCGCGCCGAAGTCGCCGAGAAGTTCGGCCTCAATCCCGAGCTGAAAACGCTGCTGGTGATGGGCGGAAGTCAGGGTGCCCGCGGTATAAATGAGATGATTGTGCAGATGCTGCCGCTGATCTCCAACCGCCGCGATGAATGGCAGTTTCTGCATCTCAGCGGTCCGGCGGATGCCAATCTTGTCGAAGTCAATTATCGCCGCCAGAAGCTGACCGCCGTGGTCAAGCCGTTCAGCAGCGAGATGGATCAGTTTTACTCTCTGGCCGATCTGGCCGTGTGCCGCTCCGGCGCTTCCTCTCTGACCGAACTGAGCCACTACGGTCTGCCCAGCCTGTTGATCCCGTACCCGACCGCCGCGGACGATCACCAGACAGCCAATGCACATATTTTCTCCGATGTTGGCGCCGCTGTTACGCTTCCCGAAGGCAAGCTGAGCCCTGAGCGCCTGCGTGACGAAGTGACGCGTCTCTTTACTGATGATTCCGCATGGCGTGCCATGAGCGAAGCCGCACGCCGTCTCGGCAGCACCAATGCCGCGCAGACCGTTGCGCAGGAACTGGAGAGGTGTGCTTCATGACGTCGACCTCTTCCGTGAGTGCCTCTCCTGCCGCAATTCCGACTGCTGTAGTGGAGCCAGGCCAAAGCAAAAACACAAACATCCTTCCTTCCACTCTAAAAATAGGTGCCTGCGTGGACACTCTTCGTAAATGCCTGGGCACACACGGCTCGCACATTCATCTGGTGGGTGTGGGCGGCAGCGGCATGAGCGGCATCGCCCGCCTGCTGATGCAGCACGGCCACTATGTTTCCGGCTCAGATCTCTCGGGCTCTGCAGAGGTGGAACGCCTTGCGGCCGAAGGTGTGAAGACTTTCCGTGGACACGACGCTTCGCATGTTGGCGAAGCGTGCCTCGTCGTCTACAGCTCGGCCATTACGCCGCAGAATCCTGAGCGTCAGGAAGCCGAGCGCCGCGGCATCATCTGCGTCCGCCGTGCGGAGTGTCTGGCGATTCTTTCCGAGCAAAAGGAAGCGCTGGTAGTAGCCGGTATGCATGGTAAGACAACGACGTCGTCCATGCTCGCACATGTGTTACGTCGCGCGGACTGGCGTTGCTCACACTATGTCGGCGCCGAAGTTCCCATTTTGGGCGCCAACGCCGCGTGGGACGAAGGCCATCATTTTGTCATCGAAGGCGATGAAAGTGACGGCACGGTCGCGCTCTATCATCCCGCGCGCAGCATCCTGCTAAACGTTGAGGAAGAGCACCTGGATTATTTTGGTAACCTGGAGAAGATTCTTCAGACTTTTGCCCAACTGATCGAACAGACTCGCGGCCCCGTTTACTACTGTGCGGACGACAAGAATGCGCTTCTCCTGTGCTCCCACCGTGCAAATACGGTGGGCTACGGCTTCAGCGAGCACGCGAATTACCGTGTCATCAATCTGAATCTGGACAGCTTTTCCTCCAGCTTCGCCGTGTTGAAAGACGGTGTTCAACTGGGCGAAATCACGCTGAACATCCCCGGTGCGCAGAATGTCAGCAATGCTACCGGCGTTATCGCCATGGCCAACGATCTTGGCGTGCCATGGGAAAGCATCGTGGCTGCGCTGGGTGACTTCCGTGGCGCCCGCCGCCGTTTTGAAGTAAAATTCAAGGGTGAACAGAATCTTGTGGTGGATGATTACGCGCATCATCCCACCGAAGTAAAAGCCACGCTCGCTGCCGCCAAGAATAGCGGGTGGAAGCGCGTGGTTGCCTTGTTTCAGCCACATCGCTATTCCCGCACCAAGCTTTTGCTGGACGAGTTTGCTCCCGCTTTTGCCGACGCGCATGAGCTGTTCCTTACCGAAATCTATGCCGCAAGCGAGAAACCACTGGACGGTATCAGCGGCGAAAAGCTGGCTGAAGTAGTG
>JBGGNE010000527.1:0-21433 GCA_041287705.1 Methylacidiphilales bacterium | reverse complement strand
AGCCTTGCTGCCGGCGGCCGGAGTCTGGGCCGCGCGCGGAGCTGCGGTCTGATTCGCCGGGATCGCAGGCACGGATGCCGCCTGCGGCTTGCGCGTGTCCGCCTCGTACTCGTTGCTGACTGGAGCTTGAGCTGCGGAAGGAGGGGCTATTGCGGTGGATGGAGAGGCAGGAGCCGTGGCAACGGCAGGGGCAGGAGTTCGCTCTGGCGATCTTACCGGTGTTCCCTCGGAGTAAGTGGTGCGCGGGCTTTCCGCGCGCTGCGGGCTTCGCGGAGAGGCAGGGGCAGGAGTGCTTCCGGTTCCGATGCGGGCCGTCGCCATCTGTTCCAGAGCGTTTATTGCTTCACGGCGAAGCAGCACCGAGCGCTCGCCGCGCAGCCTGAGCAGGCGCGCGTAGTCCGACAACAGGGCGCGCACTTCCGCCGGCGACACATCCTGCTGTGGGGCAGCTTGTTGCAAAGCATCCGAAACCGGGGAAACAGAGTCCATAGCCTAGCATAAATCATCGGCAGCCTGTTGTCTATCCGCCCGTGCCATCAAGCGGGTCTTGCGGCTGCTGCTGTTCCCCTCTGCTGTTGGGAATTCTTCTTTCCTCCACGGGGATTTCCCCGGTCACCATCGGCCTTGGCGCAGACTGCACCTGTTGCCAGCGCCTTGTGAAAAGGAGAGAAGGCAGAAGCCTGCACGATCCCCAATCGCAGGTGTTAATGGGTACAAATCCTGGGTCTCTTTTGGGCGATGGCAGCGATGCGCTTTCTGTCATGCATTATTCTCATGCACTCCCTCAATCGCGTCTTGCTCTCATCTCAAAATCGAGCCCGGTTTTGTACCAATTAACGCCTGTGAAATGGTCTTAGCGGGGACGGGGAGCGCCGTTTGTGGAAACGGGTGCGGGTGCGGGAGGCCGGGGAGCGACGTTGGTCGCAGGAACTCCAGGAGTACCAGGAGCGCCGGCTGGGGGAGCCGCGGCCCGGATCTGCATATCCAGCACGATCTTCTGTGCTTCGGGATTTGTGTTCTGCATGATCAGCAGGTCATTGGCCAGACCGAGCAGCGCTGCATTAACTTCGTTGCCCTGGGCTTCCAGCTTCTTGTACTGGGATTCACCCTCGGGGTACACGCGGCGCAGTTCCGTAACGACTTTCGACATTTTCTCCGTGCGATCCAGCAGCGCAAGGTCTTCAATCGTGTAGAAAACGCAGAGCAGAAACAGGATGGCAATGATAGGGGGCAAAATCCACTTGGCCTGCAAGCTATCGTACTGCGTAGGTTGAGTCTCGTTCATAACTTCAAGGTAGACTGATGAAAGTAAGAGTGCTGATTTAGCGGGCGGGAGTGTCGCCTACATTAGAGGGCTTGAACTGGACGCCATACTTGCCCAGCAGGCTCTTTAGCGAGGGCTCGGCCGCAATGCGGGCTGCCAGCGTCTGCAGAATGTTGAAGTTACGCTGCGTAACTTGTTGGACATTATTGGCATTGCGCTGAAGTGTCTCCAGCTTTGCACGCTCTTCATCCAGGCTGAGGGCAACGGACCTCGCGTTGGACGATGCTATCATCAGGTGAAACAGAATGATGATCAGGTAAGTGCTGACCACATACAGCACGATAGTTAAGATTCGAGACATAATTCAATATTAACAGAGTAAACGTCAGATTCCAAAATCATTTTCGCAAAGATTCAAGCGATCGAACACTTTCAAATTGCGCATAAATGAAACTTTTCGCTCCAGACCCACAGGCAGGCTGGAACACGCGGGGAACCATTATTTTAACCCCCTGGTCGGCACAATGTCACTCTGCCTTTAAGCAATAAGCAATTTTCTTGCGACTTACCCGGCATTCGACAAGATGCCATCGTCCTTTTACCTCGATTTCATGTCCACGCCAGAACCTCCAGAAACAGAAACGCCGCCCGCAGGCGTCATCGCCCGACTTCAGCAGACGATTGTCCGCGGACCGCGCCGCACTTACGACTCTCTGCGCCGCAAAATAAAGCGCCTGCGCGAGAAAGCTGCCAGGACCGCCGAGGCAGCCCGCGCCGCCATCAACCGCGCGCGTCTCTACCCGTCCTGGATGAAGCTGGGCTCGCTGAATCACTACGCCCCGCGCCCGCTGAAGCCGGAGGAGTTTCCCCAGATTCGCTCCTGGACGGGCAAGGCGACACAGCCCAGCATCGGCATCGTCACGCCCTCATTTCGACAGGCGCAATACATCACGGCCACTCTGGACAGCGTGCTTGATCAGCAATATCCCAACCTGCAATACCGCATTCAGGATGGCGGCTCGACCGATGGCACGGTGGAAATTCTGCAACGCTACGCGCCCCGGCTCACCTCGTGGGTTTCGGAAAAAGATGGCGGCCAGGCGGATGCCGTGACGACTGGACTTGCGCTGATGAATACCGACATCATGGCGTGGCTCAACTCCGACGATCTGCTGATGCCGGGAGCACTAAACTTTATCGGCCAGTACTTTGCGCAAAATCCCAAGGTCGATGCCATCTACGGGCACCGCGTTCTGATCGACGAGCACGGGCAGGAAATTGGCCGCTGGGTGCTGCCTGCCCATCGCAAAAACGTACTGCCGTGGGTGGATTACGTGCCGCAGGAGACGCTTTTCTGGCGCCGCAGCCTGTACGAGAAAGTGGGCGGCGTTAACCGCAGCTTCCAGTTTGCGCTGGACTGGGATCTGCTTCTGCGTTTTGAAAAAGCCGGGGCACGGATCGTCCGGGTGCCCTACTATATCGGCTGCTTCCGCATCCACAGCGCGCAAAAAACATCATCGCAAATCAGCTCCGTAGGACAACAGGAGATGGATTCGATCTATATGCGGGAACACGGCAGAGTCCCGCACTACACGGAAATCAATCGCGTGGCAGACGCCGTGCAATATCGGGCGTCTCATGCCACGCGAATGCTGATGTGCGGGCTGCGTCGATAAACCTTACCGGCGCGGAGGGGGCAACGGCGGCAGCGACTGCAGCCCCAGCGGGTGCGGCGGGAAAGATGCCAGCGCTTCATTCTGGAGCGCAAAGATATCGCGAATACCGGCTTCGGCGCGGCTTAGCAGCGCATCCAGCTGCGCCCGGGAGAAGGTGGCTTCTTCGCCGGCGGCCTGCACTTCAATAAATTCGCCGCCGCCGTTCATCACCACGTTCATATCCACGGCGGCGTCTTTGTCCTCTATATAATCCAGGTCCAGAACAACCTGGCGGTCCGGGTAAGCACTGGAAGGAAGCGCCGGGCTGGCGGGGGGAAGATCGCGCAGCGTACCCACGGGAGGCGGCGACTGAACAACGCCCACGGAAATAGCACCGAGCTGCGACCGGACGGGATCCTTCGAACAACGACCGCTTTCCACCAGCAGCTTCGAGGCCATGCGCAGGGCCAGCCATGTGCCGGTAATGGCCGTGGTGCGCGTACCGCCATCAGCCGAGAGCACGTCGCAATCCACACACAGAGTGCGGGAGCCCAGCGCTTCCAGGTCCACCACGGCGCGCAGGCTGCGGCCGATAAGACGCTGGATCTCCTGGCTTCGCCCGTCAATGCGACCCTTGGTAATGTCGCGCTGTTTGCGCTCCAGCGTAGAGTACGGAAGCATGCTGTATTCCGCGGTCACCCAGCCGCCGGTCACGCCCTGCTCTTTCATCCAGCGCGGCACGCCTTCCTGTATAGTGACGGCGCAGATTACCTCGGTGCGGCCGCACCGTGCCAGGACGGAGCCCGTGGCGTTTGGCGCGATATGCGGAGTAAAACGGAAAGGGCGAAGCTGGTCGGCGCGGCGGCCATCGTGACGGCTCATGATATAGATAGAAGGGATATGCGGGAAAACGTTCAGCCTATCGCAAACCTATTGCGCTGTCTACGCCCGTGCGGACGGGGTTGCCGGCACAGCTTGCAATACTTTAGCCCATGAAATTCTCAGCAAGTAATCGATGCGATGCGTCTATTACACATAATATGAAATACTTTCTTCTCTCTGCTCTGGCGGTTGTTGGTTTTGCTGCGATGCCTGCTTCTGAAGCCAAGGCCGGCGTGGTGATCGATCTGGGTGGCGGTTCTGTCATCGTATTCGGCAACGGCAATCGCCATCGCCACGACCGCTGTGACGATGATTTCGGTCGCCGCCACCACGGCCGCCATCATCGCGACGATCGCCCCCGCCATCACCACCACCACGACTAATCGGAGCGGAGGTAACAGAGAGAGAGAAGAGAGGAGAAAGAGAAAGCTAAAGACCCAATCGACTCCATCCATTCAAAAGCTTCCCATTCCTTAGGTCATCCAAACTCGGGGCCCTCCATTGCAGGGCTCCGAGTTTTTTTTGTGTTCGTACGCAATGACGTTAACATCGCTTCCACGCATTTCTTCTCTGTCCCCCTTGGTGTCTTTGTGAATTCGTGGTGAAAATCCCCATTGCCTTGCCTCCATCCCTTTCGAAAAGATGGAGGCTATGGAAACTGGGATGATTGTAAGATAGATAATTCTAAATGAGAAATGGGGATCAGACGCCTGAACGTCTGCGATTGGTCTAACTTCGGATACTAAAATCCTTATTGTAGAGGAGGGCCCGGCGCCGTTCAGGCCGCCGGGACTTGCTTGACTTGCCTGCGGAACTTTAATCCAGTTCCATCTGATAAACGTCCAGGACGCGGCGCGTACCGGTTTCCACGCGGATCACGCTACCGTCAAGGGCAACAAGGCGGGTGGCGGGGTCAGGCTGGCCCAGTTCGATGATTTCAGAAGGCAAATCATAAGCCTGAGAGTAGTAAACCTCGGGCATCGGCTCGCCGATCACTACGCGCTCGCGCCAGGTGGCGGGAAATTCAGTGGTATAGCTGGTCGAACGGGTAAAGCCCTTGGCGCGCTTGGCCTTGTCAGTCTTTTTGACATACGTACGGATCTTTTCGCGCTCAACGTCCGTGATTTTATACTTGGTGGTGGTAGTTGTAGTCGTGCTGCCGTCGCCATGTGTACGAGTGACTTCCGTTACTTCCTTGGTCTGGCTCTGGGCTTGAACGGGTACCGATTGATAGATGGATAATGCAACAATGGCCGCACTTATTTTGATTAGATTATTCTTCATATATCTAC
The DNA here is from genome assembly GCA_041287705.1 of Methylacidiphilales bacterium. Classification (GTDB taxonomy): domain Bacteria; phylum Verrucomicrobiota; class Verrucomicrobiia; order Methylacidiphilales; family UBA1321; genus LW23. Next base: position 16,340 of record JBGGNE010000527.1, on the reverse strand, counting down.
CTTAAGCGGGAACCGTGCCAACCCTCAAAATAGCAATCCAAATCACCTATTAATAATTGATATAGAACAACTTACGCCATACTCTCTGAAATCACCACTAATCTTTGCAGACCTTGCAAGATGCAATTCGCACGTTAACCACATACCTGCAATGCAAACAGCGAAAAAGTATAAATGTGCATTCCGCGGCAACGCCATCTCCAGGAAAAGTTCCCGCACTGCCAGACGATGAAAAATGCTACATCCGCCTCAGTTCCATGGGTTATACGCTCCGTTTTTTAAGCGCCTCCTCGGGTTTATACCTGTCTGCATTCGCCTTGCAATGCCCTCCGTTACCCGGCATAAAGAGTGAAACAGACGCATACCACACCCGGTTGCGTTACAGCGTCGCTTTTAATTTTACCGAGTTCTCGCGCTCTTTCCCTCCCCTTCTCTTTCATCATGGGCCCTCGGCAGATCCTTTATAATGTGGCGTTTGCCTTCGGTTTCGTGCTTATGGCGCCGGCCTGGGCGGTAAAGATGTGGCGTCGCGGCAATGCCTTCCAGCACTTTGGTCAGCGCCTCGGTCGCTACTCGGGGGAACCTGCAGAGCAACTCAGGACATGGCGCGAGTCCGATCCCTCCAACGGAACCTTCGCCTGCGATATCTGGATCCGCGCCGTAAGTGTCGGCGAAATGAAACTGGCCAGCATTCTGCTCCTCAGCCTGCGCCGTCTGCAGCCGGAATTACGCGTCGCCATCTCCACCACCACCAGCACAGGCTACGCTGTTGGCCGCGCTCTGGAAGACGAGCGAACGCTGATTCTCTACAGCCCCATCGATTTCGCCCCGTTTGTGACCTCGGCCTTCCGCAAGATCGCCCCGCGCCGCGTCGTCCTTATTGAGTCCGATATCTGGCCCAACTGGATGTGGACCGCGCGCCGCCAGAACGTCCCCGTCTATCTGGCCAACGCCCGTATGAGCGAGCGCTCCGAACGCCGCTACATTCAGTTTGCCGGCCTGGTGCGCCCCCTGCTGGGGGAACTCACCCTCACCTTTGCGCAGGAAACCGAAGACGTGCAGCGCCTCACGCGCGCCGGATTCCCCGCTGAAGGCATCTTTCACGTCGGCAGCATGAAGTATGACGTGGCCGATCTGCCCCTGAAAAACATCGCGGCATTTGAGTCCTGGTGGTCCCGGCTCGGCTGGGCCCCCACCGACATGGTTCTGCTGGCAGGCAGCACCCACGCGGGAGAAGAAGAGCTGTTTGCCCGCATGTACCTCCGGCTGCGCCAGCGCTTTCCCACATTGCGCATGGTTATCGCCCCGCGCCACGCCGAACGCGGCAAGCAGATCCTTGCTACGTACAAACAGCTTGGTCTCAACACCATCGCCCGCACATGGATCGAAGCCGCCGATCCCTCCGCGCCAAAGCCGGATGTGCTGATCCTCAACACGACCGGGGAACTGATGGCCGTCTATCAGAAAGCCACCATCGTCTATGTCGGCAAAAGCCTTGGCCCGCGCGCCGGAGGTCAGAACTTTATCGAAGCTGCGCGATTCGGTCGCCCCATCATCGTCGGCCCCAACATGCAGAACTTCCCCGCCATTACCCGCGAGTTTCTGCAGCATCAGGCCATCGTGCAGATTAAAGACGGCACCGAACTGGAGCGCGAAATCGAAAATCTGTGCGAGGATGAGGACAGACGCGCCGCACTTGGCGAACGAGCGCGCCGCACATTCGCAGCCAATCTTGGCGCTGCCGATCGCACGGCCCAGCACATTGCACAATCCCTTCAGCACCAGCGCTTTGCGGCGGAAGTCAAAACACCCGCCCCCACCGGTTCAGCCCGTGTTATACCGCACCCGGAATCCACGCCCGGCGCACGGCCCAGTCGCTCTCCCCTCCATCCGCTTTCCACGAGCCCGACTTCCCCAGCTCCTTAGTCAGCGCAGGAGGAGCGTTAAGAAAGAAGACTGTAATGATATAGCAGCCCGGTCGGTCGGGAGCTGGTTTGCAACAGACAACGCAGCCGGTAATGATGAAGATCTTCTCTCCTAATGTAAGGAGAAGCTCCATTTCAGAACAAATATCGAGACGGCGTTTGGCAATCAGCGTCATGCCTTTACTCACCAGCTCCATTTCGTCCGGACACAGAGTCAGTTCGTCCCTCTGCGGAGCAGAGGCGGGAGCCGCGGGGGTACCGGCAGCAGACGAGCGACGAGTTCGAGATGAGGGATTCGGGGAAAGCATAATTCGTACGTTGTGGCACTTTCGTCAACATTCAGCAGAGACTAATGCATAAAGCTATAAGCGTTGAGCAGAGGTGCCGATGTAAGAAGCCCGCCCGGCTGGATACAGGCTTATCCAAACGATTATTTCATGTCATTCAGAGGTGTTTAAATTAAGAGCCGCAACACTTAAGAATGAACCAACACTCCCGAAACATAACCCCAGGTTGTAAAAGATCAAGCGCGCGCATGTGGCATCTGTAAATTTTCAGTCATCACCGCCGGCCCGTTTGCAACAGGGCCAAGCCATCCGCCGTCCCAGCGATGAAGCACATTCAGCCCCGGCAGGTACACATGCGGAACTCGCCACCGCACGAGCAGATCCGCGTACTTTTCCACGTGCTCCCGCCACCCATCGCTGCCCGATAAGAGAAGACGCGGAACTGCTCATGGTGCGCATTGTATAGCGATCTTTTCCTTCAGCAAACGGGCAGGCAAATAATCCTCAAAATTCTCGCGAGTGCCAAAACTCCCGTTATTCCCAACGGCTCGCATGGCTGCCCCGATCAGACTCGGCGCACGGAATTCTTCACCGGAATTTTCATCCAGAATCATGAACGGAGCGTCCCACGCCGCCACGCCTTGCTCGACCATGTAACGCATGAGCAGTCGCGAGTATGGCCGACCTCCTTCTCAGGCGAACGGGCATTCAATCTATATCTTAAATTCTCCGATAACATCCTTCCGCGACAGCATGTCGAAGCTCAGGCTTTTGTCCGGGCTATTATAGAAATTCTTCCACCCTTCCTTAAAGACGGGGCTTACGTTCTTTGCGGCACCGTTTTGGTCGAAGTCGCAGTGTGACCCTACGTACTCGACGAAAACGGCGTGCCTCGCCAGCTCCATTTTGATTTCTTCATCAGTAAGCGCATAGACTTTATAGTATCGGTGATGCTCGTCTTCGTCTTCCTTTCCGAGGTGGCAGCAGTAGAAGCAGGTCTTATTTTCCCAGAGCATCAGTCCATCAATAGGGCCGTCCCAGAAGCCCGAGTAGTAGAGCAGTCGGGTCTGCCCGCCGGATGCTGTCATCAGGTCGCGAAGGCTGGGAATGGTGGCTTTCATTTTTAGGTGATAGTGTCAGAGTAGAGTGTATATGGGCGAAACCGATATTCTCTGTCAGCAGATTGAAAAGAAGTATGATTTTACTTTTCCTAAAGAGTATCGGCAAATGCGCGAGCAGGGATGGATGATGCTCAAGCTTCCTGTAGCTAAAAATGAAGCACAGTTTATCACGCCTGGGCATAACTACCTCCTTTTGAATGAGATGGAGTGGTACCCTCTCGAGGATATACTGGCGTTGGATTTCTCCGAGTATTACAACCACCTGTGCGTGAAGATTGCGCCCTTCGCCTTTACTGGTAACGGCGATCACTGGTGCTGGGATATTGAAAATGGAATGCGTGTACTGCTTTGTCCCCACGATTCTAACGAAGCGGTTATCTATGCGCCCGACTTTAAGACCGCAATCTTTCGACAGGCGCTGGAGGGAGCTTCCCTAAACCAAAAAGACTATCCCAAACTGCTGGAAAGAGAAAGCGCTTTGCAGGCTCGATACGCAACAGATCTGTCCCTTATTTTTTCTTCGGAGTGGTGCGAGCTTCTTCGCGAATTGTCCACCAGGCTGCCCATTCCCTCGGAGACGGTTTTATTTAACAAAAATTATAAGTCCTTGTCGCTTCTAACTTACAAAGAAAGGGAGAAAATCGAAAAAGCCATGCTGCATTACCCAGACATGGATAAGAAAATCACGTGGTGGACGGAAGAGGCGCCTACAGAATCCGCCTAGGCGAAATCCACCAGCCCGCCAGCGGCCGGATTCGACACCGAAGCCAGCACTCCATCAAGGATCTAAGACCCTGTCCATGTGAAAGTTACCATCCATATAACGCACATCCCTATACAAAAGCCTAACGCAGACGCACGGTTTGGATTACTGAAATAATGGGGGCTTCGCAAAAACACGTTGACATGGGCGAACTGAGATCTATTCTCACTCTCAAGCAGGCAGAAACGAGACTCAGTCTCAATTGCTGATAATGAGAATAAGTCTCAATTGCAATAAGCCTGCACGATAAAACCGCGCTCTTTCTCTCCGCCACACTAACAACCGCGCAACCACGCTGCTCCCGCATCCGCAAACGTAAGGGTGCTGCGTTACTCTGCCGCTGCCCCTGCTTTTCCCTATGAAGTCTCTTGTTGATCCCTCTTCGCATGCCGCATTTCGCCCCTACGAAGGTGGCTGGCGCCGCCTGTGTGGAAACTACTCCGAGGCTGGCTGGAGCGTCGAATGTCATGATTTTGTCAGTAAGGAACGCGTCGACTGGGCCAGCACCTTCCGCGCAGACTCTATGGAGGTCTGCCTGAATACCTCCGGCACCGGCGTCGTGCGCGATCGCGGCAATGAGTCGGTTTTCGCCTCCAATACGCTCGGTTTCTATTGCAACAGCGGTAGCGCCGGAGCGTCCGGCAGCGAAGCTCTCAGCGCCACCCGCGAAGCCGGGCGCCATTCCTTCATTACTGTCGAGCTCTCCCGCGGATACGTCGCGACCCATCTGGAGCCCATGGCCGATGCCCTGCGCCCTGCTGTCAAAGACTGGATGGCCGGCCGCCGCAGCTCTTCGCCCGCCACTTTTGCCGGCCCCGTGGGCCCTATGTCAATGGCGCAGCAGAATCTGGCTGCCAGCCTCTCCAACCCGCCCGTCGCTCCCATGGCGTTCCCGATCTGGTACCAGAGCAAAGCGCTGGAACTGCTGGCCCAGATCGTCTTCCAGCCCAAAGGCGAGGAACTCTTCTGCCAGCGCCAGAAACGCGTCGCCCGTGAGCGCGTGGAGCGAGCGCTGGCGATCCTGAACGCCAATCTCTCAGAGCCGCCCGATATTGAACAACTCGGCTCCAAAGTAGGCTGCAGCCCCTTCTACCTCAGCCGCACATTCAGCCGCGAGATGGGCATGACGATCCCTCAATACCTGCGCCGCATGCGTATGGACCGCGCTGCGGAGCTCCTGCTCTCTGGCAAGCACAACGTCACGGAAGCCGCCCTGGAAGTCGGATACAGCAGCCTCAGCCACTTCAGCAAAGCGTTCTGTCAGGAACTCGGCTGCTGCCCTGTCCTGTTCCCCAGTGCCAAGGCCCTCGTCGCCCAGTACAAAGAGCGTCGCGACCGCCAGGCCAGCGATATTAATCTTATCGCAGGGTAAGATTCTCGCGTATTCGGGGGTGGGGTGGCGCAGGATGATTCACTTCTGCGCCGCGCCTGGTAAAATAACTGTTCTCCAGCAGGAAAAGCCAGTCTCCTGCTGTTTGCCGGCGTCAGCTATGCCCTTATGGCTGGAAGCTTCGGACGGAGCCGTTGTTGGCGTTGATCTGCAGGGTGCGGAAGTTACTGGGCAGGCCCTGCGGGCCAAGTACGGCGCGGTCAAGGACCACGGTGACGCAGTTGGCGGTTTCGGGGAGATCCGTTTCGCCAGTGGGTTTGAACCGGAAGGAGACGTACTTGTAGTTCAGGTTATAGGCCGGCAGCTTGTCGGTTGCGGTGGGATTTGTCTGGGCGAGAGTAAAAATGGTCGAGCGCGTAGCATCGGCCAGGATGAGCGCAGGCGCTTTGAAGAATACCGGCATGCCGATGGGCGTGAGAGGCGCCGTGCTCGTGCTGCCGCTCTGGACAAGGTCGCCTTCTACAAAGCACTGCATACCGCGCCATATGGTGGGGGTGCCGCTGGCGGCGGCCTGATAGCCGGGCAGCAGGTAGAAGCGCACCTGTACGGCGTTGCCGCTGGTAACGGCCATCTGCCGGGCCTGACTTAGCTGGTTCTGGATGGTCTGCGCGGTGGAATTCAGCTGGTAGCTCTGCACCATGCCGTTCGTAACGGGGATAAGAATCATCACCAGAATGGAGATTATCCCCATAACCACCAGCAGCTCCAGCAACGAGAAACCGGCGTTATGCCGGCGTTTGTTGCAGGTGTTGCTCTTGTTGAGAGGTTGCGGTGCCATCTCCATAAAATCCACAGTATCCATACAGTCCATTTATTTCTCCAGGCGTAGGCGTATTACGGGGCAAACTGGCTGCTGGCGATGGTGCGGAATTTATAGTACTGGCTCAGCGGCTGAGCAGGCGGGAACGTGGCGGAACTCAGGATGGCGGGGTCGCCGTAGTCGGGGATGGAATCATTCGGGTCGATATAGCGCTCGATGGTCTGCGAGCCGCGATACTGGCCGGTGATGAGATCCTTGCCTTCGCGCCACTGGGCGGGGTTGCCCCCGGCTACCTGCTTCAGGCTCTGCACGCGCATGTGGACGGTGTAGGTGTTGCTCTTTGTCGTGAGCAGCGGGTAGAGATTGGTGTAAGTACGCTCGCGGCTGTTGTCACCAGTCAGTTGAAAGCTGTTCCACCATGTATCCATGGCTGCGCGGGTGATGGTGGCGGGGATTGCGGGGGGCGTCGGTGAACCGGTGGCGCCGGTGGTATCGGGCACCAACTCAATCGTGCAGATCTCGGAGGCTGTATGAAATATATCACCACTGTCGAACCGCTGCTTGAACTGCTGGAGCGTCTTATCCAGGTTGAGGGAGAAGCGCGTGGTCAGCGAGATAGGCTTGTTGGTGTTGCCCTGAGCGGGGTTGTAGTTGGGATTCTGGCCGACCTTATAGTTCTGCGAGTTGGTGCCCAGATGAGAGATCGCGCAGATCTTCTGGGCCTTCATGGCGGCGCGCAGGCCGGTGTCGCGATTGATGTACGTGAACGGCACGATCAGGTGGTTCATGTTGATGCGACCGCTGGTGGCCAGAGGAGTGCTGATGGCGTAGGGCTCCACCACGGGCATGTTGAAGAGATCCAGGAAAAGGTGATCCGGCAGGGTGTTGTAGGGCGCTTCGGCGGGGCGGGTAAGATTAGGTGTCTTTTGTGCGCCAAGGCCGGGGTGGCTGGCGGGGCCGGGACGGAACTGCAGCGTCTGGAAGGGCTTGTTGGACCACACGCCGGTAGGCAGGGAGCCGAACATGCCGGACGAAGGAATCATGCGATTGGGAGAGAAGAAGGTGTCGCCGACCTGCTGGCCGCTGTTGTAATCCATCTCGAAGTAGGCCATGGCGTTGACGCCGCCGACTCCCGTGTCACCTTCATCCGCCTTGTTGATATAAGTGCCGTCGCGGGCGTTCTGAAAGCCGTTATCCCAGTCCCTGGTGGGCGTGGTAAGGGTGACCTGATTAGGGATATCGACATCCTTGGCGATCCAGTACGACGCGCCGGAGCCGGTATAGGTGGAATCGTTACGATTGTTCAGCGTAGTGATGGGCGTGCCGTCCACGTAGATATCGAAGTAGCGGGGGTAGGTGACGTTGACAAACTTGCCGCCCGCAGCGCCATGCACCGGGTAGTTGATGCCGAAGCGCAGCATATGGGAGAAGTGATTGGCGGCGCCATCGTAGCTGGCGGTGGCCGTAACGTTGGAGGTCATCTTCTGGTACATGTCGGACGGTACCTCGGTGCGGGCGGCTACCAGGCGCATATCGCCGGGGGTGGCGACTACGGCGCGGATAACGTCGTTGCGGTGAACGAAGATGCAGCTCGAGGCGAGGTTAAGGCGACCATTCTTGGCACCGCCCTGGATGGTAGTGTTGATGAAGGACAGCATCGTCTGGTTGGCGATGGCACCCGCGCTGAAGTTGCTGGGCAAACCCGCCGCGGTGTTGGAGAGGGAGGTGGGCACCGGCACCGTTGCGTCGGGTATCTGCATATTGACAGTCTGGACCGTAACGGGGTTGTTACCCAGAGCGTCGGTTACCTGGACCTCTACCTTGATGGGCCCCACGGCCTTGAACTGGAAGGAGCCGTCAGTCGTCATGTCCGGCGCACCGCCCGTATTGCCCGTCTTGCCGCTGAGGAAAGGATAGACGACAGCGCCGGACGAACTTACGGTCGAGCCCCTCATGAAGCAGGTCGAGCGGAAATCGATAACGCCGCCCGTGCTGGCGCCGGTGAAGTTAAGCGCCGTGGTATTTCGGGCATACGGACGAATGACACCGGTGCTGGGGAAGCCCATGGACTGAAAGCCGCTGCCCTCGGCGCTCCACTGCAGGTTCTCCAGGCCCGTGACTTTCAACTGGTACCACGGGCAGGTAATGGCCACACCCTGTGATACGTCGAACATCTGGAGGAAGAAGGCCGCCGTCACCCGCTGCTTGCCGGCTGCTACCACGGGGGTCAGGGCCGGGGTGACGGTGCTGTCACCCGCGCCGATAAACATAAGGGCGCCCTGCTGCACCGTGGGGAAGCGACCGAATCCGCGCGGGTTCTTGGTCTTGCCGTCCAGGGTATCGGAGATGCTGACGGTGGTATCGACAATCGGCACGACCTGGCCGATGCCGCCGTTGTAGAAGTAGCTGTTGGTGTTGCTCTCCAGCGCGCTGGTGTATTTGGTGGCGCCGGAGGTGGCATCCTGCAGGTTGGTGCAGCGGATGTAGTCGAACATCTGCGTCAGAATCTGGTCGCGATCGCCTGCCGGATACTTGGAAGCCATAGTGACGCTGGCGCTGCTGCTGAAGCCGGGCACGGCCAGACTCGTGAGCGTCCGCAGGTACTCGATCAACTGGCGGTTGCGGTTGAGACCGGTGCTGCTTCCTACTGCAGGCAGATCCACCGTGGAGCTGAGCGCATCCTTGCGCTGGAAGTAGAAGATGTGGTCGTTAATAGTGCCGCAGTAGGCGATCAGTTTGTCGAACGCGGTCATTACCGGCACGTTGGTGCTTTTGTTCAACGTAATGGGCCACATAGAGATCCGCGGCAGATTGAATACGTTGACATCGGGCGCCTGGCTGTGCGCGGTAATGAAGAACTTGGCGCGCTTAACGCTGTCGGCATCCAGCCCGGTGGTGATCACGGTGGAGTTGAGATCACGCTTACCGCTGGCGAGATCGGACTGAAACAGGAACTCGTCTGTGGACGAATAAAGCCGGTCGGAACGCAGGTTCATGGGCTGCACTGCGGAGTCCAGCGTGGTATCCACCGTGCCCGCCTTCGAGCCTCCGGCGACGGTGCGAGGAGTGACAGGGAAGAAGCTTTCCGGGAAACCGGCGTTGCTGGTCAATTGCGGGAAGACGGCGCTTAGCGACACCGTTGCGGGATGTCCTGGGTAGCGCTGAAATTCGTTGGCGACCGGCTGCCGCACGGCATAGTAGTAGTCATCCATCGTGTAGCTGCGGGGCATGTCCCAGAAGCTGCCTTCGCTGGCGGTGTTGATATTGACTTTGCAGGTCTCATCATCCGTCCAGTAGGCGATGCGGCCGATAATGGGATTGGTCGAAGTGGGCTGCGTGCCCGCGCCGGTAAAGGTGACGACACCGCCGGTGGTGTTGGTATCGGGCAGGATGTAGGTGCCGTCCTGCAAAACATAGAGCCACTTGACCGGCATGGGCGCGAGGTTGGGCGAAGCGCTGTCCACGGGGGTAGAGCCCTTCAGCCAGTAGCCGGTTACGGAGGGCGTTCCGGCGGTGCCGACCGTCTTGACGGCAGCGGTTTCCAGCGGCGTGGTGTAGCTGATATAGGCTGAGGAGTCGCCGTCGATGATGGGGTAGATGTTCCTGGAGTTGACCTTAACAGGTTGGTTCAGATCCACGTAAACGCCTTTCTTCTGGTACCAGGTGGTGGGGACAACGTTTGCCGCCAGGGTGTGGTCGAACTTTCCCGTGCCCTGCATGGTGTCATCCGTATAGAGCTTGAAGTAGCCGGCGGGACTGCCCGTGGTGTCGTACGTGCGGATCATGCCTGGCTGACTTGCCCAGCACAGGGCGGGGTTACCGGTCGCCACACGTACCTGGCCGATCACCAGGTTTGCCGCCGACTGAGTCAGCAGCTTCAGCGAGGAGCTGTTGGAGTAGAGCTTGGACGTCTGAAGCTCCGTGCTCACACTCGCCAGAAACGCCACTGTAATGACCAGCAGCAGCCCCAGCGCCGCCAGTACCACGACCAGGGATGAACCCCGCTTTCCGCGCGGCGTTATGTTGGCGGCCGGAGATGCCAACCCGCAGATTCGGGCAATCACGTTAAGTCTGGCTAAAATCGTCTTCATTGGGGAAAATTCCATCACATGTCACTCAATCGGCCGGCTTCCTGCGCCCTCATCCGCAAAACGTGGTCCAACGCTTGTGCCGGCAGGCTATTCCTCCGTGCTCCACTTCGCCCCGCGTACGGATACCGCCGACTGAAAAATTTGAAAGCGTAGCGGAATCTTGTTGCCCGCGGGGTTGCCAGGCAGTGCGCTCAGGTTAGCCTCCAGCGTCTTCAGGTCATCCGACAGGATGCTGGAATCCTGAAACAGTGTGGCCAGGCCAAGATTGGGAGGCGTTGTGGTATTGCCCAGCTTAAGGGCGGAAGCTTCGTCGATCACCACCATCACCACTTCCACAACGGGAGGCATCTGATGAAACGTCTTGGAGACCGCCGAGTTGCGGCTGTCATACTCGTAATCCGGCGCCAGCGCCGTGCCGGCCGCCGCCTGATCGTTCACCGAATACTTGGGCAGAATCACAAGTGCCACCACGTTATCAGCCAACTGGGAAAGCGTGGTCGGGCTCGCCTTATTGACATCGGTCTGAATCGCGTTCAGGAACCAGTTCTTGTTATTCCACGAGGAGGAATTGCCGGTAATCGTGGTATCGTAGGTCTCCAGCTTGTCGCTCGGCTGAAGGAACTGCATGAGGCGAAAACGGTAGCGATCGGACACACCCGCCGTGGGCAGGAAGGACGGCGTCGTGGGATCCTTGCCATAACAAACATACAGGCCACATGCATTCAGCAGGTGGCTCATGCCGGTATAGTCGGTATTCGAACCGCTGTAACCAAGCGGAGCGTGAAAGAAGACACTGTGCGTCACAGTATTGGGCACTACCGAAGTGGGCAGAAGCGCCTTGCCACTGATAAAATGGAGATCCGACCGGCGTGCATAACCGGCGGGCGTAAAGTTCTTCACGGTAGCCGCGGTGCCGGTATCGCGGAAGTTGCCCGTGGCATCCACGTAGTCGAAATAGGTGTTCAGCGTCGCCTGACTCACCATGCGCGTCACGGTCTCATACACGCCGCGCGCGTTTCGGAAACCCTCAATCTTACCGCTGGAGTTTCGCCAGATATCGGCCGTGCTGCGCGTGACCTGAAAGATCATCACGGTCATTACCATCAGCACGGACATCGCGACCAGCAACTCCACCAGGCTGAACGCCCGGCGCCGGGGAAGCTTTGCTCCGCGAGTTGCTGCCGCCGTTACCGCAACCAGCTTCGCCGAAAGAGAGAAAGAGCGCCTTTGCATAAAATCACACCTAAGTCACTCCAGGCAACGGCCCGGCACACTGTACAGGAGGTCAAATCCGAGAAAATGAAAGAAAGCTGCTGCTACTGCTGCCACCGGGATTCAGATCCGAAATCAGACGCAATGAAAGAAGATCACGAAAGCCACCCACCCGAGAAAGTCAACAACTCCAACCTCACATCCCCCGCGAAGACAAAGTCGTCAGCCAAAGGGTCCAGCGTCACGCCGGCGCTGGTCAGGGCTGGTTGTTATTATTGTTGGCTACCAGCACCGAGTACGTGCGGGGCTCGCCGGGGCTCGTCTTGTTTTCGATCACGATCTGCACATTATACGCTTCGTCGGTCGTCGTGCCGTTGGCCGTCGTCTGAAGCTTCACCGGGAACACGCTGGAGTCATTCAGCTGCTTGAGGCGCACCACTGCGGTGTAAATCTTCTGGAGATCAAACGTGTCGCTGCTGGCGGCGACCGGCTTGCCTTCGTTATCAAAGTAAAAAGACTGGTCAGCCATGGCCGCCAGGTGCATAAAGTCAGTCAACAGGATGTCGTTGGACATTCCCTGCACAATCTGGGCCTCTACGGTGTTCGTCTTGGCCTTGTTGAACATGGACAGGCCCACAGGGAGCATGCCCAGGATGCTCACCATGGCAAAGGAAACAACGCCAAGGGAGAGAATGACTTCCGCCAAGCTGAAGCCACGGCGGCCTGCGTGGCGGGAACGCACCGTTCGGGAAGTAGCAGCGATCGGGTCTTTCATTTCCAAAACCATAGTCGCGCATTGCAATCATTGCGAGAGTAGAAGCAGTCAAACTGTTGACAACAACAAGATTGCGATGCGATTTTTTGCGGATCATTATCCGCCCTGTTTCTCCTCTGTATTTCGACCTGAAACGATTGACGTGAAGTGCCGACAACGACCCTTAACAGCCACCTCTTGATGCCATGAGCAGTGATTCTTCCAATTTTAATGAAATAAGGAGAAAAACTAACCAAGGTGACCCGGAAGCCGAGGACAAAATGGGGCTTCTCCATGAGCTGATTTTCAAAACCCACCCCGGGGCGGCATGCTGAGGATGCGGATGTAACTGAAACGTCCATAGCGGCCATGGCTGGGAAGAGCGAGCGGGGTGATGTTGATGCCGATGGCGACGCGGTCCAGGTCAGGGCTCCACACGACGTCGCGGATTTCGCTGGTGAGCACGATGGGATCGGTTTTGCTGGGGCGCGTGCCGGAGACCATGGAGTTGAGGCTGGGCGGCATGTCGAGGCAGGTCCCCGCCAGACGACGCCCGGTGGCGACATCCCACCACGTGATGGTGTAGCCAATCTTGTTGCTGATGATGAGAGGATCGCGCCGCGTGAGTTCGGCGGTGCCCATCATGGTGCCGTCACGGCTCCAGGCGATGGATTCCGTGTAGATGCAGGGCAGATCGTAGGAGACGGCAACGCGGCGTGAGGCGATATCCCATACGGTAACGCGCAACGCCCGCACCTGGGGAATCTTCGCGCCGTAAGATCTGGCCGCAGGCGGCGCTGGTGACGCTGACGGAGCGGGCGACGTGACTGGTGCTGTGTTTGTCGCGTTGGTACCCCGAGGCGTAGGCGAAGGAGACGGTGCTGGCGCCGCGACAGGCGCTGGATTTACCTGACGCAGGGGCTCAGACTCCGTCTCCGTAACGGCCTGCAGGATAGCGAGCTGACTGCCATCGGGACACCAGCGCACACCGAACCCGGGGATGCCCGTGCGCACCTCGGAGCCCCCCTGCCCTCCCGCCATAGTGATGGCCGACGGATGCGCATCAGCGTCCTCCGTGGAAGCCGCGCCGGTGCCGGTTCCCGTGCCGGGCGTCTGCGTAAAGACGGGCTGCAGGATCCAGTTGCCGTCCGAAGCCTTGCGGGCCATCAGCTTTCCATCCGGGCTGGGCTGCTCCTCGTTCATGATATAGGCCGGACGCCAGCCGCCCCAGAGTCGGGTGGGGTAAATGTAGGGCGTAAACTGCGTGCTGAAACCGGGATCCGAAATCGATTCCTTAAGGTAGCGGGCCGAGACGCTGCCATCCTTTTTGAACTTGATGAGCCGCATAACGCCATCCGCGTAGCCGATGGCCAGTTCGTCGCCTTCGGGGCTGAACGCGAAGGAGTTACATGTTTCGGCGCGGAAATAGACGCGGTGCTGCCAGATCACCAGCCCCAGAGCGCCCATTCCCAGCATAATCACGAGCAGTATCGTGGAAATGATGGGCCGGCGCAGCACCCAGGCGGGCACCCACTGCCTTACCTGGCGCTGAATGAGGCGGACACGGAACTGGAAGGTACGGCTCATGAATGCGCAGCATAACGTGCCGAGGGCATGCCGGGCGAGAAAAACAAGGCTGACGCAGCACAGCGTGGTGTTTTACTATTGTGCGGGGATCTTTTTATTTGTACATATAGCGCTTATGTCCGATGGGCCACAATCTGCAGACCCAGGTAAATCTACACTGTTTGGTTATATATCCGTAGTTGCTGTACTACTGGCCGCGTTTCTTCTCTTTCTTATACAGCCTCTGGCAGCCAAGGCTATTATACCATGGTTTGGCGGTGCAGCCTCCACGTGGTCGGTTGTCATGCTCTATTTTCAGGGGCTCCTTCTGGCAGGATATCTCGCATCCTTTATCCTGCAGAATCTCCAGTCGCGTATTCAGAGTATTTCCTATATTGTTATCTGTCTTCTTGCTATCGGCTTCAGCTATGCCCATCCCTATCTTCATTCGGAATGGATCAGCAATGATTACCCGTTGCTCGGCATCATCATTACGCTGATCCGCTACGTTACGCTTCCCGGCCTGCTACTGGCGACAGTAAGCACGATGGTGCAGGTATGGTACTCCTCCGTGTACAAGCGGGAACCCTATATCCTTTATTCCATCTCTAATATCGGGTCGCTTGCTTCGCTGATTCTGTACCCGTTTCTTATCGAGCCGAACTTCACGCTGGCACAAACTTTCCTGGGCTGGCAGGTGCTCATCGTTATGTGCGCCCTGTGCTGCATCGCTCTGGCACTTCTCAATCTCTCCACGCGCAGGCTGAGCAAGGACGACAGCATGGAAGGCCAGATAATTCGCGCGGCCACCCCCTGGCGGTCGCGGCCGGGACGCATTGCGCTATGGATTTACCTGCCCGCATGCAGCTGCGCGCTGCTTGTCAGCATGACACATTATCTCTGCCGGGATATTGCGCCCATTCCCCTGCTCTGGATTCTGCCGCTGGCGCTTTATCTGGTCACCTACATCGTGGCGTTCGGGCCCGGAAAGCAGATAACCGATATCGTGTGGGTTTACCTCTGCCTTATTGCCATAGCGTTCTTTCTCTACATCTTTACGCTCGGCACCCACGCCACATTGTGGTTCCTGGTTTCGGGATTATTTCTGCTGTATGCCGTATGTCAGTTCTGTCACTCCTACATGGTAGCCATACGCCCCGGCGCGGATCGACTTACCACCTTTTATCTGTGCCTGGCGATCGGTGGCTTTTTAGGAAGCGCGCTGGTGAATCTGGTATTGCCATTCGTCTTTACAGATCACAGTGATTTGTGGCTGTGCCTGATGCTTTCGTTGTTTGCGCTTATCTACCGCATTTATCGCACCGGCGCTTTCCAGGGCTATGTCGAACCATCCGATACGTTGCGTTACCGATCTCTGTGTGCAGTACTGGCCGGTACTGTTGTTGTTTGCGGCTATGTTATCTATCTTCTGGAAGTCACACCCGGAATCAAGGAGCGCAATTTCTATGGCATTATCAAAGTAAAAGAGCAGATCACCACAGTCCCCTCACCCGGCGGCGGCGAGCCCATTAAGGTAGCTTCACTGACTCTACAGGACGGAAATACGGTACACGGCATGCAGTTTAAGGATGAAGCCAAAAAGGACTGGGCAACCACCTATTACAGCACAACATCTGGCGCTGGAGTGCTCATTAAAGATCTGCGCGAGAAACGCACCGGCCCTCTTTCCATAGGTGTTATCGGTCTTGGCGCAGGAACGCTGTCCACATACGCGCGGCCTGGTGATTCGTTTGCCTATTACGAAATCAATCCCGCCGTTGTACGTGTAGCGCAACGCGATTTCTCCTTCCTGCGCAACAGCAAGGCGGCGATTGATATCATTGTGGGCGACGCGAGGCTTTCGCTGGCGGATGGACCGCTGCGGCAGTTTGATCTGCTGGTGGTGGACGCCTTCAGCAGCGACTCCGTGCCCGCCCATCTGCTGACGCGCGAAGCTTTTGAAATTTACCTGAAACATGTAAAGCCGGACGGTTTCCTGGCTTTTCACATCAGCAATCGCTACCTGGATCTGGCGCGCGTGGTCACCGGAGCGGCCATGCAGTTCAAGCTTCACGGCGTTGTCGCGCTGGGCCAGCCGGATGAAGCCGCGCTCATCACGCCCAGCGAATACGTCATTCTCTCCCGCAACCCCGTGCAGCTCAGCGTAAGCGACAAGCTGAAGACATCCCCCCTGCCCGAATCCACCGCTGTTCTCTGGACGGACGATTACAGCAATCTGGTCAGCATCATTATTCAGTAAACAGTTCACTAGAGCGGTTTAAGTAAAGGTGTAT
Organism: Methylacidiphilales bacterium; assembly: GCA_041287705.1. Lineage (GTDB taxonomy): Bacteria > Verrucomicrobiota > Verrucomicrobiia > Methylacidiphilales > UBA1321 > LW23. The sequence goes on along the minus strand of JBGGNE010000527.1, from coordinate 177 downwards.
CCACAAGAAGCAAACCACCCTATAGCGTCCTTTGAAGTAATGGAGTCGAAGGCGAGCTGTACAGCGTCCTTGAGGAGATCAAGAGTTCTTGCCTTGGCCTTTCGCAGAAGGGCTTTGATCTTGCTCCACATTTTTTCAATGGGATTAAAGTCGGGGCTGTAAGGTGGCAGGAATCGG
>JBGGNE010000526.1:0-6078 GCA_041287705.1 Methylacidiphilales bacterium | reverse complement strand
TCCGCGTAATTCCCTGTCCAGGATGTCCTTGCAAACGTTGATGCAGCTGTCGCAGATAAAGACGCCGGGTCCTGCGATTAGCTTAAGCGCTGCGTACTGGCTCTTGCCGCAAAAGGAGCACACGGTGGTGCCGGGTGGGCTCATGTGCTCCAATAAAGCGCATCCTGGGCCATTTTACGAGAGCGAAGAATCTCCTTCTGAATTGATCAGGCAGACGCAGGAGGGCTGGCCGGACTCCCATCATTGACACCCGGTATCACTTCTTCCGGATGGATGGGTTCGCCCTTTGCTACTACCACGGCGCAAACCAGATCTCCCACGACGTTCAGCACCGTGCGGCACATATCGAGCAGGCGATCTACGCCAAGGATAATGGCGATGGCACCAGGCGGAACGCCTACCGTGACCAGCACACCGACGACCAGCGGCAGGGAGCCGCCCGGAACGCCCGCGGTGCCAATACCCGCCAGCATGCACATGATAGCTACCTGAATCTGCTGGCCCAGAGTGAGGTCGATACCAAATACCTGCGCCAGAAAGAGCACCGTCACGCCTTCATACAATGCCGTGCCGTTTTGATTGGCGGAAGCACCCACTGTCAGCACAAAGCGCGAGATGCGCGGCGGCAGTTTCAGATTCTCCTCCGCTACCCGCATGGATACCGGCAGAGTGGCGTTGCTGGAGGAACTCGCGAACGCCATAACCGTGGCTTCGCGGATTTCACGCGCAAAGGCAAAGGGAGACTTGCGGGCCAGTTTCAGCACGATGCCGTATGTGACGAACAGATGCAGTCCCAGACCCAGCAACACGGTAAAGATGTACAGGCCCAGAGTCGTAAAGACGCCCAGACCCAGAGTAGCAGTAAGCTTAAAAGAAAGACAGAACACGCCGATTGGCGCCAGCAGCATCGCCAGATCAATGACCTTCAGCGTCATGGCAAACATGCCGCGCAGAAAGTCGACAAAGCCCTTCATTGTTTCAGGAGGGCTTAGCAGGACTGCAATGCCTACCAGCACGGCGAACATCATCAGGGAAAGGAGTGCGCTCCCATCGTCTGCATCCGTAAAGACGGCTGCCGCCGCGTTGATTGGATTGACGGGGATGAGACTTTGCAGAGTCTGGCTGATGCTTTTTGCCTTGCCTGCCTGGTCGACGGACTTTTGGCCGTCTTTAGCGTACTCCTGTTGCAGCGCATCCTTCTTTTCCTGGGATATATACGAACCGGGCTTGAGCGTGTTGACGAGAAACAGCCCGATAAAGACGCCGCTGCCGGCCAGCACAATGGTGACCAGCATGCACTTCAGCCCAACTTTGCCCAGATTTCCCAGGTCGCCCATCTCCTGAATGCCAAGGATGATCGCACCCAGCACCAGAGGCACGATGACCATCGTGATGATCTTCAGGAAGAGACGCCCGATCGGCTCGATAACGTCCTTCATGGTCTCCGGCGAGACGCTGCTGCCGAAGAGCAATCCCAGCGTGCCGCCGATAATCAGCGCCACGATAATTTGCACGGCGAGGGGCCAGAGCCAGAAGCGCAGGCCCGCCTCGCGAATAGTTAAACCGTCGGAATGGGAGGATGATCCGGACACCCCCTCGGACTAGCGGGAATCACTACGCAGGGCAAGACTTTCCAGGAGAAAGTGCAGCATTTACTTCAATAAGCTTTCCATGCGGCACCGTCTGGCGGATGCCGCCCTGGACGCACAAAGGCGGATCTGATCATGGAGCAGATCCGCCTTGAATGGAGTCAGCAACACGCCGGTTATGCTGGGCTGAGCGGCTGACTAGAAGCGCAGATAGGTCGTGGTATTCAGACCGTTTTCGTAGCTTTCCAGAAGGCGCATGCCTTCGTTCGGCTTCAGGACGTCGCGTTTGATGGCGGCATCGATCTGTTTCTTCATCATGCGCGTCAGCAGACTCTTGTCATACTGTACGAGGTTAAGCACTTCTCCGATGGTATTGCCGGAGATGGTTTCCTCGATATAGAAGCCCGTCTCTTCATCGGAATCCAGGAACACGTGGGCCTCGTTCACGCGGCCGAACAGATTGTGCAGATCACCCATGATATCCTGGTAGGCACCCATCAGGAAGAAGCCCAGGTAGTAGGGCTTGCCCGTGAAGTGATGCAGAGGCAGAGTATCACGGCTCGTTTCGGTGCCATCGATGAAGCGAGAGATTTTGCCGTCGGAATCGCACGTGATGTCAACCAGAGTTCCGTAGTAGAGCGGTTTCTCGTTCAGTCGATGGAGCGGGGCGATGGGGAAAAGCTGACCAAGAGCCCAGTGGTCCAGCATGCTCTGGAAGACGCTGAAGTTACAAAGGAACTGGTCGCCCAGCGAGTTCTGCATCTCGCGGATTTCCGAGGGAATCGTCGCTTCGTGCTGATAGTAGCTGATGATCTCTTCGGTGATTTCCCAGAACAGATTCTCGATCTGCGCTTTGGCTCCGAGATCCAGCAGACCCAGGTTAAAGCGGGCCTGCGCATCGTCGCGAATCTGCACGGCATCGTGGAAATACTCGCGGCGATTGCTGCGGTTCAGCGTATTGCGGATGTCCAGGAGATCGCGGACCAGCTTGTGCTTCGGCTCGTCGAGCACGGGCACTTCGGTCTTCGTCTTCTCTATAATGCCGAACACATCGACGACCAGCACCGAGTGGTGGGCCACAATGGCGCGACCGCTTTCGCTGACAATATTGGGGTGGGGCACCTGCTCCTCGCGACACACTTCGGAGATGTTCCACACGATATCGCGGGTATACTCCGCCAGCGTATAGTTCATGCTGCTGTCGCAGGTGGATTTCGAGCCGTCATAGTCCACGGCCAGACCGCCGCCCACGTCCATGTGAGTGAGAGGAAAGCCCATCTGGTGCAGCTTGGCGTAGTAGCGCGCTGCTTCGGATACCGCGCGCTTCACCGTCTGAATGTCGGGAATCTGAGAGCCGATATGGAAGTGCACCAGTACGAACTGCTCCACCATTTCTGACTTACGCAGCATCTCGGTCGCTTCGACCAGATCCGCTGTGCCCAGACCGAACTTCGCGTTTTCGCCGCCGCTGGTTGCCCATTTGCCGGCGCCCTTGCTGCTCAGGCGAACGCGGATACCGATGAGCGGCTTAACGCCAAGCTGTTGCGATACGTCGATAATCGCGCGAAGCTCTTCCAGCTTTTCCACGACCATGATGACCTGCTTGCCGAGCTTGCGGCCCAGCAGTGCCATCTGGATGAAAAGGGGATCCTTGTAGCCGTTGCAGATGATCAGGCTTTCCGGATCTTTATGGATGGCGAGCGCGGCAAAAAGCTCGGGCTTGCTCCCGACTTCAATGCCGTAGTGATACGGCGCGCCGGCATCCATGATTTCTTCCACAACTTCGCGCAACTGATTCACTTTGATAGGGAATACACCGCGGTACTGGCCCTGGTAATCCAGCTCTTTGATCGCAGAACGAAATGCCTCGTTGAGCGTCTCCACGCGGTGGCGCAGAAGATCCTGAAAACGAATAAGTAACGGGAATCCCAGGCCGCGTTCACGCGCTTCCTCGATCACCTTCGTGATCTCAATATCCGGGCCCTGCTCTGGCAAAGGACGCACAGTAACATTGCCCGCTGAACTCACGCCAAAATAACGGTTGCCCCAACCATCAATATTGTACGTGCGAATAGCGTCAGAAATCGTCCACGGCATCTCAGTCATGGCGGGTATGTATAGACGGTGCTGGGGGTTTTGCAATCATGGCGATAGTCGAGAATGGTGACAATTGTGCTAAGCTTGCGCTGCAATGACTTACGTAAGGCAGCTGAGTCTGGCGGAGGTTAAACAAGTGATGGTATACAGGAAATGTTGCGCAGGGCTTGCGCTGAGGGGATTTGAGGACGAAACTTTCGGCACACCCTGCGTCAGGGCAACGCCAAGCAGCGACACATTTCCACCTTCCTACTATGGGCCAAGTTGATCCAATTGTAAAGCAGCGCGAGCACCACGATGGCGCAGCCCCAGGTCCATCAGATCCGTTTCCGCAACTGGCTGCGTTCGAACGACTTGCACTGAGCCGTCGTACCGTGCGACACTTTAAGGATAAGCCTCTGCCGGAAGGACTTATGAAGCGTCTGCTAACGTGTGCCCAGTGGGCGCCAAGCGGCTACAATCTGCAGCCGACTCATTTTATTGTGATCGATTCCCCTGCGCTGAAGAAGAAACTGCGCCCGGCCTGCATGGGGCAGCCTCAGGTGGAGGAAGCGTCTGCCGTTGTGCTGTTTGCCGGGGATCGCCAGGCGCTTCAGCACAATATGGAAGCTGTCCTGACGGCAGACCTCGAAGGCGGCGCTATTTCTCCCGATTATGCCGCAACGCTTCGGCGCTACATGCGTCTGGCGCTGGATACAGGTCCGGTGGGATCCGCCTGGATGTGGAAGAAGTTCCTGGCGCCCGTCGGCAAGCTGGTTGTTCCCGTGCCTTCGATCCCCGCCGTGCAAAAGGAGTACTGGCTGGGCAAGCAGGCTGCGTTATGCGCCATGAATTTCATGCTGGCCGCCCATGCCGCCGGACTTGCTACCGTCCCTATGGAGGGCTTTGACGAAAGCCGCGTGCGAGCCGTCTGCGAGCTTCCCAGCCACCTCTTCGTGGTGCTGGTTGTGCCAATCGGCTACCCTGAAGAGCCTTCGCCGATCAAGACGCGGCTCCCGCTGGAAAGCATGGTCTCGTACAACGGGTATCAGGCGAAGACGTGAGGAATCTCAAATGATTATGGCGTACTGAGCTCCACTTTCTTCTCCCCGGCCTTGTCCTTAAAGTACATGTGCCGGATGGGATGCTCATCCACGACATTGGGGGCGAAGCCGCCCAGCTTATCCTTGTGATAAAGCGCAATGCCCACGATGAAATAGAGCGGAAGGATCGGCACATCCTTTTCCACCAGGACAACTTCCGACTTATACAGCAGTTCGGCACGCTTTACGGGATCGGGTTCAGCGGCTGCCTGAGCCTGCAGCGTATCAAATTCTTTGCTGGAATAGCCCGTGCGATTATTGCCGCCGCCCGTCACAAACATGTCAAGGAAGGTGGTGGGATCCTGGTAGTCACCGACCCATGAAGAGCGCGCGATGTCGTAGTTCAGCTTGTTGAGCGAATCCAGATACGACTTCCAGTCCTGCTTTCGCAGCTCAATGCTGATATTAAGATTCTGCTTCCACATGGCCTGGATGCCGGTGGCCACGGCCTCGTTCATGTCGGAGTCATTATAGAGAAGCTTAAGATCCGGGAAGTTGGCTCCATCCGGGAAGCCTGCTTCCGCCAGCAGACGCTTCGCTTCCGCGATGTTGAAGGGAAGTCCGGCCGGCGGCTGGTAGCCTTGCATACCGGGCGGCGTCAGCGATCCTGCCGCGGGTTCGCCGGCACGGGTGATGTGGCTGACAATCGCGTTCTTGTCCACCGCCATCGAAAGCGCCAGCCGCACACGCACGTCGTCCAGAGGTTTTCTGGTAACATTGAAACGGTAGAAATAGGTCGCGAGGAACGGGTTGCTGTTAAACCATGGCTCTTTGGAGATCTGCGGAATGATCTGCGCCGGAACCAGACCCTTATCCAGAAGCAGATCCGCTTTGCCCGCGTAGAAGAGGTTGAACGCCGTCGCCGCATCTTTCACCGACAAAGCGTGCACGATCTTGAATGCCGGACTGGGTTTGCGCCAGTAGCGCGGGTTCTGTTTCAGTACAAAGCGATCCTGAAGACGCCAGTCCGCCAGAATATAGGCGCCGTTGGAGACGATATTGCCGGGCCGCGTCCATCTGTTGCCGTATTTCTCCAGAGTGGGGCCGTGGATGGGCATGTAGCAGGGGTTGACGCAAAGCTGGGGAAAGAACGGCGTGGGCTGGGAGAGCCGAACCTCCAGCGTTTTGTCATCCACGACCCGGACCCCAACCTTCTTGAAGAGCTCGTCGCGGCGAGCCTGTTCCTGCACGGGATCCTTCAGCTTGTCCTTGGCGGCTGCGGTCAGGTAATCCTTGGCGCCGGCAATAAAGAAGAGGAGTTCGGCGTAGGCGGCACTGGTTTCCGGCTCAATGACACGGCGCCATCCGCG
>JBGGNE010000525.1:0-30461 GCA_041287705.1 Methylacidiphilales bacterium | reverse complement strand
AGCGCGTATTCGCCAGCTTCCGTTTCCGCGCTGCGCCCGACGGTGTCCGCTTTTTCCTCCATGCGGCGGCTGAAGGACTGAATTCTGCCCGCAAGCAGGCCAACGACCAGAGGGACTGCAACCAGTCCGTACATAAACCGATGGATCAGTGAGGCGAAGAGCAGCATGGGGCCAACGCTAACCGCAATGCAATAGATCAGTCGCTGCCGTTTTTCCGCAGGTGTTTCATCCAGATGCGCCAACTCGTGCGCCATTATGGATATAATTTGTTGGTCCTTCAGCACTTTACATGCACGAGTTGTTATGCCCAGAAGCTGGCTGCCGGAAAACGCAATGGCATTGGCCATTCCCCAGTGGATAAGAACCACAGGGCGTGGTCTGGAGCCGATTCGGCGGGCCGCTTCATCCGAAAGCGCCACGATGCGCTCCGGTGCATGGCGAACCAGACCCAGCAAACGGAGAAAGGGAATACCGGCTGTGTAGAAATGGGCCATGCCAAGAATGGCTCCGCCCACCACCGCAGCCGCAAGTCCCCACCCCTGACTCAGGGTGGATGAAAACACCAGCATGGCAATCGAAGGAATCAGTGTAAGGCCATAAAAACACGTGATCATCACTACTAAATCCCGGAGAACGTGAAGAGCTGGTCGCTTCTCCTGAAAGATAACGCTTTGCATGCGTGCGATGGCGAACAGGGCGCCAGTACCCGCGGAGAGAATCACAAAGAAGAGAAGCAACACTCGGGAATACGGTAACGAATCCGGCTCCGCACTAAAATAATTCATCGCAGGTACGACACTCGAAAGCGCAAACAAAGGGAGAATGGGTATACGGGCCGTCCAGGCTGCACTTGCCCGCTGAGTCCAGTGCGCATCCGCAGGAAGTCTCCTCAGTGGCTCGCAGGCAATCGACGCGACGACGCTGCAGGCGGCAAACGCGGTCAGCGATGGCAGGATCACCACCCACAGCACCAGAGGAATTTGTCCCAGGCCAATAAAGATCCCCAGTGGTATGCCTATGGAATCCGAGACCTGTCGCAACTCCTTCATCTCGTTCATCTGGCGAAGCGCTTCTTCCACATTGCCGCTTCGCAGTTGATAAAGCATGCTCATCTTCATGGCAGGCACGTACTGTTGGAGACAGGACATCCTGAGCAATCGCTGACCTTCCGTCATTTCTTCCATCGAAATGTCGGGCTTGTTCAGCAGGAGCACCGCCTGCTCGTACGCCTGGCGACCTCCATCGGTGTGTTGCATCAAACCTTTCAGGTTTGCGGCACGTTTCTGATCCCTGGGAGGGATTTTGCCGGCGTCGTACAGCTCGATTACTTTCAGCCGGGCTTCCTCGATTCCTCCTTCGGCGGCCTTCAGATACCATTCGCCGGCCAGCCGGGGATTCAACTCCACTCCAAGGCCTTTTTCGTACATATCGGCCAGCACATACTGGGACGATGCGTCGTTTGCCTCCGAGGCTGTCTTGTAATATCGGGAAGCGCGTTCCCAGTTTGCCTCAACTCCGAAGCCTTCCCGGTAAACAGAGCCCAGGCAGATAGCCGCGTTCACGTTGCCCTGCGCGTACGCTTTCTCCAGCCAGCCCAGCCCTTTCTCCATCTCTTCTTTAGCGGGCGGCTGCGCATCTTCCGATTCATCTGCACCGCCAGGAATAAGGTGGAAAAGACCGAGAGAAACCTGCGCGGCAGCATCCCCCCGATCGGCCTCGGTCCGCACCAGACCAAGGAGCGGACGGCGAACCATTTGCACTTTTACGGTATCCACGCGCTGCTTGTGCTGTTGAGTTACAAGCAGACTGACAGGCTCCCCCGCCTTCCCGTGCAGCAGGGCAAAGAACTGAGCGATATCCCGTGGAACAGTACCGTTCACTTCAAGGATGAAGTCACCAGGAGACACCGACTGCTCTCCCTCATGCCCGTAGACTGCCAGGACTCGAAAGCCAGAGCGAGATCTGACCTTATCGACTTCCAGACCCAGAGAGCCTTCGGTAAGTTGGAGGGAATTGCCTGGAGAATATTCCCGCACACCGCTCTTGCCCCGAAAATCCAGTGGCTCCCTGGATCCCTGTTTCCCTCCAACGGCCCAGATGAGGATAAGCAACATGATCGCAAGGATCATCCATGCGCATGAGCGGCCAAATAAAGATGGTCTTGATTGTGAGACTGACACGATATTTTTGATAGCTGATTATCACAAAAGAGCAAGAGATCAGATTAATCATGTAACCAGGGCAGATTCGCATGCAGTGTGGCCAGGATGCGGCTTCAATTGGGGGCTCGCCGGCCCGAATCCAGTAGTGTGTACGCAGCATTTTTGTGCAGCAGCACGCGGCGGCGGATTTCCGGCCAGATCCGGGGATCAATACGATGCGGAGAAAGCGTCGCGGGATACATCTCCTTTCCCGCCCCGGGGAGAGCGTTGAAGGCTGCGTACACGGAGGTGGGCGGCGTTACCTGATCAATAAAGCCGGCGACAAACAGTGAGGGAACTCGGACGCGGGTGCAGAAGTTGACGGAATCGAAGTAACGCGAGGTCTCCAGTACGGCGGGATCCGGCTTGCCATCCGGGCGGAGCGGAACAAGGCGCGGCCACCCGGGAACGCGGCCGGTCACCATGCCGCTGTGGTCGCACATAGCTGGTACTGCCGCCAGCAGAAATGTCACTCGCGGATCCATCCCGGCCAGAAAGATGGACTGAGCGCCGCCCTGACTGGTGCCGCTGCTGATCAGAATCTTGCCGTCCCACTCGGGCTGGGCCGCCAGGAAATCCAGCCCGCGCTGGGCACGCAGGTACATGTTAAGGAAGTAGAAGGTGTCGCGGCTGTTGCGGCCCTGAATCTGGTAATCCTTCAGCGCACCCTTCTCCAGACCCAGGTAGAAGTCCTGCGGCTTATCGTTGGCGATGCCGTGCGCATTGATCTCCAGCGACAGGAATCCGTCGCGCGCCCAGCCTGTCAGCCAGGGATCGCGGCGCGTGGCGTAGACTCCGGCGCCTTCCAGAGTAATAATAGCCGGCAGTGACTTAGGCCTGGCGCCAGCCGGTCGCGCGAAGTAGCCGCGCATGGGCGTATCGCCTATCGCATCGGCCTGCACATCAAATATTTCGATGGGGGTCGCGGATTCAGGGGAGCCAGGGGGATTGGTGGCGGTGCTGAACGTGACGGGCGTCATTTTGGCATTCAGCGGCACCGCGGCCAGTCGCTTCCGCTGGGCCGCCCAAAACGCATCGAAATCCTCCGGCACGGGCATGCTGGGCCTGATCAACTGCGGATCCACAGCGGCTCCGCCAATACCGCGCGCCAGCTCTTCATCCTTACCAGTTGGCCCCTTGTAGATCGCCTTGCACTGGAGAAATCCTGGTTCCGCAAGCTGGCCGGTAACGGAAGCCTGCCCATTCTTCACCTCCGCCACGCCGCTCTGCACAGGAGGCACTCCATCCTTGGTCACCGACCATGCCACTGTGCCCTCCTCCATCGGAGCACCCTGGTGGGTAATGCTGATACGAAACGTCACGATTTCGCCCTGCTTGTAGGTGGCATCCGGACGATCCGTTGTGACTGCGATGGCGTACTCCGGCTCAGCGGGCCTGGGTGCGGTTGATGCGGGAGTGTTCTGCTGGGCCCGGATCCGTTCACCCGCACCCGCGAGAGCAAACATTGCCACGGCTGCCAGAATGATGCGGCGAAGCGCCTTCATGCGGCGTGAGCTGGCAAGGTGATGTACCAGGACGGGTCCCAAAGAGAAAAAGTCAGCATGCATGCGCAAAAAATCAAATCCGCATGTGATTTTGCGCTTAAGCGGCTTTTTTGGCAAGAGCATTGTGCTGAATTCTCAGCAGCAGGAAGACTGGGCAAAGCGGCATCAAACCTGTCCTGTCTTTGTCTGTGCGCCACGCGCTAATGCACCAGCGCCTGACGTGCTTCGTCCACGCTGGGATACATCAGAATCAGCGTCGACAGGCCCGCGACTTCCACCAGGTCGGTCAGTTGTTCCGAAGCGCAGCACAGGGCCAGACGCTTGCCGGATTTGCGCAGCTCGCGCGAGAACTGCGAGAGAGTGCGCAGGCCGCTGCTGTTCAGATACGTCAGCTTCGAGCCCTCCAGCAGGACGTGTACGGGTTTGGTCTGCTGATCCAGCAGGATACGCAGATAGTGATGCGCCGTTTCAGCGCCCTGAGAGTTCAGCAGGCCCTCCAGACAAACAACAAGTCTGGAACCCGGTTCAGATTCAGTGGGATCTATAGCGATGTGAAGGCTCACAGGCGGATTGGTAGGTTTGCCGGCGAAACAACAGTCGGTAAGGTTTTAAGTCTGATGATGTTGCGGATTACTTTCCAGCGGAGTGTCGATGGGATCCGGAACGGCAACGGTAGTGCCAGGCCCGCGCAGCATACGGTGCAGGTGCACGCGGTTAAAGCCGCCTGTATGGTCATAGGAAACGTGATCCATCATTTTCTTGCACAGGTGGATGCCCAGGCCGCCGATGGGCCGGTCTTCCACTCCCAGGGTGATGTCCACTTCCTCGCGGGCAAAGGGATCGAACGCGGGTGCCTGGTCCTCCAGCAACGCGCACACGGTTCCGTCTTCCACCAGCATGGTCAGGATAATGGGATGCTCTCCTTCGCCGCGATAGCCGTAATTAATGATGTTGGTTACCAGCTCCTCCAGCGAAAGCGTAAAAGCAAAAACATCCTTCTGAGCAAGACCGTTGCGATCCCCAAATTCGGCGATAAAGTCGCTGAGGCGCTCAAGTTCCGCTATCTTATTGCGGAGTGTAAGGGTTTCTCTCGTCTCGGGCATGGCGCGCGATAAATAGGGAAGCCAGCCAGGAAACAGGCCCCAGTAAGAAGATGAAGGATGGTATTGAAAGCATTCAGAAACAAACTGCACCACTCCGGATTTTCCATCCCGGCATGCGATGGCTTCCGGATCAGACCCGCAGGGGCTGGAAGTAGATGGCCATGCGTTTCTCAAAGTCAAAGTGCAGAGCGCGGTGGCCTTCCAGACCCTTCAGCACCCACTCCGGCGAGATATCCTTAAAAGGCTTCTCCAGATTCAGGATAATCGTTTTCGCTTTATTAGAGTCTGCCGCCTCAAACATCTGGATGATGGGGTAGGGGATCTGCCCGTTGGAGTTGTTGTCATCTACTTCAATCCATTCGCTGTCCGCAAGCTGCGTGGCGGAATCCAGCGCGTAATCGCGAATGCAGTGCAGCAGCCATACTCGTTCCAGCCGGTAGAACCAGCGAGGCGCCTCAATCAGGGAGCCGAATTTGCGACGTTTGTCCAGGAGTTTGGAGAGATGCGCGTCACGCGCGCCTTTGCCCAGGAAGTTCCAGCTCCATCGGCCGGCCTTCACATCTTCGATCTGCTTTTCCAGATCAACAAAGGCTTTCAGCTTATCAATATCGGCAAGCAGCCGCTTGCAGGAGGGAATCTGCAGCCCTTCCTTTACGCGGTCCACCTCATTGGGGACGTTCAGTTTTTCGGCAATACGGTCCGGCGAGTCACTCAGGGCAAAAATCTCGCTCACGCGGGAAATAGCGGTCTCCGGGTCGAAGGCGGCAGTGAGCAGATGCATGGCCCGCGTAGTATGAAGGAAGCGCATGGCGCATGTAAAGCGCGAGGACGCAGGGGAAATGCATTTCCTTCATCGCGGAGCCCGCTGTGGTTAAAAGTGAACACAAATCATCACTTTCGGGCGCATTCCGCCGAAATCAGCGCGGGAAACTCCGGCGGTCGGTTCCTTTCCTTCTCATTTTAAGGCATGTTTCCGGTATGTGAAGCATTGACCACGAAACTGCAAAAGTGTAGGATATGACAATGGCCGTTAAGACCGAAAAAGAACTCCAATCCAATAATCGCGACCTGTGGCGGCGCGCCCGCGAAGCCTTCGATGCCAAGAACTTTGGCTATGTACTGCAGCTCGGTCAGACCATCCTGAAGAGCGAGCCGGAATTTCTGGAAGGACGTCAGCGTGTACGCGCAGCCTCCATCCAGCAATTTAAAGCGCTGTCCACCTTCTCCAAACCCATGGTGCAGCTGAAGGCCTCCGGTGCCGCCATGAAGGCGAGCGGAGCGGTAAAGAAGATGCCTGTCGAAGCCATTGTTCTGGCCGAGGAAGCGCTCGCTATTGATCCCTTTAACGCCACTGCCAATAAAGCCCAGGCCGAAGCCGCTCTCGCCGCCGGCCTGCCGGAGATCGCCGCCCTGGCCTACGAGACCCTTCGCGAAGCCAAACCCAAGGACAAAGCCCTGCTGCACGAGCTGGCCCAGACCTACATGCGTATGGGCGACGGACACCGCGCCGTAAAGGTTTACGAAGCGATCGTCGGTATCGATCCCCGCGACGGCGAAGCCATCAGTGGTATGAAGAATGCCACCGCCATGCATGCCTCTACCTCCGGCAACTGGAGCGGCGCCAAGGATTATCGCGACCTGATTCAGGACAAGAAGGGAGCCGCCGCACTGGAAACCGCCGGCAAACAGGTCAAGAGCGAGAAAGCCATGGATGAGCAGATCGCCGAGCTCTTTGCCCTGCTGCAGCGCGAACCGAACAATCTCAATCACCCCCGCCGTATCGCCGATCTCTTCCTGAAGAAGGATGATCTGGAAAAAGCGATCGAGTGGTACGCCTATACTTACGAGACCGGTGGTCGCACCGATACCTCTATCGAAAAACTGCTGGCCGATCTTCGCTTCAAGCAGTTGGACAAGCAGATCGCCCTTTACCAGGCCGCAGCGGATCAGGATCCCGAGCAGTACCAGTCCTCCGTTGACCAGTTGAAGGCCCAGCGCGCCGAGCTGACCCTGGATGTGGCACGCGAACGCGTTCGCAAGTACCCGAACGACGGCCAGTACCGCTACGAACTCGGGGCCGCCCTCTACCACGCCGGCAACTATAAGGAAGCGCTCCCCGAGCTGCAGCAGAGCCTGAAGCAGCCCAGCGTCCGCATCCCCGCCTACAACATGATGGGCCTCTCCTTCGCCAAGCGTAACATGAACGATCTTGCCGAAAAGACCTTCCTGGGCGCGATCAGCGAACTCGCCTTCATGGACGATACCAAGAAGGAAATCGTCTACAATCTGGCCACGATCTACAAGAACACCGGCCAGAAGGAAAAGATGATCGACCTGCTGAAGAAAATCTACGAAGTCGACATGGCCTACAAAGACGTTTCCCAGCTTGTGGAAGATTACTACAACAGCGCAGGCTGATTCCACTCAGCGACAGCCGTTCGGCTGGCACGTGCAGCTCTCACAAAACCCGGCATCACTACGATTCCGGGTTCTGTGCTTTTTAAGGCCGCCTGTTTCTACCCCGGCAAACCGGCCCTGCTTAATCACAGAGCAATTTATACCGAGAAAATCCTCGCCCGACGCCCCACAAGTCGGTAAGTATCAATAGCATCATGTTTGAACTCAACGAGGCACTCCTCGTACTTCAGCATCGGGACCTCCGCGTGGCAGAGCTGGAGCGCGAACTCACCCGCATGCCGGCCCAGGATGCCGCGCTGCAAAAGGCGTTGACCGATCGTTCCGCCGGCCTCGCCCGGCTTAAAGCTGAAACCATGGCGGCCGAAGCAGAACGAAAACGGCTGGACCTGGAAGCAGCTTCTAAACGCGGCCAGATTGCCCGCTACAAGCAGCAGCAACTGCAAACCCGTAAAAACGAAGAATACGCGGCGCTGGCCCACGAGATAGTAAGGGCCGAGAAAGACATTCACGCTTTAGAAGACGAAGAGTTAGAGTTAATGCAGCGGTATGAGACAGGTCTCGCCGCCACTGCCACCGAGAAAGCCGCCCTGGCCGAGTTCGAGGCCAAGACAACAAAGTCCCGCGAAGACCTGAAAGCCCGCAAGAGTTACCTGGAAAAAGAGTTAGCCGATCTGCGCTCCCAGCAGAAAAAGAGCGAGGAAATCGTTCCCGAAGAAATCCTGGATCAGTATCGCCGTATCCTGAAGAGTAAAAAGGATGCCGCCATCGTCCCCGTCCGCCATGGCGTCTGCAACGGCTGCCACATGAAGCTGACGATGAATACCTCGCTTCGCATCAGAACCCAGGACACCCTGCAAACCTGCACCAACTGCGGCCGCTTCGTGTATTGGGAAGAGGATTAAACCAGCCCAGCGCGCCGACATGTGACAAGGTATGCCACTTGTTAAGGCACCTCTCGCATACCAGCTTTCCTCAACTCTTCTCGGAAGGGGGCGAACGATCCGGCGCGGGCTACAGCTCTGCCAAAGCCAGTGCTCATATACTCTTCACTGGGGATAACGCCCACGCGCCCAAGATCCAGGCGATCGGCATCCCAGCAGGTGCCGATGGTGGAGTCCGGGGAAGACTGTTCGTGAGTGTGGCCGTTGCAGGCGTACAGCAGCGCCTCGAATGCGGGTTCGTCCATCTCAAAGAAATCGCCAAAGAGAGTCTGTGCGTACTCGGCCGCTCGTGGACCATGGTCCGGATCATGGCCGTCGTTCAGCCGCTGGGAATCGTGCAGCCACGCGAAGATACGCACAACCATGATATCCGCGCCCGTGTGCGTGGAAAGCCACAGCCCGTTACGCTCCACACGGCGCCAGTGATCCGGCCCGTGCGGCGAATAGTGCGAATCCCGGTCAAACTGATCGGAGACAAGCCGGGCAAGTCTGTCGAAGTCACACCAGCGTTGGGGATTGTCGGGCGGCGAAATCATGGACGATATTGGTTTATTCCGATCAGGCAACGTTCACATAAACGTTACATAGCCTGAAATCAGCCTTTTTTCCAGCTATCCTGCAGTCTGTACAGGTTTCAGTACGCCTTCCTGAATGCGCCGACTCGTTACAGTCCAGTCTTTGGCTCCTTTGCCCGGCCCAATAGTAAGTGCAGGCTGCGTTGCGATTTTAGTTGAGCATTCAATCGAATGCACTCCTTCAACCGCGCCTTGCCTGCACCTCGAAATTAATCCCGGCTTTCCTCCCAACTAACGATGCGAAATGCACTTACTTCAGGAGGAAATCCCTCTCTCATCGTTTTATTAGACAGGGCGTAAACTCCAGTCCGGACGTTCCGCCGCCGGATTCATCCGTGCTTTTGTGCGAATGAAATCCGACACCGTCGCCTTCCTGAGCTCCGCCGCCCAGGAAGTCTCTTACCGCGTTTCTGTCCCCCGTGCCGGAGGATCCGCTGCAGATCTGCACTGGCATTCCGGTTGTTTTGGAGTCTTCCCACGGGCTTAGCTTGGGGAAGCGGAACTCAAAGTTAGGGATCGGCTGAAGTGTCAGCAGCCTGCCCCACATGCGCAGGTAGCCATCCATCATGTTACGTACGGCCGGCGCGGAGCCATAGGCCCACATTAACGGCTGGTATATTCCCGGTAAAACATAAAAACGGCCCATAAACGGGGCTTCTGCTGCACCGCGATCGCGCCGGGCGCGGAACTGGTTCGTATCATCCTGCGAAAGAATCACTTCCTCCCAGCACCAGCTTATCGGCCCCACACTCAGGGGATAGAGTACCAGCGCGCATATCATCAGCCATGTGGGGAAACTCCAGGAGCCCGAACTGCCTCCGCGCTTGTGTGCCTTGCCGGATAACGCCTTTCCCCCGGCGGTCGGGCCGCCGTTCTGAGTAACGTGAACAGGCAGGGTATTCATACGCAGGCAAGCCTGGTTGGCTTAGCGTTTTCAGCTCATGACTTCATGGCGTTCACGCTTTCTTTTCTATGTGAAAGGTTTTATCCCACAAACCCAGGTACGAGTTCATGGCGTTATCCGCATACGGAACATAGGTGCAAAACAACATCAGCGGCAGGTAGATATTCTCCACCATCGGGTGCGGATTCGATACTGCGGAACCTTCCATTACATATATGCTGTTGCCCTTACCGACAGAAGGCTCAATGATATAGGAATACCGCGATACGCCGAGATTCAGCTTGCAGCTGTAATAGGCTACGGGCCCGATGCTGAGCGCATAGCCCGTCATCAGCAAGGCACCAAGAGCCACACAATATGCTGCGTACCGGCGACGCACCCGCGCGGGAATACGCTTCGACTGCGGTTCCGCGGCATTCTGGGGCTGAGAATTGTCAGAGGGTGAAGAAGTCATGGCAGGCAGTAAAACGAACGAGTCACTCCAAATTGTAACGCCCTTTCCCCTTTTTACCCGAGTTTTGCCGGGGCTTCCGGCTGCTTGCGGTGGCATAGCATGCACGCATCTTATGCTCCGCGCAAGTAATCTTTGGTTCTGCCGCAACGGCGAATACAGAGCTATCCCGTCAGATAAGCTGGCGTCGCTTAATATTGATATATTCCGAAACAATATCCGCGCTGAAGCGGTTGTTGGGCAGCATGCAGAAATGCGCGCCGGCCTTGCGCAGCCTGGCTTCGCGTTCGCGCAGATCCTCCCAGCGCAGATGTCCGGCAAAATGCCGGTATACATCGTCGCTGCTCTCTGCGTTCTGGTTCTCAAACATGGGGGCCACACCGGGCGGCTGAATCATGCAGACAAGCACCAGGTGCTGTCGCGTCAGCAGCCCAAGATTGGTCTCCAGATGCTCTGCGATCGCCTGATCCTCCAGCGAAGTCATGACGATGATCAGCGCGCGCCGCCGCAGCTTGGTGCGCAGTGTGGTGGCGAGATCCCCAAAGTCCGGCGCCACCAGCCGCGGCTCCACTGCGGAGAGTGCATCGCGGCACGCATGGTAATGGCTGGGCCCGGTCTTGGCCCGCAGAAACGTGTGGACGCGATCGCTGAATACCGCCATGCCAAACACGTCGCCCTGCCGCTGGCTCACTTGCGCCAATACCAGCCCGGCCATCATGTAGCGGTCCAGCATAGGCGAGACATTGACGTCCACGTCCGGCTCCACCACTTCCATATCGCCGCGCATCTCCAGCGAGCGCTTGCGCACTTTGGCCAGCATCTCCTCCGCCTGACGTGACGCCACGCCAGCCGGGCGAGCGCTCAGCCGCGAGGCATCCATGACGACATACACTTCCTGCGTGCGCTCGATCTGAAAGACTTTGGTGACGGGATGCCCGCGGCGCGCGGTGGCTTTCCAGTGAATATCGCCCACGTCATCGCCCGCAAAATACTCGCGCAGCTTCTCAAATTCGCGGCCTTTTCCCATCTGGCGCTGCGTATGCAGCCCCATGTCGCCCCTTCGCAAAAACATCGCCGCCAGCTTCTTGCGATCGTACTGAAGGTTAGGATACACATGCAGGCGCCCCGCGGCAGGCAACACAGCGCGAACGCCCCACAGTCCCAGCGGCGAAAATACTTCGATGTAGGCCCCCTGCAGCAGATAAACGCCGCGCCGCCTGGGCAGGCACGGAAATGTGACGGATAACTGTAACCCCGGCGGCGGAACCTTCAGGGGCAGCGCCTCCACCGCCGTGGAGACTTCCAGAGGAAATGGTACCGCACAAAGCAGTTGCGCGGCGGACGAAGAATCGTTGGTCAGCGTGAAGACAAACTCCCCCGCCTTCTCCTTGGGCATGCGCGTATCGGGCGGATACTCTACCCGCAGCCCTTTCACCAGGCGCCTGCCAGCCACCATGTCCACCAGCGCCACGGCCAGCGCCAACACAAACGCCAGCGCGCCAGGAAACAGCACTGCCCCGCCCAGGCCAATGCATCCCAGCGCAGGCACCCCCACCACAGCGCAAAGCACCAGCAACCGTTGTCGCGGAACAATCATGTAGGTAAGAGCATACGGTATTGATGCGAATTGAGGAGTAAAATCGCGGCAACAGGCAAATCAACGGATGCAATTAAATGTGGAACTTTATCCTGGGGGATCCTCGCTCGCTTCGCTCAGCCTTCGCGGAGAGTGGTGCCCCATTTAGATCGCACCCTGAATCAAAAAGGATGCCGAAATGCGCTTACCTATGTTCTAATCCACTATACACCAGAACCGTTGGTTTTTTCGGTTTCCACTCTCTGTCCCCACTTCATTGCCATGTGCACCTTGGCTATAGTGCTTGTTGCCTGCGTGTGTAAAAATAAGGACTGGATTGTCACTCGTAATATCCGAATAATCTTCCTTTTCTAACAAACGCTACGCTCCATCCTTCAGCGCCTTCAGCCTTTGCGGCGACACGGGGTAAGCGGTGCCGAGCTCCGGCGCAAACAGCGACACGCGGAATTCCTCCAGCATCCAGCGGAAAGCCTGGCGGCGGACTTCAGGGACTTCGCGCTCTTTACCGGCGAAGGGTTCCAGCGGTTTGGCTTTCTCGGCGTCCTTGGTGGGGTTGAGAGAGGCACGCTCGGCCCGGACCTGGACGGCTTTGAGGTAGCGTTGGAGATGGGGGAGCTGTGCGTGCGGTGTGCGGGCCAGAAAGTCGATACCGGCCAGGCGCTCGACATCGGCTTCCAAACCGGCATAGCGCTTAGGAAAAGCCAGAATGGTGTCGCGCTGGCCCAGAATCTGCCGGGTGATGGCGGCCACGCTGGATGCCCAGGTGGCGAAAGTCTGCTTCGCAGTCGCCAGCATGGCTTCAAAGCGTTGCGCGGTAAGGGGGTAAACTGGCACCAGGACCAGCGCTGAAGCGCAGATGTGCTCAAGCGCGGCGCGCTGCAGGGTTGTCGCGGCTGAAACGGAGGCGGCTGTTGCCGCGTTGGAGGCAGCGGGACGAACCAGTACGGCAGATCCGCCTCCGCCCTTGCTGGCGGTACCGACTACCTGACTGCCGCCGGATTTGGAAAGCTGCGTGGTATTCAGCGCACTCAGGCCCTGAAGTCCCTGCAGGCCCGAAGTCTGCCTCTGCCCCGGGACGGGGTTTGTTCCTCCGCCGGCAATCTGCTGCTTTGCCCAGGTTTCCAGCGTCTTGTTTAGCCACGCGATATCGCGCGCGAGCACGATCTCCGCCAGGCGACGGATACCGCGCCTGCTCTCTCGCTCGGCTTCGTCCTTCGTGCGGAAGAGGCGCAGGTCGACTTCCAGCTCCGTCGAGGACGTCGGGGTTTCAGTTTCCGGGGAGCGTGCGCTCAGGCCTGGCCATGCCAGCAGCGGCGCGCCTGCGATGTGTTCGACAACAATATTTTCGGGCAGATCTCCGAAGCTCCATGTTGTGATGGCATAGCGTTCCCACTTGCTGACAGCGCGATCCCAGGCACTGGATTTCACTTCGATCTTCGCGACCCTGGCGCGCACGGCATCAATATCGCGTCCGGATGCAACGGTCTTGTTGCGTTGATCGACAACTTCCACGCGCGGGCGCAGATGCTGGGGGAGGCTGTCGGCATTCCAGTCGGATGCGTCGATGGCTACACGATATGTACGAGTAAGATACGTGGCCAGCTCTCGAAGAAAGTCTCCCGCGCCCGGCTGAAAGCGTGCGGCCACTTCGGGCACTTTTACTTCGATGGGCATCAGTGCCACGCGCTTCGCCTTGGGCAGCGCGCGCATCAGAACGCTGATCTGCTCTTCGCGCAGGCCGGGCACCATCCACTGAATCTGGCCGGTGCTCATCTTTTCCGCGACGGGCAGGGGAACGCGCAGGGTTACGCCGTCTTCCTCATTGCCAGGCGTGTATGAGTATCGCACCGGTAAAACGGTATGCCCCAGCGCCACTTCATCGGGGAACTGCTGGCGATCGTAGATAGGCTCGTCGGTGCCCAACAGATCTTCTTCGGTTGCGCAAAGGAACATGGGCTCATCCTGTACTCTGCTGCGTACCAGAGCATTGAGATCATGGATGGACGATACGCCTTCGATGCGCGCGGCGTAAAACTGATAGAGCGCTTCATCCACATCGTGCATGCGACTGCTGCGCACGCGCGTCAGGACGTTGTCGATCTCCTCGCGCAGTTTGCGGTTCTCGATAAAAAAGCGGTGCTGAATGCGCTGAGGCGCGGCACCCGCTCCGGGCGAGCGCATAGAGCGCGCTGAACCCACGGCGGAGAGTTCCGCATTGCGCTCGCCGGGCGCATAGCGAGCGGTTGGATCGCTGCGCGAAGAGGGATCGTCGATCAGCGCGCCCCGGATAAAGAGCTCGGTAGCTTCGCGGGAGTTAATGCGTCCGTAATCAACCTGATGCTTGTGCACCTCCATGCCGTAAATCAGCACGCGTTCGGTTACCAGCACGCGGCCGGAGCGGGCGCTCCAGTGCTGGTCGGTGTAGCTGAACTTGCAGAGATGCGCACCAAGATCCACCACCCAGGCGGGATCGATACGCGCGACGGTTCGGGCAAAAAGCTGGGAGGTCTGGACGATTTCCGCCGCCATGATCCACGCGGACTGGGCGGGGCCGGGCGATGTGGTTGCAGCTGGCGCGCCCGCTTTGCCGGGCGCCATGGTGGCTGCTTCTTCCTGCTGCCGTCCGCGCCGCGGCTTGTCTTTGCGCTCGTAGAGATTGGAACCAGGGAAAATGGTGGCGACTCGGTTTCCTGACGCCTGATAGTCATTGCGCTCCTTTTTCTGGGCGATCTGCCCCAGCAAACCGGATAAGATACTGCGATGCAGAGCGTTGTAGAGATTGAATGCCGGAGCATTTCCTTCGGCTTTCGGCGCTTTCTCCGCGGCAGGCGGCTTCTCGGTCAGCCCTTCCATGGATTCGGAAAGCTGCTTGTGAAGGTCGCGCCACTCACGCATGCGCGTCAGGGAGAGGAAATTGGACTTACAGAACTTGCGCAGGGCATTCCGGCTGACGCCACGGTCATCCGGCGCGGCACGCCAGATTTTCAGCAGCGACATGAAGTCGGACTCCATATCCTGAAAGGACTTGTGCGCGGTGGCGGCCTGCTCTCGCTCTGTTTCCGGGCGTTCGCGGGGATCGGGAATGCTCAGGCCTGCGGCGATGATCAGCATTTCCGGCAGGGCACCTTCCTTGCGAGCCTGAAGCAGCATGCGGCCCAGAGAAGGATCCAGCGGAAGCTTCGCCAGTTCGCGGCCCATGGGGGTAAGCTCGTGCGTGTCGTCCAGAGCGCCGAGCTCGTGCAGAAGCTGATAACCCGAGCGAATGGACTGCGGGCGCGGTGCGTCAATGAAGGGGAAGTCCTCAATCTGGCCCAGTTTGTGGGCCTTCATGCGCAGGATGACTTCGGCCAGATTGGCGCGCTGAATCTCCGGCTGTGAAAACGGCGGGCGCCTGGCGAAATCGTCCTCATCGTAGAGGCGGATGCAGGTGCCTGCCTGCACGCGGCCCGCTCGACCGGCGCGCTGGTTGGCGCTGCTCTGGCTGATCGTTTCGACCGGCAGCCGCTTGGTGCGTGTGCGGGGATTGTAGCGGCTGATACGCGCCAGTCCGGTATCGATTACCGTGACAATACGCGGCAAGGTAATCGACGTTTCGGCAATGTTGGTGGCCAGCACAACCCGGCGGCGCGAGGATGGCGAAAAGATACGCTGCTGTTCGGCGGCGGGCATGCGTCCGAAAAGGCCGAGTACTTCGATTCCCGTGCCAAGACTGCCTTCCAGCAGGTCTTTGGCTTCGCGGATGTCTCGCTCAGTGGGCAGGAAGACGAGGATATCACCGTCGTCTGTTTCGATCAGTGTATCTTCCGTGGCGCGGGCGGCGGCTTCGACAATGC
Organism: Methylacidiphilales bacterium; assembly: GCA_041287705.1. Classification (GTDB taxonomy): domain Bacteria; phylum Verrucomicrobiota; class Verrucomicrobiia; order Methylacidiphilales; family UBA1321; genus LW23. The sequence goes on along the minus strand of JBGGNE010000525.1, from coordinate 14,933 downwards.
TGATATCGTCGCCGACTTCGCGGAATGCGGGTGCCGGTCCTTTCTGCCTCATCGGAGCGGGCGCGGGAGTGGCAGACGAGTTTCGGGAGGGAGAGACTCGCAATGTCCCCAGCGAGGCAAGGTCCCGCGCGATATCGGAAACATTTGGGGTGTCGGACTGCTTTTGCTCGGGAAGTTCTGGTTCCGCATCTCGTTCGCGTGCAGCCTTATCCAGCTCATCTTCGACTTCGGGTTCTCGCTCGCCACCTATAGGGCGGTAAACGATATCCACCGGGTAAAGCCGGCCGGATACTTCGATAATCGGCGCGTTGCCAAAGGCTGCGGCGAAGGCGTGTGTATCGATCGTCGCGGACGTTATGACGAGCTTCAGATCGGCCCGGCGGCGCAGCAATCCCTGCAGGTAGCCGAGCAGAAAGTCGATGTTCAGCGAGCGCTCGTGCGCTTCATCAATGATGAGCGCGGAGTACGCCTGCAGCATGGGATCGGACTGGACTTCGGCAAGAAGAATGCCGTCCGTCATGAACTTAATCCGCGTGTCTCGTGAGGTGTCGTCGGCAAAACGCATCTTGCAGCCTACATCCCGACCCCACGGCACGCGAAGTTCTTCAGCCACGCGGCGGGAAACACTCATGGCGGCCACGCGGCGTGGCTGGGTGCAGCCGATCATGCCGCGCTTATCAAGGCCTGCCTCCAGACACATCTTGGGCAACTGCGTGGTTTTTCCGGAGCCCGTTTCGCCTGCGACAACAAGAACCTGGGAGCGGCGCAGTGCTTTCAGGATTTCCTCCCGCCGGGCGCAAACGGGCAGGTCGGGCGGATAATGGAAGTTCATGGAAGGCAAAAAGTTGCGACGCGGATCCACAGAAAGGAAAGGAGGCGGAGAATGAGACGGCTGCGGGGCTGGAAGGAAATGTGGAAATGCGTCTGAAAAGAAGAAAGCACCGATGCGCCGAAATATTTGAAGCCAACGATGTTAGCACTACCGAGCGTAACAGGCAAATGTTCTTGTGAGGAATGTCGCTTTGTGGAATATCCGGTGAGTCAGGTTATTTCATGAACAGCAATACCGCCAGCTTTCCCGGTCCAAAAGTCGAATCATGAGTGTTCTCCCCAATTACCATCCTATCTTCTTTATTGGCGCCGTTGGCTGTGTCATTAGCATTATTATCCATGTCTTCGCTGCTGTACTCAGTATGCGATTTATTCGGCACCGAGCTAAATATCCGTTGCTAAGCCATGGGCCCAGCATGAGTCTGTATGTGACCACAGTAGTGACACTGGTTTTCTTTCTGGCTCATATCATACAGATAGCGGTGTGGGCTCTCATCTTTATGGGGCTGGGACAGTTTGATCGACTGGAGCCTGCTTTTTATCATTCCGCGGTAAACTATACAACGCTGGGTTACGGCACCATGATGGAACCCCCCTGGCATTTGCTGGAACCTCTGGAAGCTACAGCAGGCATACTGGCATTCGGTATTTCCACTGCTGCGCTCTCCGCATTGCTGATGCGGATGATGGAACAAATGCAAAAGGAAGAAGAGGAAGCCGATGCGAAGGCTGCGACCGAAGCTAAGAATTGAGCGGAACAGGACTCATTAACTATTGCCAGCCCCAGAGACTTCCATACCACAGCAGGGGATATTTAAGAAACGGAAATCTGGCCGCCCAGATCAAAGGTGCATAGACATACGGTACGATATCATGACCAACGCCAGTGTACTTTACCACAGCAACAACAGGTCCCATGCTTAGTACATAGAGAATAATCGACGCGATTGCCCAGCCGCCAATGGTAGCAACATAGCCGTTGCTATTATGCAGAGAAAATTCCACGGTATCCGGGCATTGGCTGCGCTTCATGGCTGGAGGGCGTGTGCGACGCCCCTCTACGATCGGCTGAGTAAGGGGCACTGTCAAGCGTTGTCTTTATGTATAATAATGTAAAAAAGGCTTTGCCAGGATTTTTAAGCAGATGCCGCGCCAGATTGTGACAGCACTGGAGGGCGGCGGTTTTGCAGGCTGAGCTCTCCATCATAAAGCAGCTTGCTCAGATGAGTTTCTTCAGCGCGTCTTCCTGAAGATCTTTCAGACGCTGGCAGAGCTCCGTACTGTGTGCCGTGTGGCAGGGGGAGGCGACCGTGGCGAGGTAGAAAAGGAACTCGTGCAGCATCTGCCAATCCTGTACGGAAAGCGCTTCAGCCGCTACGTTACTGCCCGGCCCCATGTTGTGGAAGTTCTGCAACGCCAGGCACATGGCACCGGTGGGGAAGCCCGCCTGCTGGAATACGGTGCCTTCGCACGTGCCGCCCCCCATCAGAAGTCGCTGGTAGGGAAAGCGCGTCTGAAGGCGTCCGAGATCGGCCAGCGCAAGCTCCAGCCAGGCGGTAACCGCAGGCGTAAAGATGGTGGCGCGATCTCCCACGCGAAGGATGGGGCCGGCGCCAAGCTTCGCAAAGCCCTGTGCGTTTGAAGTTTCTATGGAAAGCACCGGCCCCTTGGGCAGCTTCAGTGATCCCTTCAGCGAGGCCAGCGCGCCGTGAAAGCCGACTTCTTCCGCCCTGGTAAAAAGGCAGCAGACATCGGCTTCCGCGCGGTTGCGGGCAAGACGGCGCAGCAGGGCGATCATGGAGGCGCATCCGGCCAGATCATCAAACGCACGGCCGCGGCAGCGCGTGCTGGTTATGCGAAACGGAGGCAGATCCCACATGCCGAACCTGGCGTGCCTGGGCGGTTCCGCGTCAAAGAAAACCTTCGTATGGCCCTTGGCGGCTTCGGCGCGGACAATGCGAGCCGAGCCCAGAGCTTCCGGGCCGTCCGTGTTGTAGAAAATGACTTCCTTACCCTCGAAATAGCGCAGGTGCATGCCGCCCAGAAACTGCGCATTGCGCTTTCCCTGCACCGTGCACACGACGAAACCAGGATGATCGAGGTGCGCCACAAGGCTGAAGGCGTGACCGGGTTCGGGGTTGCGCCGGTAGTGCACCAGCGTATTGCCGTAAATGTCCTCCTGAACAGTCGTGTGGGAAAGGCCCTCCACCAGACTCCGCATGGCAGCGCGCGTTTGCTGCTCGTGGTAGGGAGCGGTGGGGCAGGCCATCAGCGTTGTGGCGACGCGCTGCAGGTCGGGATCGAGCGTGATGGCGGATGGGAGGTGCATTACAGGCGTTGGCCGGCAGGTGAATCGTCGGGATATGAAACAGCGGGTAGGTTATGACGGCAGTTCCTTAACTTGCCGCACGGGCATCCGCAAATCGCTGCATGGCGGACGTGCAAAGCTACAACGTCCACACAGGAGACGCCAGTCTCCTTGCGATTTTTTTCATCATTTCCCCAGCGCGTGCCGATGGTTATGAAGATGTTCAGGCGCCTTTGCCTGCCAGCAGCGTGCCACAAAATAGCGAACTATCCAGCACCGCTATACTTTTCCGCAGATGAGACTTGCACGGGGAGTGTTCGCGTGGTTATTTGCAGTTAACGGACATCAGTTTTGACCAACTGGTCAAATACCTCGCCATCGTTCTCTTCGTTTCAATGGCGTTTTGCCACTTTCTGCTTCTTTTCACCTTTTGCCACGCAACTACAGTTATGGGACGTACCAGTACCGCTCGGAAACGCCTGCTCGAGGCTGCCATCGAATTGATGACGGAGACGAGCTATGCCACTGTCACAGTGGATGCTATTTGTGAGCATGCCGGGGTGAAAAAGGGCAGCTTCTACCACTTCTTCTCCTCCAAATCGGACCTCGCCGTATGCGCGCTGGAAGCTGATACCCAGGAGCGACGCCCTCGCCTGGATGCGATCTTTTCCCCCACGGTGCCCCCTCTGGACCGTATTCGCACTTACTGCCAGCTCTTCTATGAGAAGCAGGCTGAAGCCAAGGCCAAATCGGGCCACGTACCAGGCTGCCCGCTCTTTAGTCTTGGAACCGAAATGTGCCGGCAGGATCCCCACATTCGCCGCAAGGTTCAGGAGTGCCTGGACATTCGAGCGAAGTACCTGGGCTCCGCCATTCGCGACGCGGCTGAGGAAGGTCTCGTGCCCAAGTCGGACACGGAAATGAAGGCGAAATCCCTGCTGGCGTACTTTGAAGGCGTACTGACCCAGGCACGCATTCACAACGACCTTTCCGTAGTGAAGGAGCTGCAGTACGGTGCTCTGGAGCTGATTGGCGCAGGGCGATTGCCCGAGCAGAAGGCCGCCTGAGCCGGCTCTGCTTTCATGGGATCCGACTCCTTGTAATTACTTCTCGGGCAGGGGAAGATTGTGCAGCCGGAGGAACGATAACTTATCCCAGTAGCCGCGCTGAAAGATAATCTTGCCGTCGCGGACATGAAAGAAGCCGCAGCCGCGAAGGCCCTTCGGATCCTTCCATTCCAGGATTCCCCAGTTGCCGTCCTCGAACACATGCTCCGGCATGCAGTGCATGTCGGCTATTGCGAACTCACGGGTAAACATTGCGCGTATTGCTTCTCGCCCTATGACCGGATCCTGGGCTACCTGATGATTGATCGCGTCTTCATCATACAGCTCTGCCAGCCCGTCAATGTCTCCACTGTTAAAGCGGCTTATCCATATATAGATAAGCTCGCGTGGAGACATGGATTGATGTAATTGCCCATAAAGCATAGATTATGGAGAGTTGGCCACGCTGAGTTCGCCTGATTCTATAGCGCCGGCCTTTCGAAGGCTCTTTACTATAGATGCATAAGTTATCGCCTTAACTTTGCTTTCCTGATCGTCGCGGGTGGCATAACCTTCATGATTCGCCAAGGCGATACTTAACGCGGAGTTCTCTTCCTTGTCCAGTACATTAACATTGGCGCGCCGTGAAATCAAAGTCGCCACAGCTTCCAGATTGCCTCTGGCTGTGGCAATAAAGATAGCGGTCTGACCATAAGCATCCTGCGCGTTGATATCAGCTTTATGATCGATAAGCGTGTTTATCAGCATCTGAGAGCCATCTTCCACGGCGACCATCAGCGGCGTAAGTCCGAGCTGATTCTTCTGGTTGACCTTAATCCCGCTCTGCAGCAACAGCAGGACGACTTTAAGATTCTTGGAGCGTACCGCATAGTGCAGCGCATTCTCCGACCATTCATCAAGCGCCTGAAGATCCTTCTTTGATTTAACCAGCGTCTTTAAGGCTTCCGTATCGCCCTTCATCGTAGCGATAAAAAGTGGCGTAATGCCATTGGGTTTTGCGCCATGTTTAATGAGCATCTCCGCCATGGAGCCATTACCCTTGGCCAGAGCAAGCATAAGAGGTGTATTTCCTTCCTGGTTTAGCTCGATATCGGCGCCGGACATTAAAGCTGTTTCCGCCATGGAAACGTTGCCACTGGTAACGGCTTCGCGCAGACTGTCATCAGCAGATCCTGCGGTCGCTACTATAATGGTAAAGAGGTAGAAAATGGAGAAGAGAAGACCTGAAGTTTTCATGTGCGGAACTGTGTAAGGGCAGGAGTTCCTGCTATATTTGTAACGAGATGTACATATAATACGCAAGGTTGCGACAATATTGCATTGGTTCCTGGCACCTTCGCATTTGCCGAGTGCTTCCTTCTGTGCGAGGATGAAGGCAATTGGACTCTGGATGGCTGCATAATAGTGAACCTGCTGGTAAACTTTAGCCCCTTTTGTCCATTTCCGGACTGCCTGTGTCGCTGAATTCCCGCATTGCGACTCAGTATCATTAACGCAGGCTGCCCCCTCCATTTTCGACTTTTGCCTTATGTGGATCGTCCGAATTGCCCTTCGCATGCCATACACCTTCACGGTGATGGCAATCGCGCTGATATTAGCCGGGGCGCTCAGTTTCTATCGCATGCCGAAGGATATCTTCCCGGCAATTGACATCCCTGTCGTGTCTGTCATCTGGAGCTATGGAGGTCTTCCCCCCAAGGAAATCGAGAGCCGCATCATCACCGTATCAGAGCGGGCGATGACAACCACGGTGAATGACTTCGAGCGGATGGAGACGCAAATCTTTAACGGCGTAGCGGTTGTCCGTGTCTTCTTCTACCCGACTGCCAAGATCGAAGCTGCCGTCGCTCAGGTCACGGCGATCAATCAGACGCTGTTGCGCACCATGCCGCCAGGAACGACGCCGCCGCTGATTCTGCGCTACAGCGCGTCTAACGTGCCCATCCTTCAGATGGCGCTGGGCAGTGAAACCATGTCGGAGAGCGAGCTGTTCGACGAAGCGCAGAACTCGGTGCGCACGCCGCTGGCTTCTGTGGAAGGCGCTATGGTTCCGCTGCCGTACGGCGGAAAATCGCGTGCCATTCAGGTGGATCTGGATCTGCAGGCCTGCCGCGTCTACGGCATCTCGCCCAGCGATGTTTCCGCCACCATCAGTGCGCAGAATCTGATTCTGCCCTCCGGCACAGCCAAAATAGGTGACAGAGAATATAGCGTGGCGATGAACAGCAGCGTCGATACCGTCCAGCTTATTGGCGATATGCCGATCAAAACGGTGAACGGCGCGACGATTTTCATTCGCGATGTTGCCCAGGTGCGCGACGGCAGTTCTCCACAAACTAACGTGGTCCGTGTGGACGGCAGAAAATCCGCGCTGCTGACCGTGCTGAAAAACGGTAATGCGAGCACGCTGGACGTGGTGGAGCGCGTGAAGAAGCGCATGCCGGAAATCAAGAAGCTTGTGCCTGAAGAGCTGGAAATCACGCCGCTTTTCGATCAGTCCATCTTTGTGCGCGCCGCGCTGGCGGGTGTTGAGCATGAAGCGCTTATCGCAGCTGGATTGACTGCGTTGATGATCCTGCTCTTTCTGGGATCATGGCGGAGCACGCTGGTGGTGGCAGCCTCCATTCCATTGTCGATTGCCGTGGCGCTGCTGGCGCTGGTTACTCTGGGGCAGACGCTCAACATCATGACACTTGGCGGTCTAGCGCTGGCGGTCGGTATCCTGGTCGATGATACGACGGTGGAAATCGAGAACATTCACCGCAATATGGCGATGGGCAAGACGCTGGTTCAGGCCATTCTGGACGGCGCCCACCAGGTAGCAGGTCCCGCGTTTGTCGCCACGCTTTGTATATGCATCGTTTTCGTGCCCATCTTTTTCCTGGGCGGTGTGGCTTACTATCTGTTCGCGCCCATGGCCATGGCGGTCGTTTTCGCGGTCATGGCGTCCTATTTCCTCTCACGAACCATTGTGCCCACGATGGTGTATTACTTTTACCACGGTCGTGAGGATGAGGAGCATCACGACGAAAATGCGGATAACAGGCCGACACACAAAGGTGTCTACGGCGTGCTGGCGTGGATTCACTGGCGCTTTAACCGTGGGTTTGAAGGCGGCCGGAAACGCTACGTGCGCGCCCTCGCCTGGACGCTGCGGCATCGGCTTCTTGTGGTTTCCGCGGCGGCGGTCATTGTGGCCGGCTCGCTTGTCATGCTCATCCCGAACCTTGGACAGGATTTCTTTCCCCGGGTGGATGCCGGACAGTTTCGCCTGCACGTCCGCGCTCCTTCCGGAACGCGTCTGGAGGAAACGGAGAAAATCTTTAGTCAGGTGGCGGATGTCATCCGGGAGATTATTCCGAAAGGTGAGATCAAGCTCATTATCGACAACATCGGCCTGCCCCTGGGTGGTATTAATCTGGCGCTAAGCGATTCGGCCACCATCGGTTCCGCAGATGGCGAAATGCTGATTTCGTTGAGTGAGGAGCATGGCCACACCTGGGACTACGTGCAGAAGATCCGCACAACCCTTCGCGAACGCTTTCCAGATTGCACCTTCTTTACGCAGCCCTCGGATATCGTCGGCCAGACGCTGAACTTCGGCGTTCCTTCGCCCATTGACGTTACCGTGGTGGGTCGAAGCCCGAAGAACTGGGATCTGGCCAAGCGCCTGGAAAAGGAGATCTCGCAAATCCCTGGCGCTGTGGATGTTCACGTTCATCAGGTCGTCGACGCGCCGCAGATAGATGTGGACGTGGATCGCATACGTGCAGCAGGCGTCAATCTCACTCAGCGTCAGGTGGCCGGCGATGTGCTGGTAGCGCTCAGCGGTACGTCGCAGACGGAAAACAGCTTCTGGATCAGCCCTAAGAACGGCACGCAATACCGTGTATCCGTACAGACCCCACAGCCGGAAATCAACAGCATGGATGTGCTGCGGAATCTGCCGGTAGGTCGCATGAATGAGCAGCAGTTACTGGGCAATCTGGCTACGTTCAACCGTGATACGACACCTGCTGTGGTAAGTCATTTAACGGTGCAGCCTGTCTTTAATGTTTACGCTAATGTGGAAGGCCGCGACCTCGGTGGCGTGGCCAGGGATATCCAGAAAATCATTAAGAATATTCAGAGCGAAAAAGACGGAATTCCCCGCGGCACTCAGGTGATGATACGAGGCCAGGTGGATAGTATGCAGAAGGCGTTTACCGGGCTGGGCTTCGGTCTCTTGGGTGCCATGGTGCTTGTCTATCTGCTGCTGGTGGTGAACTTCCAGTCTTGGCTGGATCCCTTCATCATTATCACGGCGCTGCCGGGTGCGCTTTGCGGCATTGTATGGATGCTGTTTATCACCTCCACAACCATCAGCGTGCCGGCGCTCATGGGGGCCATTATGGCCGTAGGTGTGGCCACGGCCAATTCCATCCTGGTGGTAAGCTTTGCCAATGAGCAGCGTTGGGCGGGCAAGGATGTGCTCAGCGCCGCGCTGGCTGCCGGTTACATCCGTCTGCGGCCCGTCTGCATGACGGCGCTCGCCATGATTATCGGTATGCTCCCGATGTCATTCGGTTTCGGCGAGGGCGGTGAACAGAATGCACCACTGGCCAGGGCGGTTATCGGCGGTTTGCTGGTGGCAACATTCTCCACGCTCTTCATTGTACCGGTGGTCTACAGTCTGCTGCGCAAAAAGAGCCCCCGCTACAAACGCGACAAGCTTCTGCAGGATCCCGATGACGAGCCGGTCATTGAGGAAGTGGACCTCTCCGCGGTGCTGGAAAATCAGCCCGCCAGAGGCAAGCGCCAGACTGCGCCCGCGATGCATAATGGTCACGCCAACGGCAGTGGTAATGGTAATGGCAACGGCGCAGCGCCCGAAACCGACGGGCGGTTTCGAACCAGAAAATAAACCCCTGACCCCACGATCGAAAAGAGGATGGTGCTTAGTGCCAGCCATCCTCTGAAGCCAAGCTTGTAGTGCCACGGCTTCGTTGTTGTGTTCAGCAGGGCGTGAATGCGTTTATCCTGCGGTGTACAGAGAATGATGTCGGTGCAGTCGTCTCCATCAATATTGCCGGTAATGGCTAAAGCTTCACGAACATCACGGGCTGGCTTTTTGTTCAGAAGGCTCCAGATATCGTGTAGTGGTTCGACTATACGTTTTTCAACCGTTTGCGTTGCAGGAAATATTGCATGTCCATCGTTTAAATAAAGTAAAAGGCAATCCTGGTCTCCTCCTTTAACAGAATGGGTTGCCATATCCAGAGTTCTATCGCCGTTGAAATCGCCTGCCAGAGCCCGTTGAAAGTCGCTCGTCACAGCTACAGGATATTCTGTAAATGTACCTGGCTTGCTTCCGACAAGTATGTTGAATTTCTTGCCATTCCATACGCCATAATCAACGATGCCATCATTATTGTAATCGCCTGTATGGATGTAATTGAAACCTCCTTTACTCAGTTTGATTTTGCGGTCATTGGAGGTTTCTTTTGCCAGATCGAACACTCCGTTTCCTTTCCCTTGAAGCGTAAACCCTGAAGTAATGATATCTGGATGCCCGTCTCTGTTGATATCCTGAATTCCAACGATCCCTCGATCGCTCATTTGTTCTGGCAAGCGTATAGGAGGGAGAAATGTTCCATCTCCTTTACCAAGCATGACGATGATGCTGTTAATGAAAACTCGCCCTCCCACTAAGACAAAACTATTCTGTGAGCTTTCTAAATATGTTGATTCAGATTGCGCGTTTTTTTCTTTAAGAGTCTGCGTGGGCGAGTCTTTAGCGGAGTTTGAAAAGTTATAGATATACCCTTCGTCTCGTACCATGATCAAATCCAGCTTTGCGTCATGGTTTAAATCGGCATAGCACAACGACTGGAGAAACGAATCAAACTTCCGATCTGACATAATAGAATCAGCGGGGGCCGTTTCTATAGCCGTATGAGAAAAAGTGCCGTCACCATTACCTGTATACGTAAGGATCTTTCGTGACTTGTCAGGCCCATCGATAGCAATGACAACATCAGGCTTTCCATCGCCGTTAAAGTCATCTACTGCGTAGTCAGCCTTACCTGGCATTTCAGGCAGAGAATCTACGCGTCGAAAAGAACCATCCCCATTGCTGAGGTAGCTTTCGAATGAGCCAAGGCCTGCTACAATAAGGTCATCTTTATCGTCTCCGTTAAGGTCGCAGGCAATTATTTTCTCAGGCTTTCTTTCGGTGGGAAATTCACTGCAACTCTCAAATGTTACCTCAGTTATGGATTTTGCCTGCGCGACTGTACATAAATGCACGTTGATGAACAGAAGGCGTAAAGTCAGGGCAATACAAAATCTCATACCAACATTACGCGTTAGTACCGGATTTATTAAGTAAAGCGCGAAGGCGGCGGACGAGGCGTAACGGGGAAGGGGACGTGAGTGCTGGTCTCTCCTCCGCCAGCAACTACTGGAGGCGGTTTGAAGAACCAGAGGCAAAAGGCTGCGGCTGCTCCGACAAAAATCAGGGACAGTGCACCGAAGATATAGACGCCGACCGAGTAGCGTTGATACACAGGAACGCCCGTCAGATTGTCCAGGATAAGAATTTTCTGTCTGGTCTGCGACAGGTTCTGGCCGAGAAACGCGAGGTCCTGGCGTTTATCCCCGTTGAAATCACCCGCTACGACGTAATGGGGATTGGAGCCGCTATATTCGAAGTTGTAGGGGCTGGTAGCCATGCGTGGCGTACTACGGCCCCAGCTCGCTCTTACGTATCGTGCTCTGGCGGCGGAAGCGGTAGACTGCGGGAGATACTGTTGAAGGCTTTGTATATTCATCTCCCAGAACGGCGCGAGAGAGCCATTGCGTTCACCTTTATAGAAAAGGAGTCTGTCACTGGCTCCCCGGAGATTATTATTGATAAGAAGGTCCGGTATTCCGTCGCAATTCAGGTCTTGGGTCAGCAGTAGATTGTATGTAATTCCCGCATTACTCATTGCACTGTGAAAAGTGCCGTCGCCTTTCCCCAGCATTACCCAGAAGTCTGAAGCTCCACCCAAAACCAGGTCCGGCTTGCCATCCGAGTTCATGTCCTGTGAGGCGATCGCGAAAACGGGATCGGCAATATCGGCGCTGGCGCCCGGGCCTGCGGCAGTTTTAGACAGGCTGCGCAGCGCAGGAGTAGTCGTGACATTGAGCGAGCCGTTTCCATTGCCAAGGAAGACGCGGATGGGTTCCGTCAAATCTTCACCGACAGCCACATCCAGCTTCCCGTCCTTATTGAAATCGGCGACGGTCAAAAGCGCCAGGCCCTTCAGATCTTCTGGTCCTGCAATTGGCTGTCCAAAGGTTCCATCGCCTTTTCCGGGCAGGACGCTCAGCACGCTGCTATCTCGCATTACCGTGCTTTTATCGCGTTTAATGGCAAGAATGTCTGAAATGCCATCACCAGTGAAATCTCCCAGGCGTATCTCGTCTGCGTCGCAGGGTGTTGCGATAACCGGCATTGTAAAGGTACCGGTGCCACTGCCGGGAAATACACGTATGGAGCATGTAGTTTCGCTGGAGGAAAGTGCCACTATATCAAGGTTGCCGTCACCATTCACATCTTCGATAACAGGATTTCCGCGGAGCGCTTCAGGGTTAACCCTGAGTATACCGTTGGATGTGAAGGATCCATCTTCCTGATTGATAAGAATTTCAATGGCTTCGCCCTCGCTTAGTGCCAGTATGTCGTCTCTTTCATCCTTGTTGAGATCAGTAACTACAAAACCGGAAGGCTCTGTCCTGGTGCCATTAACCAAGCGAGCTTCAGAAAGCTCAACCGGATCTCCTAATGCACCATATGAACCTATACTCGTTAAAGCCAGCAAAAGAAACGTGACATACAGGCGCGCAGACATAGTAAAAGAGCATGTAGCTACTAACAATACGGGAGGGGAAACGTTCTTTATCGACTATATGCCGCACTTCATATCCTGTCAATAACACAATAGCAAATGGATCATACGGTGTATTGCGGCAGCACACATTCGGAACTGGAATTGCGCCCATCGACCAGTTGGGCTAAGGTATCTTGCCCGCCACTATGCCGTACCTGCCGTTATGAGCCCGACTTCACCTCACCCTCAAACCGACGCTTCTGCGCCTTCTCAGCCCAGGCCCAACTCCCAAGATTCCGCTCCCCGCCACCAGCATGGTGATGGCCGGGCGGACTCCGAGGAATCGGACGAACACGGCCCGGAGAGCGAGCCGCATGAATCTCTTACTCACACTGCTTCGCTCGGACGCAATTTGGTTAACTGGGTTATCATTGGCGCCGTGATTGCCGGCGTTGGCGCCGCCCTGTGGTTCGGGGCCATCGTACCAAGTCTTAACAGCAAGAAAGAAACGGCACGTAAAGCGTCCGATCCCGGCGGTCTGCGAGTGGTCAACGTGATGCAGCCTACACCTTCGCCGGCCACCACAACCCTCATTTTGCCGGGAACCGTCAGAGCCTGGCAGCAGGCCGATCTGTTTGCGCGCACCAACGGTTACCTCCAGAAGTGGAACGTCGATATCGGCGACCCCGTAAAGGAGGGCCAGGTTCTGGCCATTATTGACACACCTGAGATCGATCAGGAGCTGAAGGGCGCGATGGGTGATCTGGCGCAGGCTCAGGCGAATTATGACCTGGCGGCAATCACGGAGCGGCGCTGGAAGGAGTTGCTGGATGGCAAGGTGAGCACCCCGCAGGAGTATGACGAGAAGGCCGGCGCTCTGCGGGCTCGCGACGCGGATCTTTCCGCAGCCAAGGCCAAGGTATCTCGTTTGCAGGATCTTCAGGCGTTTCAGAAGGTCGTCGCACCGTTCTCGGGTATCGTGACTACACGTAACGCTCAGGTAGGCGCGCTGATCAACAGCGGCAGCTCCAGCGGCGTCCCACTCTTTACCATAGTGCAGATCAATCGACTGCGCGTTTCCGTACGGGTCCCCCAGAGCTATGTGCGCAGCATCCGCAACGGACTGGAGGCGGATCTGCTGGTGCCCGAGTTTCGCGACCGTACCTTTGGCGGAAAAGTGTCGCGCTCCGCCAACGCAATTGACGATGCCACACGCACTCTGCTGACCGAAGTGGAGGTGCCTAACGCGGATGGAACGCTTCTGCCCGGCATGTACGCCAACGTGCGGTTTGCCATGAAGGATCCCCAGCCGCCCATGCTGCTGCCCGCCAACACGCTTCAGTTCCGCCCCGACGGCCCGCAGGTTCTTGTGCTGGATAAGGACAGCAAGGTGGAGCCGCGCCGCGTAAAGCTGGGCCGCGACTATGGCGCTATGGTGGAGGTAACCAGCGGCGTCCAGCTTGTGGACCGTGTGATCGCCAATCCGACTTACGAGCTTGTTCCCGGCCTTCAGGTCGATGCGCGGCTTCTGCCTGCTTCCGATCTGAAGACCGCAGCCCTGCAGGCACTGCCTGGCGCTCAGAAGGAGATCAACTTTAAGGCGGAAAAGAGCAAGATTGGGGAACCGCGGCCCATTCCTCTCCTGCCGCCGGATTCGCATCATTAAAGCGGTTGCGCCGCGGCTGCTTTTCAGCTCTTTCTGGGTGATGTCCGCGTAAATCACAGGCAAAAAATCCGGGTTGCCCCGCTTTTCGTGCTTTCCATTGCGGGCAATTCGGCGTTTGATTCCCCTCTTGCCTTTCCACAGGTACTGCAATTCTGCATACGCAAGTAAGCCCGCACGCTTTAAGCACGCACAGCCCGCCCCCGCATCATGAAATGGCCCGGACTTATCCGCCACTACCGCTCGCGACTCCCCGTCACGGACGCCACGCCCGTCGTGACGCTGCTGGAGGGCAGCACGCCTCTCATCCCTGCCCCTCGCTTTGTGGGCACCATAGGTGGCAACTTCTCGCTCTACCTGAAGTTCGAAGGTCTTAACCCCACCTGCTCGTTCAAAGACCGCGGCATGACGATGGCCGTCTCCAAGGCCAAAGAGCGCGGCGCCGAGCTCGTAGTGTGTGCCAGCACCGGCAACACCTCCGCCGCCGCCAGCGCCTATGCTGCCAGCGCCGGGTTGAAGTGCGGCGTTATTCTGCCGCACGGCAACATTGCTCTGGGCAAGCTGGCTCAGGCCATCATGTACGGCGCTGCTATTGTGCCGATCTCCGGCAATTTCGATGACGCCCTGCGCCTGGTGCGCGAGCTCGCATCGCGCCCGGAAGTAGAAATCGTCAACAGCATCAACCCCGTCCGTATCGAGGGCCAGAAGACCGCCGCGTTCGAAATCTGCGACGTGCTGGGCCGCGCTCCCGACTTTCACTTTCTGCCCGTCGGCAATGCCGGCAACATCACGGCCTACTGGAAGGGCTTTAGCGAGTACGCCGCGGATGGCGTCACCTCTTCCACGCCTAAAATGTGCGGTTATCAGGCCGCGGGTTCCGCCCCTATCGTGCTGGGAGCGCCCGTTGCGAAGCCGGACACTATTGCGTCCGCTATCCGTATCGGCAATCCCGCCAGCTGGAAGTCCGCCGTCGCAGCCTACCAGGATTCAGGCGGCTGGATCGACAGCGTAACGGACGAGGAAATTCTGGAAGCATACCGTCTGGTCGCCCGGCTGGAAGGTGTTTTTGTCGAGCCCGCCTCGGCAGCTTCCCTGGCCGGTCTCATCAAGGCAAATGCAGCCGGCAAGATTCCCGAAGGCAGTGTTGTCACGGCGACTCTCACCGGGCACGGCCTGAAAGATCCCGATATGGCGCTGAAGCAGGCCCC
>JBGGNE010000524.1:0-5398 GCA_041287705.1 Methylacidiphilales bacterium | reverse complement strand
GTCTGCCGCCTCCGCTCCCGCACCGGCACCAACATCGACGGCACCTGCCCGGGACCAGAAGATTACGCCCAGCCCGGCCGATTCGGACCTGCCTCCCACAGCCGCCCCGCTGATGCAAATGCTGGACGACGCAGGCAAGAGTGCACCTGCGTCACAGTAAGCTGGATTCGGAAATCAGCTTTCCGACCTAAGGAGTTTCCGGAAAATAAACTGTGCAACTTAAGTCGCCGATTTTGAGATGAGAGCAAGGCGGAATGAAGGGAGTGCATTAAACTAAGGCGCTGACCGGAATTCCAACGCTGCTCTCGCTCAAAAGCGGCCCACGATATGCGCAATTAACGCTGGGAAATGGTCTATCACGTCCCGCTGTGAAAACAGCGACCTCCCGGACAAAAAGCCCAGCCCTGCTGCCAGGACTGAGCTTTGTTACTATGACTTTCAACGCTATCTGTCCGTCAGGACCAGAAAACGCTCAGCGCTCGAAGCTTAGTCCTTGCGCAGATCCAGCCAGGCGCATTCGTCAGGCGTCAGCGTGACGTTGAGGCCAGCTACGGAGCTGGTCATTTCCGCCTGACTGCGCGGGCCGATGAGGCAGAACACGGGGAAGGACTGGTGCAACACGTAGGCCAGAGCGATGTTGATGGCGGTGCAGCCCTTTTCTTTGGCGAGTTGCTGGGCTCGGGCCTGACGCTTGAAGTTATCTTCGCTGTACCAGCACCGCACCAGTTCGGAGTCGCTCTTGTTATCCGGCGTGGCGCGGTCAAGGAAGAAACCGCGGGCCTGGCTGGACCACGCGAGCAGAGGCATCTGCGTGTGCTCATGCCACTCACGCATGGCCGGCTCGCTGGAGGCCACGCAACCTGTCCATACCGGCTCTATCATCCGGGCGAGGCTCAGGTTGTTGCTGACGGCGCCGAAGCCCTGCTTGCCATGTTTGGCGGCATAGGCATTGCCTTCGTCAATACGCTCCTTCGTCCAGTTGCTGCCGCCGAAGATACCGATGTGGCCCTTCTGGACATGCTCGTTCAGTACATCCACGAACTCGCCTACGGGAACTTCGGGGTTGTCGCGGTGCATGATGTAGATTTCCGCTTTGGAGATCTGCATGCGCTCCAGGCTGATCACCAGCTGCTGGCTGAGATCGGCAGGATTACAATGCGGCGTATGGGCGCCTTTGCACAGCACCACCATGTCGTCGCGCACGCCACGGGTCTTCATCCACTGACCAAAGAGGATCTCCGGCTTGCCGCCGCCGTAGAGGTGCGCCGTGTCAATCGCGTTGCCACCACGCTCGTAAAAATCATCCAGCATGGCTGACGCCGCGGGCATGGTGTTAGGCCAGTCCATACCGAATAGCAGGCGGGAAACGGGCTTGGGCACGCCGGCAATGTTGCCTTTGGGGATAACGATGCCTTTGGTGGAGCCGGCCGACAGCTTACGACCGTGCGCGGGGGCGCCGAGGCGGTCGGGCTGTTCGAAGGGATAGATCAGTCCGATTTCCTTACGCCACATGTCCAGCAGACGCAGGTTGCCCAGCGTGTCGTCCATGGACATCGTGGGGGATTCCTTATCCGCCAGATATTTCGAGACCGTATCGGCTTCCAGGCCGTACAGGGCACCGGCATCAACCTTGATCACTTCCAGGCCTTTGCCATCGCGCACGTGGATTTCCGCAGTACCGCCGTCGCGGTTGGGCACCCAGGGGCTGGGCAGATAAACGGAGCCGTCCGTGCCGTAGACACGCGCCACGTTCTCCTGATTCAGGCGTACGCCCGTGGAGAGCTCGGCCAGGATGCCTTCCGGGAATTCCACTATGGCATGGCTGTAGGCGTCGATCTGCCCGATGATGCCGTCTACAGTGCTTTCTTCCAGCTTCGCAATAGCCTTGAGTCCAACGGGTTCCGCGAAGAGCTTGCCTGTGGCGGCTCCTGCCGCCAGACGTGCGAATGAAGCGGCGTAGCAGCCAACATCCAGAATACCGCCGCCGGCCAGCAGCGGATTGACGAGACGCTGAGTGCCCGTGGCACCCGTGCGGAAGCTGAAAGTGGCCTGGATGCTGAGGACCTTGCCGATCCGGCCGCTGGTAATGATCTCGCGCAGCCTGGCGATCTGCGGATGCGTGCGATACATGAACGCCTCCATGAAGAAGACACCATGACGGCGGGCGGCCTCAATGGCGGCCCCGGCCAGGAACGCATTGGGCGCCACAGGCTTTTCGCACAGGATGTGCTTGCCGGCTTCAGCGGCGCGGATGGCCCACGGCACGTGATCGGTGTGGGGAGTGGCGATATAAACGGCCTCTACTACGGGGTCCGCCAGGATGGCCTCGTAGCTGCTGTGGGCGGTGACGGTCTGCCCGGGGAAGAGCGGCGTAACTTCGTCGGCAAACTTCTGTGCGCGCTCACTATCGCGGCTGGCCACGGCAACAAGAGTGCCGGTGGTGGAAGCGGCGATACCCTTGGCAAAGGTGCGGGCGATTCCGCCGGCGGCCAAAATGCCCCAGCGGAGTTTGGATGTACTGCTCATGAATAGAGGATGCTCTGTAGCTAAGCCAAAGGGCTGGTAAGGCAGGCACGGGCGTCTTCGCGAGACACAGGGGTGTCAGCGTAAACGTAAACCGGCATGCGCCTCCCAATCCCTTGGTCCATAATGCAATGGATGGTGATACTTTGAAGCGCGTTTCAGCGAGGTTGCAAGGAAGAACCTTCCAAGGATATTTACCAATGCTAGAGTACTGCCAGGCAAGACCCTGAGAATAAGCCTGATGCAAATACATAGCACCCAACACAAAAAAGATGATGCAGGTGATAGCCTCGGCCCAGTACTATTCTCCCAGGACCGCCTTAATCACAGAAGTCTGTCGAAAACATTCAACACAAAATTTGGCATTCTCATTCCTGATGACGCTGATAATGACTCGCTTTCAGCGCCAAAGCCAAGTGCGCAGCTTGCAGAGCTTGTAGATTAACTTACAGAATACAGTCATCCCTTACAGCCAGCACAATGCCTTTGATGGCTGAGACCAATCGCAGGTGTTACTCGGAACAAATCCTGCGAATTCGGGACAAGAGTTTAGCTTATTATCGTGCGTGAGCAGTTACGGACGATAAGTGTTAACGCGATTAAGCCAGCCCGGAAGCCACATTTTTTCGGCCGGTTTGTTGGAGACGCGACGCTTTAACACGCCCGCCGCGCCATCGGCAAAGGCGGTGACAGCAGACGCACCGGGACCTTTGGCGTCCATGCTTTCCAGGATCTGGAGAAGTCCCCAGCCCTGGCCGTTGTAGCGCTCCGTCTCCTTGACGCCTTCGCCCTTGAAGTTGACGTAATCGACCAGCGCGTAGACGCCTTTGGGGTGCGAGGCGACGTAACGGAACTGCTGCTCCACATGAGCGCGCGCCGCGGGGTTAAGACCGGCCGTCATGGCTGGTAGCGCAAGCTGGGAACGTTTGGCGGCATAACGCGCCTGCTGAGCCACCGTGGAGGCGAGCATTTTGCGCAGCTCCTTCATCTTGGCGCTGTCGATATCGGCCATGAACGCCGCGCGATTGGGCCACGGGCAGCCTTCTTGGGGGGCGCTCAGCCAGCCGGGGATCTTAACGCCGTCAGCGCGCAGGAAGGAAATCAGACCGGGAAAGCTCTCCTGAAAAGGTCCGGTAACGCCCTTCGGGTACCAGATAAAGTGGCCAATGCCCAGCGACGGAAAGAATTCGCCTTTGTTCCACGAGGTAAGCCCTTCGACCGTGCCGGCGCATTCGTTCTTCCAGATCTGCTTGCCGATGGTTTGCGCCTGCTCATCGGTAAGCTTGATGGGACCGGGCGCCTCGGCGGCATACGCGGGGGCAAAACCGGCAGGCACGGCGGCCAGTGTGAAAGTGGCGACAGCCGCAGCAGCAGCGGCGGCCCTGAAGTTGCTAAAGCGGGAGGGAAGGAAGCAGCGCGAAGGCATGCCGGACATTCAAGAGAAGCGCACGCTCTCTGTCCAGTCTGGTTTGTACTTCTGTATAGCTTCCGTCCCCCTCCCTTCTGCGTTCTGCCAGTTGAGCTAGTCGACCAGATGCTCGGCAAGCCAGTCGGCGGTCTGATCGATGACCTTGAGGCGATGAGCCCAGGTGGTGAAGACGTGGTCGGCCCCCTTCAGAACGGTGTGCTTCTTCGGCTTGGGTGCCGTTTTGAAGAATTCGGCGAATTTCTCGCGGAAACCTTCAATGTCCTTGTCACCCTGAATCTGGAACTTGGGTATCGTGAGGCTCTGGTAAGACTCAGGGACGTCGACTTCGGGGCGGTCGGTATAGAATTCGGGGCCAACCTGTAGTCCGTTGGTGTGCGGGGCGGGCAGCGGAGCTGAGCCATCCGGCGAGTGTCGCCAGAACTTGAATCCGGGAACGCTGGACCATGTGGCCAGGGCGGCAATGGTGCCGGGTTCGGCTTTCTCCGCCTGGGCAGCCGTGCAGATGCTGACTGCGCCGCCAAAGCTGAGGCCGAGCAGACCGATCGGGCCAAAGCCGTTTTCCTGAGCCCATGCGATAACGGCGTGCAGGTCGGCAATCTCGGTGTTTGGCGTCATTTCGTAGAATTCGCCGGTACTGTCGCCTGAGCCCATGAAGTCGAAGCGAACGACGGAAAGGCCGCGCGTGGCAATGGACCGTGCGGTAGTGGCGAAGAGCCGCCCGGACTCCAGCTTGTTGCCCGTAAAGCCGTGCGACATGATGACGAGCGGGAACTTGCCCGTAGCGACTGCCTCCGCGGATACGTTCTGGGCGGCATGGAGCACCGCGGCCAGCCGGTAGGCACCAGAGGGAATCCAGAGCATCTGCTCGGAGAGTGCGCCTTCGGCTCCCTTAAGGAAGTCGCTCAGATCGCTGTCTGCTTCACTCGCTTCATCATCGGCCTTCTGAAAAATCACCTTGGAAACAGGAGGCAGCGGAGGAAGATCTTCCAGCTCCACGTCGGCAATCGTCACCTCGGGCTCTTCCGGCTCGGGTTCGGGAACCTGTGCGGGTGCGGGCTTCTTACCTTTAAGGTTATCCAGTTTGGACGCGCTGGATTTCGGCGCGGACTTTTTCTCTTTGGAGGCCGGCACTACAGAGGGCAGCAATTCCTTGGAGGCAGATTTAGCGTTTGCTTTGGCTTTACCGGTGGGAGCCGTCTTGGATTTACCAGAAGCTGAGCCTTTGGGCGTACTCATAGCGTAGTTGTGATGAATCAGTCGGAATGTTGTGAAGGGAACGAAATGGAAGGAAACAGAAATGAGTGGGATGCTTTTAGCGGGCACGTTCTGGCGACGTGGGCGGTGAAACAGCCGGAGCTGTGCCGGGAGCTTCTTTGGGCTTATCGCCAAACCGAAACACGGCCACCAGCGCGCGGTGATCGCTGGCTGCCAAAGCATTGAGTTCAG
>JBGGNE010000523.1:0-7408 GCA_041287705.1 Methylacidiphilales bacterium | reverse complement strand
TCAAAACGCGCTTCCAAATCAGATCGCTCCTTCTCGTCTATTATCAAGATATAGCAATAGCGTCCCATGACCGCGAGCCTACCTCATTCCTCGTTCCCTTCATAGCTTTTCTCCCAAATAACTCTGCGAATTGGTCTAAGTGCAGCTCGATTTTCTCACGGACATCATGAAGTGAAGATTGCGATCTGATCAGCCCCTTACTCGAACTGGATGGTAAAGTCCGGAAAGGAATCGACCATCTGGATCTTGTAATCGGGGAAGGATGTGACAATTTGCCATTTGCCGGGCTCATCGGGAAAGCTTGTCACAATCTTTACTTTAAGATCAGGAAAGCTGGTGACGGCTTTAACCTTGTAGTCCGGGAAGCTGTTGACGAACTGTATTTTGCCGTAGATCTTTTTGACGTTGCACCTGGCTTCAGCGGGAACGGGAGTTGGAGTTGCCAGCGCTATCAGCAGGGTTAGCAGGAGGCTGCTGCTTATCACCAGAAGGCGGTGCGGGCGGTATCGCATGGTTGGTAGGTGGGTTTGAGTTGGAACCGGTAGTCGGTTTTGGAACGGAAGATGGAGATCCAGCAGGAGAATTGCGCTGTTTCACCGGAGCAGATCCAGATTCGGGAGTGGAAGATTTGTCCTTTACCGGCGTGGACTTATGTCCCACGGGACGAGCGCCGGGTTGGATGATTGGCGGGCGTTGTGGAGTAGTAACTGCCGGAGCCGAGGGAGTACCCTGGGATGGCTTTGACGGATTGCCAGTGTTTCCGGATCCCGGACAATGCCGCCTGCCCGAATTTTGGTCGGGCGATTCGCAATTGGGATCTGCCGTTTCCGTGGAAGAAGAACTGCCTGTCGTGCTGGTTTCTCCGGTTTCGCTGCTGGTTTGCGATGAGGAATTGCCCGCTTTTTCGTTCAGATATCTCTGTTTGGCAGTCAGACCTTCCTCGTCGACAAACTCAACTGTAAAGTCTTCATCTTTATCGACATACTGGATGCTATAGTCGGCAAAGTCTTTCACGATCTGCCAGCGGCCGCGGGAGTTGGGGAAATCCTTGACGCGTTGT
Organism: Methylacidiphilales bacterium; assembly: GCA_041287705.1. Lineage (GTDB taxonomy): Bacteria > Verrucomicrobiota > Verrucomicrobiia > Methylacidiphilales > UBA1321 > LW23. Next base: position 6,348 of record JBGGNE010000523.1, on the reverse strand, counting down.
ATGCGTACGTCCGCTTCACCCTCATAGATTACCCGCACGCGATAGTCGGGAAAACTGTTAACCACTTTTACACGGCCATAGACACGGCCCGGATCCTTTTCCTTTGCGCTGGCAGTCGCCATGGAAAGACAAAAGCTGACGAACAAAAGTAGATATCCTGGCGCAATCAACACGAAGCATCTCAGCATACAAGTGAGACGTTTCGTGTCGAAAATTCTTCAATATTGCCTGATTAATATTTTCAATGAGCCGAAAATAGTAGATGCAGATACAAGTTCGAGTATAAGACCATTTCGCATCGTTAGTCCACCAGGGCAATTCCTGAATTTATGCGGATGGTGGCGCAAAGTCCGAGCGCCTTCAGTTCTGCAACAAGATCTGTTTCCGGGCGCAGATGCACGGCATGCCAGCCCAATGCCCGTACTCCGTGGATGTTGTCTTCCAGGTCGTCGATGAAGAGCGTGGTTTCCGGAGTGGTGCCTGCGGTGGCTATGGCCAGATCGTAGATCTTACGGTCCGGCTTCATGCAATGGACGTCGTGTGAATAAATGCGGCGCTCTTTGGGGAAGATCTGGAACATCGGGTAGAGTGGTTCCAGATAATCGATGTGCGCGGCATTCGTGTTGGAGATTATGCCAACGATGTGCGTCTTTGCCAGTTCACGGGCCAGAGCGATATGCGAGTCCATGGGCGTAAAGATATCGCACCACAGATGCTGTAACTCAGCAGCGGTGCCCTGAAACTGCAGCTTCTCCCGGAGACCCTCGAAGAAATCCGTTGTGGAGATGCGTCCGCACTCATATTCGTGCCGGGCACCGTCGTTGTAGCTGATACTCCACGCTTCGGCCGCCGAGTGAGGCGAGCGCCGGCTGATTTCCTCAAGCGATCGAGTCCAGTCGAAGTGGACCAGCACTTTTCCCAGATCGAAGAAGACTGCTTTGATCTGGGGCGGAACCGCGGCTGCCGCATGTTCGACAGCCGAAGCCTCTTGTGGCGTGATCATTTAGGCCGCCGGAATCAGGCCGGCTTCACGCGCGAAGTTGAAGATGCCACCTGCGTCGATGACGGGTTTCACTTCGCCTAGCGGGTTGAGCTTGAATGTGCCGTGGGGTGTACGGATTTCGTCTTTTTCGAAATCAACTTCGACGTAGTCGCCGGTCTTGACGACGGAAGAGAGGCCTGCGTCGGAGAGCTCGTAGGGATAAACTTCACCGGTAGCGATGCAGTTACGGAAGAAGATACGGGCATAGCTTTCGGCAACAACTACTTCGCAGCCGCTGGCGCCCAGAGCGATCGGGGCGTGTTCGCGGGAGGATCCGCAGCCGAAATTGCGGGAAGCGATCAGGATCTTGTACTTCGTCTTCATCTCGCCGCTGTCGATATAGCGTTCAGGATAAAGGCTTTCCGGCAGACCGATCATGGCGTAGGAGCCGAGCTTGTCATATTCCTCCGGAATAGTGGGGATGAGCTGAAGGTATTGAGCGGGGATGATTTGATCCGTATCAATATTGTTCTGCACCACGTAAGCGGGACCGGAAATGATAGAAGCCATAAGAAGTGCCTAATATAACAGGGTTGGCTCGAGAGGTCCAAGCGAAAAGCGTTAAATACAGAGCTGCGCGAATGGATGTGAAGCGACAACGAAAGGGAAAAGGCCCCTTCACCACAGGGATGAAGGGGCCTGACATCTGCCGACTATAGGTGCTCTGAGGCTTGGGGCTTAGTCGGTAGCCAGCTTGGTAGCAGCGGGCAGGGGAGCGTGGCCGTGGCCTTCTTCTTCCTCTTCTTCTTTCTCCGCAGCGGGGGCGGATTTCTCAAGGAAGGTGCAGACTGCCATTACGCCGGCGACTGCGACATAGCTCGCCACCATTTCAGGGTGAAGGCCGATGCCGATCTTTTCACCATGCATCAGGCCGAAGAAGGTGAGACCGCCGCCGACCAGCGAGAAGGCAGCTGCCTGCGTAAACTTGCGGTCGATGATGAACACTGTGATGGCTGCCAGGATGACACCGCTGAGTATGGAACCGCCACCAAGGATTTCCAGGCCATGGTACAGGATACCGTTGCCCTGCATTTTCTCGATGTGCGGCGCGGGGTTGAAAATACCTGCGGCAACGAAGGAGTTATCGATCTGCAGCTTGCCCCACGCTGCCAGGTGAGGCACGAGTGAGAGGATGATGGCAGGTGCATGGCGCTTGGGCGTCTCCTGGAAGGCCTGCGCGCCGATCAGCATACCGATGAAGAGCAGGATGGGGGAGATGGCCACTGCCGGGATGAGGCTGGCGATGACCGAGATGATACCGAACCAGCTCAGGACCAGTACCATGACACCTGTCATTGCCGAGTAGCCGATGCGACCGCCCATCGACTTCCAGCCCGGGTGTCCGATGTAGACCGCGTTGATGAACGGATTGCCCATCAGACAGCCGATGAGGCTGATGACGCCGTCGGCAGTCAGTACGCGAGTGGTGGGGTAAGCATCGCCGGCAACTTCGGCGCTTTCCACGTTATCAAGTGCCTCTACGAGATCGTAGATGCCGAAGGGTATGGCCGTCACCAGAATAATTCCCAGGAACTGGAAGCCACCGAAGACGTGATCGAATGCAGGGACAGGGAGGGAGAAGCCAAAGTTAACGAAGGATGCCGTAAGCTTTTCGACCGTCATGCCGCCGTAGTTCAGACCAACTGCGGTGCTTGCCCAGGCAATCGCGGTGCCTACGCCGATAGCAACCAGACCGGCAGGAATGCCGCCCGGATAACGAACGCCGCCGAACCAACTGGCCAGGATGATGGCGAAGCAGGTGAAGCCGATGACGGGAGTCATGAACATTTCCAGCGCGGGGCGCATGGAGATAAAGGCGATCGATACGCCGGCCAGGGTGCCGAGTAGTGCGGCGCGGGGGGTGATTTTGCGGATGATGGGTGCCGCGAAACCGCCTATCATGAGAACGAAGCTCTGGATGAACACCCAGGTAAGACCTGCTTCCCATGCCTTGATGGGGTCGCCCGTCATCTGCTTGATCGGCATCATGATGACGAAGATAACCACAAACATGTGTGGCACGCTGGTGCCCGAAGGCAGTGCGCATACGTCGTTGCGGCCAGTCGCCTTGGCCAGCTGGTAGGCCATATAGGCGTAGTAACCAGTGCTTAGGGCCAGCATCAGGCCGGCGGCCGGCAGGATGCGGTGGAACACGATATCCGTCGGCATCTGCAGCACTACCGTCAGAAGGAAGGTGAGCGTCAGCAGATTCGTCAAAATATTCGTGCCGAAGCCGAAGAAGGCATTAAAGTCCCCCGGCGTCCATATTTTGGGTTTAAAGTCCGATGTTGTGGCATTCATAGCGGTATGGGAGTTACGGTATGGTGGGGTGCTGCTGCTTCTGCGTGTTCGGCGACGGGGTGAGCGCCGCCTTGTGTTGCCTGACGACGAAGTTACGAACGTGAAGGTTAGCCGAGAGCCGTAATGAGTTTTTCGGAGTCAGAGACCCAGCCGAAGATGCCGCCCTGGGCTTTGATCATCTTCAGGCCCATCTCCTGAAATTCCGGGAAGTAGGAGCCGACGCAGTCCGAAGGAACCAGGCAGTCGTAGCCCCGGTCATTGGCTTCGCGAACGGTCGTATTGACGCAGACTTCCGTGGTAACACCGGTGACGACCAGCTTCTTGATGCCACGGTTTTGGAGAATGGCGTGGAGGTCGGTGGCGAAGAAAGCGCCTTTGCCGGGCTTATCGATCACGGGTTCCTCGGGCAGGGGGTAGAGCTCCGGAATGATATCGTGGCCCGCTTCACCGCGAATAAGGATGCGGCCCATGGGACCTGCGTCGCCGATACAGCTCTTGCTGCGGCCTCGGATCTTCTTGGCCGGAGGCAGATCAGTGAGGTCGGCGCGATGGCCTTCGCGGGTATGGATGACCTGCAATCCCGCAGCTCGCCATGCGGCCAGCAGCTTCTTGTTTGGCACAATCGTGCGGCGTAGCTGGGAGACATCATTGCCGAGCATTTCGCCGAAGCCGCCCGGCTCCAGAAAGTCGCGCTGCATGTCGATGATAACCAGTGCGGTCTCCGCCGGTGTGAATTCGAATTCGTAGGGTTCAGCTGCTACGGTAGCGATAGTGGTGCTCATCCAGGTGTGTCCTCCTGCGGGTGCCATCAACGAGAGTGGGGCACACCCTGGCTTCAACGGGAAACCAGGGCGATTTTTGCCTACAGGAGTGCCTAAGCAGCGGGCATGCCAACCTGTGAATACAGAATGGGGAACCGGAAAACGATTTGAGCTGTCGAGCCTGACAGTATAAGGCGAAAACGGCAGAATCAGCCGATTCTCCTGTCCTAAAATGGCACGAACACGTAATAGCGTTGTGGCAACTGTGGCGCTGCGCAACAGTTGCCACACTTTTCGTTGGACGCAAAATTGCGAAGTTGCAGGGTGCAACACCTAAAACAATCGAAAATAGCGGTTGGTCCGCAATCTGCTCTGGAGTCTGCGCGGTGATTTACCGTAATGGCGCTGCGACGCCGCCTATTTCAACTGCGCACTATATCACACCACAACGGAATGGACCTTAAAGAATTACCTTTTACCATAGCGGATCTGCGCAGGCTTTATCTGGAACGTGCCATTACGGTAGAGGAAGTCATCCAGGAAGCACTTCGCCGCGCTGGCCAGGAGGAGCTTCACCCGCACGTTTGGATCCGGCTGCTGACCTCCGAGGAGGTCGCGAAGTACGTCGAAACTCTGGACTTCGATCGCATCCACGAGCTTCCGCTCTTCGGCATCCCTTTCGCCATCAAAGATAATATAGATCTCGACGGAGTGCCCACGACCTGCGCGTGCCCCGATTTTTCGTTTACGCCCAGTCGGTCAGCCAAAGTTGTGGAGTTGCTGATTGCTGCCGGAGCGATTCCGATCGGCAAGACGAACATGGATCAGTTCGCGACAGGCCTGGTTGGAGTGAGATCTCCCTACGGCGCCTGCCAGTCGGTGTTTGATCCTCGGTATGTCTCCGGTGGATCGAGCTCGGGCTCGGGAGTGGCGGTGGCAGCGGGTATGGTGGCTTTCTCGCTGGGAACGGATACAGCGGGATCCGGGCGCGTGCCCGCAGCGTTTAATAATATAGTGGGGCTAAAGCCGTCGCGTGGCATCTTCAGTAATACAGGACTTTACCCCGCGTGCCGCTCACTGGACTGCATCTCCGTATTTGCAGGAAGCTGCGCCGATGCTGAAACCGTGCTGCGACTGGCTGCGGTTACCGATGAGGAGGATCCGTATTCGCGTCCTCTGAAAAATATGGAGATCTACAAGCCCGGCGCAACTGACAAGCCTTTGCGTTTTGGAATTCCGAGCGGCGAGTATCTCCGTTTCTTTGGCGATGAAGAAGCCGCCAACTTGTACGCGCACGCCGTGGATCGCATGGAGAAGCTGGGCCACACGTGTGTGGAGATCGATTTCGAACCATTTGCCAAGTCAGCGGTACTTCTTTACGCCGGGCCGTGGGTCGCTGAGCGCCGTGCTGCTCTGGGCGATTTCTTTTTGCGTAAAGCGGATGCAATGGATCCCACGGTGCGCGGCATCGTGGCCAGGGCGGATGGAGTCAGCGCCGTGGAAGCCTTTGAAGGCGTATATGCACTGCAGGCGCTTGCCGCTGCAGCTCAGCGTCAGTGGCAAAGCATGGATTTTCTATTGCTGCCCACTACGGGGACGACCTACACAATTGAGCAGGTCCAGGCGGAGCCGGTGAAGCTGAATTCCAATCTGGGCTACTACACGAACTTTGTGAATTTGCTCGATCTCGCTGCTGTAGCCGTACCGGCTGGTTTCCGCAAATCATCCGGCCTGCCGTTTGGCGTTACGCTGATGGGGCCTGCGCTTACCGATTCTGCCCTGCTTTCACTGGCAGATCAGTTTCATCGCTCTTTTGGTGGCAATATCGGGATAACGTCCGCCGAAATCTCTTATCAGCCACGGCCCGCGAAGAGCCAGCCAGTTCCGGAGACTCGAATTTCCGTGGCAGTAGTCGGCGCGCATTTGTCGGGGCAACCGCTGAACCATCAGCTAACCTCGCGCGGCGGGAAGCTGGTGCGTACCACTAAAACGGCGTCGTGCTATCGGCTCTATGCTCTGGCCCATACAACGCCCGCCAAGCCAGGGCTGCGCCGCATGGACGAGGCCGGATCTTCGCTTCCCGGTGCCGGTATTGAAGTCGAAATCTGGTCACTCTCCGTGCGCGATTTCGGCTCATTTACGGCCGAAGTGGCAGCGCCCATGGCCATTGGTACCCTGGAGATGGAAGACGGCAGCTGGGTAAAAGGCTTTGTCTGCGAGCCGCTTGCTCTCGAAAGTGCCGAG
>JBGGNE010000522.1:0-5118 GCA_041287705.1 Methylacidiphilales bacterium | reverse complement strand
CTTTGTACCAATTAACGTCTGCGAATGGTCTTAGTTCTACAACAACCAACGCAAGCAGCCTTTATTCCAATGAGCGATCAAGCTGAGCCTCGTTCGCATGTCTTTTTGTCAATCATTGCGCTCCTCGCCGGTCACATATTATCCTAATATGCTCCCTCCTCGCGCCTTGCCCTTGACAAAAAATCCTGTGCGTACGAGGCTCATCTTGATCGCTCATTAGAATTAGATGTCGAAGCACATAAGAGAAGCCCGGTGCACTGACGCAACCTGGCTTGAATGATACGAGAAGCATTAAAACGGCTTAATTGGCGGGTGCCTTATTTTCCTTGGAGGATTCTCCTGCGGTAGGAGGCGTCTGCTTGTGTTCAGGCGTTGTCGCAGGTGCGGAATCAGGCTTGGTTACGTCTTTAGTCTTTGAGCCATCACTTGCCGAGGGAGTACCGGGTTCAGCGCCCTTCTGAGGGTCGAGAGCATTCTTCTTCTCCGCGTTATCCTTCTTTGCTTTGGCAGTCTTTTTCTCTTCGGCCTGTTTCCGTTCCGGCGCCGAGGTGTCAGGCGTGGCTTCTTTGGATTTGGCGGAGGGAGAGGGAGATGGTTCAGCTATTGCAGAACTAACGACGCAGCTCGTGAAAGCGACTGCGCAGGCGATGCTTAAAGTAGAGGCAATGATTTTTTTCATAGGATAATTTTTTTAATTGCGTTCAGTAACAATGAATTCTTTGCAAAAGCTGCGAGATTCATTTTCTTCGCAGGAGGAATTGACTGTATATCAATAGTAGCAAAAGGAATGCCACATTAGCTGATTCACTATAATGGCGTGTAAATCGTTAAATATGGGGCACTTGCCCGTTCAGATCCCACTTTTAATGGTGAATCACTCATGCAAAAAGCAGGGGTGATACCGACTTCATGTGCAGATCACCAAACAGACCGGCAATCTGTTCTTCGTCGCCAAAGTAAGACCATTTCCCATCGCTGATTGCCACGCTATGGGCAGTTAGCGATGGGAAATGGTCTTACTATGGCGATGCCTGTTTGCGTGCTGACAAAATGGCAAAACGTTATGCCCGGTCAACTTCCTGACTCGCGCTGGCAGTCGGCCGTTGCTTCGACTTGATATTTCCCGGATAAACATTGCATGTTTTTGCATTACGATTTACAGCTTATTTCATGCTCCGATTACCTTCATTGTTGACACATGGGATGAGCGTCCTTGATTGGGCGTTTGGGAGATGGCCTGCTGGGGCACTGGATTTCCGACGACTTCGAGGCTCCCTCGTTGTGGGGTCCTGCCTGGTTCTGGGGGCGATGGCAGGGCGCATGCCGGCTCAGGAGGTGGCTCCGGAAAACATTACGATACGGACAAATATTTCCTACCTGAAGGGGAATGTGGGGGACGAATATGCGAAAACCCAATGTCTGCTCGATGTCTATCTACCCAGGAATCAGGACAAGCCTTTTCCGCTGATCGTCTGGTATCACGGTGGGGCGTTGAAGGGGGGCGCCAAAAACAGCTCGGTCAGTGTTGCGGTGGCCAAAAGTCTGGCCGCGCGGGGAGTGGGTGTTATTCTGGCCGAGTACCGGCTTAGCCCAAAGGTGAAATTCCCGGTCTATGTTCAGGACTCGGCACAGGCGGTACGCTGGGCGGTGGAGAATGCCGCCTCATTGAAGGCGCAGCCCAAAATCTACGTTGGCGGGCATTCGGCCGGCGGTTATCTGGCCGCCATTCTGGCCATGGATGGACGCTACCTGAAAGAAGCGGGCGTGGAGGAGAGGCAGATTGCGGGTTATGTCTCGATGAGTGGCCAGATGATGACTCATTTTACCGTGGCGGCGGAACGGGGCATCAGTGAAAAAGTCATCACGGTGGATGATGCGGCTCCTGTGCACCATCTGAGAACCGGCATTCCTCCCATGCTGGTTCTCGTGGGTGATAATGACTGGCCGGCGCGGCTGGAGGAAAACGCTTATTTTGTGTCAGCTTTGAAAAAAGTAGGGGGCAACACCAACATTTCCTTTTTAGTGATCAAAGGCAGGGATCACGGCGGTATTCTGAAAAACACGGCCGAGCCCGGTGATCCGGCAGCTACGGCCATTCTGGAATTCATGTCGACTGGAAAACTTCCCCCGGACGGTTCGGAGCCGGTGAAGATGCCAGGCAAGGAAACCCTGGTGGATCCGGCCACGAAGCCGTGAAGAGGAAATGAGCGGTGATAGGCAGGGGCGCTCCCCTCATCTGTCATTGAAGGGAGCTGGGGCGGACGAGGCGGCCACAGCTCCATGATAAGCTTTCGCAAAACTCCGACTTCGTCGAGATCAGGGAGCTGCGGGAGTTGCGGGCGCAGGCGCAGCAGGTGCCGCCGTAGTAGCAGGAGCTGCGCCGTCACCGGTTTGCTCCAGTGACACGTTGGCAAACCAGACCTTCTGGCCGACCGAAGCCGGTTTCTGCTCGTATCGCAGAAGGACCAGGATCACGTTGGCTTCACCAGAGTCCATTTCGACGGAATAGCTTTGCCAGCCTGTGGTGCTTTTCCTGGTGGCAAGGCGGGAGAGTTCGGATTTGCCGACCTGCAATTTAACCGAGCCCAGGCCCGTACCTGCGGCGCTGCTTTTCATATCAAATTTCAGCAGATACTTTTTGTACGGTGTCGCGGAGATCTGCTGCACGATCTGGCCGAGCCCTTCGCCCTGCTTTCCTATATCGACACGCAGACTCTGTTTGGAGTCGCCGGTGATTTCCGTGGTGTCGATGGCGACGGTCTGCACATTTTTCATCAGCTTCCAGTCAGCAGGAACTCCGTTGGCGGCGACAGAGAAGTCTCCGTTTTTGACGAGGTTGGCCGCGTGAGTGAGGGGTTGGAATGACAGCGCAAAGAGCGCGAAGGCCAGCCATTTGTGCTTCATGGTTGTTGTCTTGTTCATGATAGGGTCTTTAGGTTGATCGGGATTATTTGTTCCAGCGTGTGCTGCTGAAGCCTTTGTCGGGATATTTGGTGCTGTTAAAGTCGGTCATGCCGTTGGTCCATAGGGTGCCTTTGCCGGCCTTGATCCCGATGTCCTCCGTTTTGTTGTCTGGATCAGAGATAACGCAGTTGTCCATCTGCCCTTTGGCCGCTGCACCCAGTTTGCCGCCCCCAATGAGGCAGTTCTTGAAGACCAGCCTGGCGTCTGTAGCGGCTTTGTCGGCGTCCATGCTTATCTGGGTGGCGTTACCCAAAAAGGTGCAGTTTTCAGCCTCCAGACTGCCCAGAATCCACATTCCCGTTTCCGGGCCGCTGCCGCCGCGTTTGAAGGCATAGGCGGAGAGCACATTTTTCATTTTAGCCGGGATTTTGGTGCCCCAGAGGCGGAAGTTTTCTTTGTTGTCTATGGACACACAGTCAATGAACTCCGGGCCGTCCGACTTGTCGTCCCAGCCGCCGTCGGTATTGTGCATGGCCACGCAGCGGACATAGCGGAGGTTGGTGACTTTGGCTTCAGCGCAGAAGCCGTCCGCGTTCCAATAGGCTTTTCCTTCAGCGGCTTCATGATAAGAATTCATGGCCACGCAGTCGTAAAACTCGATGTGATGCTCGAACGAAGAGTCTTTTAGCGACTTATTCGCGACCTGGTAACACATGTGGAAAGGTTCGGTGAACCATTCCTTGCCGCCTGCATCAGCGTGGCAGCGTTCGATCTTCCAGTTGTAGTTTCCGCCCTCAAGACGCACTCCTCGCTTGGTGAATTTGACGAAACGGCAATCCGAGACGGTCACATTGTTGCTGGCGGCGGCGGGATTCTGGATAGTTCCGCCTCCGTCGCTGCGGATCCCCTCGCGGGCTTCTTCGATATCCAGTCTGGAAATCTTGATGTTGGAATTCCGTCCCTTCAGGTAAACGCCGAATCGGTAACCCTTGAGGCGGAAACCTTCGATTTGCAAATTCGAGATGCCAAATGGCGCGTCGAAAAAGCCGGCGCCGGATTTGTCCGGTTTCTTCTTGTCGAAATTGCTGGTGAGCAGGGGCAGGCCTGATCCCCGGTCGACACCGACGAGGCGAAGGGGTTTGTCCTGGGCTCCTCCTTTGGAGGCTTTGATGCCCGGACCATCGTAAGTGCCGCTCCCAACGTGGAGAGTATCGCCCGGGCTGAGGGAATCCCAGGCGGCCTGAAAATCGTCACGGGTTCCCGGCCTGGCGTTTTCCCAGCTGGATCCGTTTTTATTACCCGCTCCGGAGGGCAGGATATAGAGGTCGGCGGCCCGCATGGGCATGGCGGGAAGAAGAAGTCCGCAGAGGAGAATGGATTTGAAGGCAATCCGATTAATGACGCTCTTGAGCATTTCCCTAATATGCAAATAAAGCAAAAACATGCAACAAATATCCTTGAGCTTTGAATTGGGAGCGCACACGATCGCCCCCGACAAGCAAGTTTTCCGGTTGTGCCGCAACCTGTTGCAGAATCGGATATCCTGAATCCGGCCCCGAAAGTACCTGTTACCGAAGGCAATCTCGGGGAACCTCCCTCAACGGCTGGTGGCAAAGAGGGGCAACCTGTAAAGACGGACACAGCCCGTTTGCGGCATTCCCCTGGCTGCCTGACTGTTTCGGAGCGAATGCCGCATTACTTTCGAACTTAGGAGTCGCCGCTGAATAAACTATTGAACTTAGGCCTCGATTTTGAGATGAGAGCAAGGCGGAATGGAGGGAGTGCGAGAGACTAATTTAATAGGTTATTCAGCATAACTCCTTACCAAGTCTCCAGTTTAAGACTTTGAAGGAACCCATGAGGAGCGCGAAGAAATCAGACCAACATATGGCGCCAAATACTGATTCAGCTTCTTCTCACTTCGATTTTGGGCGACGACTTTCATTGCTCAAATCTTCGCGGGCCTGGGTGAGTTCGCCTTCCAGGTCAGTTTGCTTTGCCAGGTGCTTTCGGGTTTTTTCCAGTTCATCCTGCAGATCGGTCTTGGCGGTGCGCAGGGCAACTTCGAGTTCTTTGTAGGCCGTGATCTCGGTGAATGTGACGACTACGCCGTCAATGCGGTTCTCCTGCGTCCGGTAGGGCATTATCTTGACGTTGAACCACTTGTTATCCTCGGCAGTCACCTGCTTTTCACAAAATGCCAGAGTGCGCAGC
>JBGGNE010000521.1:0-4669 GCA_041287705.1 Methylacidiphilales bacterium | reverse complement strand
TGTGCGCGCTAAACGTGCCGATCGGCCTGTGGGTGGGGTTCTGCGTCTTCGCCATCATGGAAAGCCCTCTCACAATGATAGGCGTCACGATCGTCATGCTGCCCATCGTAACGCTCATCACCATCGCCATCCTGCCGCCCCGCGAGAAAGAAGAGCAAAAGGAAGTAGCACGTGGATAACAGGAAATAGGGCAGGGTAAGGTGGTAGTAGAGTAGACTAAGATAACGTACGACAGGATGCGAGCTACCTGTACAGGCTCGGCAACACGTGTTCGGTTTTACCAGAAAAAGTAGAAAAGCGGAAAAAGGGGGAGAGATATATTAAAACGCTTTCAAATCAATCGTATCCCCTTTTCGTGCTTTTCGACTTCTTTTCGTGCCTTACGTGTTAATAAACATTGCCACAGAGAAATAGCTCTAACTTTTATACATAGGGAAAAGGGCGAGGCTCATTATCACGTAAGGCACGAAAAGCAGTCAAAAAAGCACGAAAAGGGGAAATATAAAGAATATAGGCTTACATGTAAAGCTATGCCGCCTATATAGCGACTGTGTCCCCCCCTGTATCATCCATCCTTCCCCGTTCTCCGCTTTTCTACTTTTCTCCCTTTTCTAGTAAAAGCCAACACGCATTACCCGGCCCGATAAGGTAGCTCGCATCCTATAACTACTTATCAAAATAAACGCCCTACGACTGATAAGGCGCTTCGCGCGGGTACGAGCCGAGGGAGCGCAGTTCCTCGCAGGCGGTGCCGGCCTGGGCCATCGCGGCCTGCATGCGCGGCTCAAACTCGCCCGCCTCAGCCGAGACGAAAAAGACATAATGATTCGGCTGGCCCGCAATAGGCCGCGACATAATCCGCTTCAGATTCACCCCGTTATTGCGGAACGGTAATAGAAAATCCACCAGACTCCCCGCCTGATTCTTCACCGAAGCCGAAAGCGTCGTCTCATAAGGCCTCGCCTCGGCGCCTGCCGCCGCATCACTGCCGCCGGTTTCTGCCCGCGCCGCTGCCTCCTGGGCCGGGTCCGCGTGGCCGATGCAAAAGAACTGCGTCAGATTCACCCGCTGCTCATCAATGGGAAACGCCAGGATATCCAACCCGTAGAGCTCCGCAGCTTCCCGGTTACAGATGGCCGCCGCATGCGTCTCACCTACCACAATGCGCGCCGCCTCCGACGTGCTGAGCGCCTTGCAATGCTCCGCCGCCGGGTAATTCTCGCGCAGCCAGGGTCCGCAGTGAAGAAGCGGCACGTGGTGCGAATAAACGCGCCGGATCTCCTCGCTGGTGCGCCCCAGCAGCGCCAGTCGAATATGCATGGAGATCTCCTGCTGAATACGCAGCGTGCAGCGCGGACTCATCAGCATATCAATCGTATCCAGCAGAAACCCCGCCGAAGAGTTTTCGATCGGCACGATGCCCTTGCTGCCCGGCCGCTCCTGCACATACTCAATGACGTCGGGGATAGTGGGCGCGTTGACAAAATGCACCTCTTGATTCGCAAAGTTTTGCTTCGCAACAAGATGCGAAAAACTGCCCGCCGGGCCCAGATACGCGACTTCAAGGATGCTCATGATGATAGTACGAAAAGAAAAGGGGCCAATGCTATCGAACCGCCAACTGCGGTGCGAGGAAAAACGGCGCCTCGCGTGCTTCTCCCCCCTCCTCCGCTTTCCTGTCCAGCCTCAAGCTACTGACGGGAAGGGGATGTGTAAGCTCATATCTCCTCACTCACTCTTCACCATCACCCTTGCTCTCCTATACCGTGCCTTCCTGCACGCCAGTCCATGCACCATTAGGCAAGTAGACATCCATTGATCCAAAATAGTAGCGCTACTACTAACGCGCGCACGCAGCCAAAAGCTTGAGCACCGGCGTTCTGCGCCGTATACTGCTTCGCAAATGAAATATCGTCCGATACCGCGTACCGATTTCCTCGTCTCCGAAGTTGGCTTCGGCTTGTGGACCGTCTCCACAGGTTGGTGGGGAAACTTCACCGAAAGCGAAGCCATCCACCTGATGCACCGGGCGTTGGACCTCGGCGTCACTCTCTTCGACGCAGCCGACACCTACGGTAACGGCCTGAGCGAAGAACTCATCGCCAAAGCGTTCCCCACGCGTCGGGATGATATCGTCATTGCCACCAAAGTCGGCTACGACTTCTACACCCACGGCGAAGAACGCAAAGGGCAGCGCGAAATTCCCCACAACTTCACTACCCCCTTCATCCGTGAAGCTGTGGAAAAAGCACTGCAGCGGCTCAAAACCGACCGCATTGACATCCTGCAACTGCACAATATCCGCATGGAGCAGGTCGAAGATGAAGCCCTGTGGCAACTGATGCACGATCTGGAAAAGGAAGGTAAAATCCGCTCCCACGGTGCCGCGCTTGGGCCCGCCATCGGCTGGCTGTACGAAGGCGCCGATGCCGTCAAACGTCATAACCCGCACATTCTACAGCACATTTACAATATGCTGGAGCAATATCCCGGCAGTAACATCATGGATGCCGGCGCGGCGACAGACGACACGCGCTACCTTATTCGTGTGACTCACAGCAGTGGCATGCTTGAAGGCAAATACACCCTGGAGACGCAGTTCCCCCCCGGCGACCATCGCAACCATCGCCCGCGCTCCTGGCTGGTCAACGGCATCAAGAAGGTGGACACCCTGCGCTTCCTGGAAGGCTCCGACCGCACCCTGGGCCAGGCCGCGCTCCAGTGGCTGCTGGCCGATCACCGCGTCGCCTCCACCCTGCCCAACATCTACAACGAGGAGCAACTGACCGAATTCGCCAAAGCCCCCTCCTGCCCGGCGCTCACTACTGAGGAGCTCGCCCGCATCAAAGAACTGGCCGCCATCAACTTCGGCGTCACCGACGACGCCCCGAAATACAAAGGCACCATGACCCGCGAACTTGCCTCCGTAAGCTAAGCTATCTGAACGAGCAAGCGTTCACGAATCGCCTTTGAGATTAGTTAGCCCCCCGGAGCACCGTCGCTATGTCATTGCCACACCTGCGGTGCTTCGGAGGCCGTTTCGTTAACGTCGCCTGGTTCGAAGCCTTCACAAGCCTCCTGACAATGGAAAATGGTCTAATTCTAATGAGCGATCAAGCTGAGCCTCGTTCGCATGTCCTTTTTGTCAATCTCTGCGTTGCTCGTCGGTCACATATTATTCTAATATGCTCCCTCCTCGCGCCTTGCCCTTGACAAAAAATCCTGTGCATACGAGGCTCATCTTGATCGCTCATTAGAATAACATGTCTTTGCGCGCCGATTCTGAAATTATCCGGCTCAATTTCCTTCAGCATAGTGGAGATAGCAGCCAGTACATCCACGTTAAAATCTGGCATGAATCTGATCTTCAGGATGTCATAGTTCATATAAACTGCTTACGATGCATTCATATGCGCCTCCAACATCTCATCTGTTAAGAGAAGAGAGGTAGTCCGGCTGAACGCATGGTTCGGCGGATTGTTATGTTCAATGAGGTGGATACCTTCCCGTAATCCGTGCATATGCGGACATTGCGGAACGTGCTTATTTAGGATAGGGAGGAAAGTGGGAAGCGGAGGGAGGAGATATTGCTGGGGAGAGGGGGCCGGTGAGTAAACGTCTGATTCCAGAAACGGAATCGCGCCTGCTTCTTCAGGGAGGCCTGGCGAAGGGGCGCGATGTAGTGGCCTGGGGCCGGGGTGATGGGTTAGATCAATGCGGGAGCGGTTAGCTCTCGGAATCCGGTTTGGGGGGCGGAGGATTGAGGGGGCCGGAGAGGCGGCGCAGGGGCAGCGACTTCATGCTGGTGGGCAGAAGGCGGCGTAGCGGCGGACGCAAGGGCGGACGCGGCAGCGAGCCGGTGGTCGTCATGGGGTTCATGGGCGGACCGGTGGGGCGCGGCGGCAGGGGAGGGGCCGACGGGTAGCCAGGGGCGGACTCTTCCGTTGCGTGTGGCTGCTCGGCCAGAGGCGTAGGCTCGGGTACGTAATCGGGCTCTGGCGTGTGGGCGTAGGCTTCGGTGTACTCCGTTGCGGGCGAGGGCTCTTGATCTCGTGCGGTCTCGTGCTCGCGCTGCTGCTCGTTCTGTTCCGGTGTGGACTCGTAGGACGGCTCAGCTGCGGGGGCTTCTTCTGTGTACGAGGTGGAGGCGATTGCGGGCTCCGTTTCGGGCTCAGAAGCGGGTGCCGGCGTGGGCTCGATGGGCGGGGCTTGTTCGGCGGAGGTTTCGGAGAACCAGCCTTCGTCAACGGGGCCAGGGGTTGGCTCAGCGTCGGGAGGGGCGGGTTGTGCGGGGGGCTCGGGGACGTAATCGGGAACGGGTTCCGATACGGGTGGCTCAGCGGGGGGCGGACCCAGGTCGACGGGGACGGGCACGGAGGGCTCGACTTCGCCGAAGGAGGTAGGCACGGGCGCTTCGGCGGGGATTTCCGCGGCGGGCTCAGTGTGGGTGACTTCCGTGGGAGCCACGGGAGGCATGGGCTGCGACTCGGGGATCGAGGCGATCATTTCCTCCGGCGTAGCCAGATCTTCCGTTACGGCGCCCACGTATTCGGCGGGGACGGGTGCGGAGCCGGACGGTTCGGCGTGGATGCCGCCGGCGGGCTGCTCATAGCCGAGCGAGTCGATGGGGGCTGTGGGGACTTCGGGTTCGATTGGCGCGTCTGGCGCG
>JBGGNE010000520.1:0-9268 GCA_041287705.1 Methylacidiphilales bacterium | reverse complement strand
GGTCGCAACGGCGCGACGACCGCTACGTGCAAAAGCCGGATGGTGAAATGAAGAGGAAACACCATACAGCGTTCACGAATCGCCGTCACCGAAACCGAAATGGCTCGCAGTCTAGTGTTGACAAAATAGCTACATGGCATTAATAAAGACATTCTGCGGTTTAGATGCAGGGGCAAGCCCTCATCTGATGTCGCCGCGTTACCCCAGAACAATCCAAAAAATCTATGCGCTACAGACACTTCGAAAACATCATCTGGATAGGGGAAAGCCCCGAAACCGATATCGGCTATACCCAGGCTTCCGTGGAAGCGCTGTACCCGGAGGTGGCGCTGCCCGAAGGGATGGTGGGCCGCAGTTTCAACGTGGATGCACCGGACCTGGAGGTGCTCTATACGGAATTCACCACCTACCCGCAGACGGAACCGAATCTGCCGTATGAGGACATTTTTGCGGATGTGGGCCTGTACATCCCCATTGGCGGGTCCAACCCGGGCGTGCCCAGTGGGGATCCCGAGCTGCTGGCGCTGGCGGGGCTGATTTCCGCGGCGGATAAGCTGCCCTACTTTACCGGCAACGGCACGGCTGCCGTGACGGATTTTGGCGCTACGGCCCGCTCCGTGCTGGCGGTCAGCTCGTTTGCCAGGGGTGATCTTATCGCAGGCACGGGCAGCGATACGGCGGGTAAACTCAGCGCGGGCAGCAACGGCCACGTGCTTACCGCCGACAGCGCCGAGACCACCGGTATCAAGTGGGCGGCGCCCGCCACCGGCGGCACCACGATGCCGGCAGGCGTTATGATGCCCTTTGCCGGTGAGGTCGCGCCGGAGGGATGGGTACTGTGCAGCGGTCGCACGATCGGCAACGCTTCCAGCGCGGCCACACAGCGTGCCAATGCGGATTGTCAGGATCTCTTTACGCAGCTGTGGACGGCCTACACGGATGCCAGTCTGCCTGTCGAGACCAGCATCGGCACGGCCAGCACGCGCGGCGCCAGCGCCTCGGCGGACTGGACCGCCGGCAAACGCATCACGCTGCCGGATATGCGGGGTCGCGTGGCCGTGGGCCTGGATAACATGGGCGGCTCGGCGGCAAACCAGATTACGACGACAGGCGCCGGTATTGATGGCACCGCGCTGGGAGCCCTGGGCGGATCCCAGACCTGCACGCTTACCGTAGCGCAGATTCCGCCGCACACGCACTCCTGCTATATCGATCTGTTTACCTCTGCCGCAAGTATTCAGAACGGCACGGGCCGCACAAGCATGCAGAGCGCCAGCACGGGTTCGACCGGCGGCGGCAGCGCCCATCAGAACACCCAGCCCAGCCTGATGACGGCCTACATCATCAAGCTGTAAGACCAAATCGCCAAGTCAGACCAGTTTGCATGGTTAGTTGGTCCAACAGATCGAGCGCCATGTGCTGGGAGCCTGGTGTCTGGTTCCCTGCGCGGGATGGCATCGCCCGGGCGATTGGGGCATTCATCCTTCAATCGCCCGGCAAGTTCAGCCGCTCAGCCGTTGCGGGGCTGCCATGCGGATTTCATTTCGATCGCGAGCCCATTGTGCACTCCCGGCGCAAAGCTTGCGATGTTGCGAAATCCCGCCATGATTTGCAGAGCAATCCACAACATAACGCTATGTCCGATTCCGCCGCCACAGCCGCCCCTTCATTCGAAAGAGACATTTTCCCTCCCGACGTCCGCGCGGTGATGGAAAATCCCGGCGAAATCGTCGTGACGCTGCATGCCATTGAGAGCCTCAGCATTGAAAATCTGCTGTTTTGTGAATATGAGTGGGCCCGAGGACACAAGGCGTATTGCGGATATCCTCTCCTCTACTCCATCTCTCTTACGCCCGAGGCCGCCGCGCGAGAACTGCGCGTTCTGCTGGATGGCGTTGATAACAGTGATGGTTCGATCATAATGTGCTTCTATCCCCGCCACATCTTCAGTTTCGATGCCGGCGGCATTCACTACGATCTGATCGTCTGCTACGACTGCAACGCCATTCGACTATGGCGAGACGGAGAGCACGTACAGACCCATTTAACCATAAGCATGAACTCCAAAGGAGCAGAAGCACCCATTGTCGCCGCAGGAATCCGGCGGCGGCTGGACTATCCGGGAATATGAAGGGGGGAATGCCAGCTAATGCCTGCGATGTTCACTAAAAAGCCCGTGTTCACCGTACGGTGAACATGCCTGATTTACTGAACAAAGGAGTCGCTCTTACTTTTTCAGATCTTCTGCGATGGCCGCAAATTGCTCAAGCGCGGCAGGCAGGTCCTCCGTAAAGTACTGGCCGGCGCCGCCCTTTACGTCCACTTCGAGGGCGGACCACTCTTCTTGTTCTGCGCCTTGCGAAAGATAACGCCGATCAATCCGCGCCGTCTGCCCAGCTCCTCCAGCGTATGCCGGTAGTGAATCTCCAGGTCGTCGCCATCCAGCTTCACCAGCTTGTCCCAGCCAAAGCCAGCCGGTATGGGCGATACACGATTGAACGTTGCAGTAATTCCAGAGCTTTTGGACGATTTGGGTGGAAGAACTCATGGTATATGTTTAGACATCTGCCTGATAAAGCCAGCCGCGCGCTTCGGCTTTGTTTCGCAAAATCTTGGAGATCTTCTCGGCGGCACTGTTGCCTTTGCCGGTAAAATCAATCACGGCGTGTTCGGGAAATGGCTTGCCATCCGGATCGGGGTCCGGACGCGCGGGCACATTCTGCTGCGCGCATTCTGCAACGGAAACAGCGCACACGCCTGCGGATGCGAAGCCCTGCGTGACCGTAAAATGCTGCCATGAAGCCTCAGCGTCGATAAGGTCACCATCGTAAACGGAGAGCAGAGACTTATCCTTGGGCATGGGCCGAAAAGCCTGGCTGGTGACCCGGTTTTTCTGCACCCACGGAGGGCTTATCTGCCTGTGGAGAAGCGTGTCCGGATTCATGAGAGTAAAAAATGCCGGCCTGTCCGACTAGGCAGTCAGATGGTTGCGAACAAAAAGAGCCAGGGATTCCCAGCCTGCTGCGGCACGGAGATCAGTTTCGCCATCGTGCGTTTCTTCGGTTTCCGTGTGAACGGCAAAGAGGAATGCGCGCCTGGTTTTAAAGTCAATTTCGGCGGCAACCTCCCATTGGCCCAGTGTCCATTCCAGTTGCACGTTTCCTTCCGGCGTGGGATAGACAAAGGGGTTGGGCAGATCGCCTGGATAAGAGCCTGTCCATTCCTCCGCGAGCCAGTTCATCCCTTCGCGGGAGGGAGCTGTGCCACCTCCTTCAAGCCAGCCGTCTTTAATCAGGGCCAGCTCGTCAAGGCGCCCTGGGACGTCGTTGGCATCCAGCAGTTCGATATGTGCTGTCTGCTCTATCTTTCGCGGCCGGTCGCCCTGGTCGTAAATTACAATGCCGCGCACCAGCACCTTGCTTTCCTCATACTCATCCAGAGCGGCAACCACGGTTTTGCGAATCTCCGGCGCGAACTGGCCCGGCAGGCGATCGCCGTTCACCAGCTTAAGGATGTAGCTCTGCTTCTCTACATTGACCTCGGATACCCAGCCACGAAGTTCCGCAGTCGCGCGATACTCCCTGGCCCCACCCAGAAGCACCAGCTTCTTGCGGACAGCTTTATCATAGAGAACAGGCACGGCCTGACCGGGAGCGCTAAGCTCCACGGACTCGTTGGCACGTAGGGATTTCCCAAACTTATCAAAATATCCCAGTAGCTCCCGCGGAAACTCGACGGGGATGGGTTGACCTATTGTTACAGCGCTTATGGTAAGTAACACTAGGTTGCGAGCTACCGCAAAAATATCGTCTGCGAAGGGCAACATACCATCCGGTATGAGGCGGTCGATAACGGGTACAGCGCTTCCGGCTTCCACGCCGGAAAGATGGAGCGAAAATCCTTCTGCGAAACCGCGGGGCACCTGCTTACGTGTAGGATTATTTTGCAGGTAGACGGAGCGCGCCACCTCCAGCACCAGTTCCTCAAAGGCAGCCCAGTCCTTCAGCACTTCCAGAGGCAGGGAGTGCTCGTCGAAGCGGCTGCCGCTAAGGCGGGGTTTAATGAAGAGCGTTTTCACGGTGCGGTGGATTACACCTCTATCCTCCTCCAAATGCCGCACGCGCTCAAGCCTTAACCCCTAATCCTTCACCAGCCGGCCGGAAAAAGCGGCATGTAGAATGGACTGACGAAGACGGGCGGCACCTTCAAAGAGAACGTTATCCGGCACCACTACTGCCGCGTGTCCATGCTGCTTCAGGACATAGCTATAATCTTTATATTATTTAGACAGCAACTTCATAGTATCGCTGTTAATAGGCGGAGTAATAGCAATAGACTTGCCTCCTGTTTTTGATAAGTCCAGTGCTTCTAAAGCAGGCGGCGTAAATATAACTTGTATCTTCTTCTCTTTAGTGTTGGCCAATGCGATCCACTTTACGCCATATTGGGCTTTTACATTCACGCCAGAAAGAATCTGTCTCAAGGTGACCTCTCCCAATACAGAATCTATCGTCCCAGATAAGTATTGACCACCAGATGAATTGTTAACTTCCCATAGCTTCCACTTGGAGTTGCTATTGGCGACAGCAATAAAGCTGCTAAAAAGCCCTTTTCCGGTTTTGAGATCATATTTTTGGTCGAGGACATAGTCCACCTCGGTCAGGAGAGGCTTTTCTATGATGTGTACCAAACCATCAATTTTTGGATCTTTGCTAATTACATAGCCAGGTAGCTTTTCGCCTAACTGTACCAGTAGTGTAGAAAGATCAGGAGACTCAAGACTTTGATCAAAGGAAACCTCTGATTCAGTTGTCTCGATTGTCAGCGAAATTTTATAAGTAGAGCAGACACTGGAAAGCAGTTCTGTCAGCTGGGTCACAGAAATCCTTTTTTTATCTTGCGCTGAACCCTTTTCCGGGTTTTGAGCAAACGCATGGCAACTAAAACAAAGAAACAAGGATAAAAGGCTAACGTAGATAGAGATTATCTTCATGCTGGTCACTTAATTGTTTGAGTTACATCTACAGTTAAAGGTGGCGTGCTTTTTGTCGTTCTCTCAATGATATCCCGCAACTCAAAGCCTCCAACAACGACTTTGATGTACCAATCAAATCGTTGTGTAGTTAGAGGCACGGAAGTAGGGATGCCGGCCTGCAGGGGGGTATGCGTAACTAACCACTGTTCTTCCATTGATCCTGGGACGGGAGTTGGCCCCAGTTCCGGGACTGTAGAAGGTATGCCTACTGGTACAGGTAATCCCGTAGTGGGATGAGCTATCATCAATCTCTGAACAATACCTGCGCCATCTATATAGGTGCACTTTGCGTTCGTGCCGCCAAGCGTCACATTCATGGGTTTTGCAACGGTATAGGCAGGAGTTGAACTTTGAACGGCAACTTTTTCCTCTACTCCTGCTCCTTGAAAGCTTGGAATAAGTGGTTCACCAAATTGGTCTCCCACTTCTATTTCCAAGTTATGTGCATAGACGCAAGCACATACTTTTCCTCCAGCTGCAATGGTATCGTCTAAAGGAGGTGAAGTGCTTTTGTTTAAGGTTCTATACGTCATTGTAACGGCTCCTGAAACGCCCGCTGGTAGGTTAATAAGTGTGGCGGGCTTTACAATACAAAAGTTGTATGTCTTCGTTTTTCCCCCTGCTGTGATCTTAAGATTCGAAGTGTACTTGGCACCTCCGGCACCAGCTGCAGTTGCCGTGAGCCCCTCAAGGTCAAACGTCCATTCATCGCCCGAACGGGTAGCAGGGCCCATCAATAATCCTGCATCGCCTCCCGCTTCATTGAATGTTGCTGTCTTGGCAAGCGCTTCACTCGCAAATTTGACTTTGATTTCTTTCTTCTGTTCTGGGCAACTCGAACCCGAGCTGGGACTCAGACCAATCTTGTTATCACTATCCGGAGCAATTAACTTGCCGCCAAGCTTTACATCCCATTCCGCTTTCTTTGCCTGGATTTGGATGATTTGAACTACCTCGCTATCCGGAAATTTATCGTCCTCGCTATTGTTAGCAGTCGCAGTAAGGGTAACTGTCCCACTGACTGTAAGATTTTCAGCCACTGTAAATATGACGGAACCATTGCCGCTTAAACTGGAACGGGACGCCCGTGCCGAAGAGGTTGAAAATGTTCCCGCATCTGATGGTGTACATGTGTAGCTAACCGAGACAGGGTCTGATTCTGAACCGGTATCAGGCGGGCTCTGACTCTCAGGGTTCTGGCATTCTGCGATCCAGGAGTCTTCGTCACCAGAAGATACACTAAGGTTAACTTGACTGCCCTCATAGAATTCTTCTTCTGTGGACTCATTAGTAAACGTCAGACTAATAGGTGAGGTGTCACCTGTATAGTCTCTTGGACCTGGATTGCACTCTTGACCTTTTGGACATCCACCTCCTCCCCCGCTTTCATTCGAGCCAGATGGGCAGGGGTTACTGTCCGTAGCGTTGAATGAGGACATCGGGCTAAGCCAATACAGAGTATCTCCAGCAGGCATCCAAACGCCCTGGGTGAGATCTGCTGGTTGCCATTTCACCTTTTTACCAATTAAGGATTTAAAGGCATATACACTGCCATCGCCGATTGCCTGATTTTTCTTTTCTCCGCTGATGCCATCCTGAATGGTCCGTAACGTTTTGCCCTCCTGTTTCTTAGTATTATTAGCCGCCGTCTTTGCTGCTGGCTTCTTACTATTTGGTTGATCCGCCGCTTCTAAATTAGTGCAGCTAGTTACTAAAGCCAGCAGAGCTGTTATTAGAATTCCTTTCCAGAGGGAAGAATTATGTGTCTTCAAGTTATTCATAGCTTTGCGTTAAAATAATTTTGCGCCTTGAGTGTGAGAGGATTGTTGGGAAAATCTAATTCCAATACATGGAGCGCTTCTTTTGCCTGTGTCCGTTGCTTGTTTAGAAGAAAGTAAGTGCATCGATAAAAAAGTGCTTCCGCAGTGGCTTCCGCCTTGCTGTAGCGCTTTGCTAGAACTTGCCATGTCACAAGGCCCTCTTTGGGCTTATTGAGTACACCAAGTTCTACAGCTCCTTTACGAAGGAGCGCATTGGGAGCCCACTCCGTATTACCGTACCGTGTTGCTACATCATCGAAGCTTTTCAGTGCATCGTTGTATTGGTGCTGCGCAGTCTGGCACTGTCCTATAAAAAAGGAGATGCGTGCGCGCTCGCTCTCGTCCAGATTTGCTTCCTTGAGTAAGAGAAAATAAAGAGGAAGCGCTTTTGAATAGTCACTCGCCTTATAGTAAATATCGGCCATCTTCTCGGGTGCTTGCTGTGTTTGTGCAAAGCAACAATTCCAAGTAAGTATGAAAAAAACTACAGGCATGAAAGTAGGTGGAAACCTCATATTTTTTTCTCAGTACAGTTTTTCAGATACCACAAATAGGGACGCGCAAATTCAGCTGTTTGGCTAGTCGGATAGGTTTGCAACAGTTCCTCAAAAGCTTTGATAGCCTGTTTATATTGCAGCAAATAATAGGGAACTCTTGCCAACTGGCATGCAGCCCTCCACTGCGAGTACTTATCTGGCGCAATCTTTCTTGCAGCTAGAAGATGAGATTCCGCTGATTTCCAGTTTTTTGATGATTGCACATACAGCGTGGCAAGCCGCATATGCATATCATATTCCGTGGCAGGTTCCGAAGTATGTTGAAGCGCAGTCTCAAGCGTTACAATGGCTTGGGATAATCGCTTTTGCTGAATCTGGGTGGAAGCAATGGCAATGCAAATTTCCTGACGAATGTCTGCGGGAGAGTTCTGCAACACCGCCTGATAGGCTTTTTCTGCGTCAGAGTATTCACCCTTAGAGTAAAGACTATTAGCCTTCTGAATCGACGGAGATTTCGATTGATGGACTTTAAAAATAACGGCAATTCCGGGCTTCAACTCCTCCGTATTGGCAGAATTACTTGTAGCCGCAATGACGCTGCCTGCATTGGGCGCGAGAGGACGAGGCGGAGTTGCGGGCAGTTGAAGGCCTTCAGCCACCTCCATTAGCCAATTCCGCTGAAGCGGAAAATCTTTTTCCCTTATGGTCTGATGAAAAATATAGATGCGAGTGGCATCTTTCTCCGGTGTGGGATGGGCGACGGCCACCATTTCGCGTATAAGGGAACCTCCACTTGTGACCCACATATCGCGTATCGAATATCCTGGGGCATTCGAGGCCAAAACACCGCCGACACGCCGTCCAATGTCTTCTTTCTGAGTTTGGCTCCACTTCTCGTCTCGAACAGACTGACTGGGTGAGGGCATTTTTTCCAAAATGCCCTGTGCTGTCTGATATCCTTCTACGTCAAACACATCGAAACTTAGACGAGTCTTGTCGCGCAGAAGTTCCATGTGAAAAATGCTCTGCCCTTTCACCGCCTTCGTGAAGTTAGAACCCGCCTGAGTGATGCCGCCGACTTTCCATTGCTGCGAGGAAGGTCGTCGCAATGTAAATTCATACACGGAATTTCTGAATTCCCCGCGGCTTGTCCATAGCTGCTGTTCCAGTTCTTTGCCCCAAGCATCGGGACTTTTGTTATTACAGGCCGCCACGAGCTTTTCAATCGGTTCCATGTGTTTCGCACACCCTGTGACAGTAAGAATTCCAGAGCCACTATCATAAGTAACCAGAAACTCTGGAAACATCGAATCAAGCACCTGGTCTAAGGGAATACGCGCAGGGTTTGTTATCACCCAAGTCTTTGTCGTCTGGCAGGCAGAAGCCTCTGATGGGCTAATGGCATAAATCATTACGAATACAAGTGTGCATGCCAATAGTGTGTTACAAATATTTCGGAGCCCGGACCAAAGGAGAAGGTGTTGCACATTTCTGTGGTGCCAAAAGTATGCGATCTCGTCAAATTTTTTTTGAACTTCAAACGACATGTTACTCTATAAAATCTTTCTCCGGGCTTTAAGAAGATCCTATTCTTGCGGTACAAATGGTTTTCACCTATGCAATCTGCAGCAGGGTGCGGATGGTTAAGGCTGTTAAGGGAATGCTGAATGCGCTGGCAATGCGTTTGCGAAAGTAGAGCTGGACAAGTTACTTTTATGATCTTTGGTGATTTGTTGACAAGACGGCCATGTTGCTGTTATGGTGTGATTTTGACGGGCGCGTGCGGTTTTCCCCTGCGGCTGCGGGGTATTTTGCTTACTATGGGAGGTTTGCTGTGAATTTTAATGTGAATGATGATGATATTGCGGATCAGTTGACGAATTTTGTGAATCGGACGCAGGACGTTCCGGTAGCGC
>JBGGNE010000519.1:0-11217 GCA_041287705.1 Methylacidiphilales bacterium | reverse complement strand
GCACCAGTGCTTAAAGCAATGCTGCGCGGGACCAACAAACAGGGCACCGGCACTCCTGTTCCCATGACCGATGCGGAAGCTGAAGCGGCGGCCGCGGGAATCATCGCAGACACTAACGCCAAAGGCGGCATCGACAACCGCGCAGAGCTGGGGCGGCGTCTCACCGGGTCGATCTTCACCAGCTATGCCGCGGCAGGCAACACGCCCTCCAGCAAACCCATCCTCAACAAAACGTATGGAGAGGCCCCGGTACGCGCCTTGGTATCGCACATGGATACGCGCACCTGGGTGCTTCTCATTGATGTGGTGGCGCAGTGCGGGAAAATCGCTCCCAACGCCGATGGTCTGGAAGACTTTGTGGTGGAAGGCGAACGACGCTACTGGATGCACGTCGCGATCGACCGTCACACAGGCAAGGTTCTGGAGCGGCAGTTTGAAGTCGCCACGGACGAGTGAAGAATGCTGAAGGCGGAGTTTCACCTCAATCAATGCTCCCCAGATCGAATTTTGAATGAAACTGTCGAACGGAATCAAATTGCATCTGTTACCAAGATTCCTCACATCCCAAACCCGTACTTACATGAAGTTACGACGACTACTGTTCTCTCGCCGCTCCGCCTATGGCTACACGCGCGCTTTTGCTGCGATCCTGACCCTCTATGCCATCGCCGAAATTCTCGACGTCGCCAACCCACTCCCCGCACAGGCGCAGGACCAGAATCCGCTTGCGGCTCACCGCGCGAACTTTCCTACCGGGGATGCCACATGGACGGTGACTATCGAACCGCTGGATCCCAAAGCTGCGGAGGAGCTAAAACGTCTGAAACCCGAAACGCGCAAGAAGCTCGAAGAGGCTCGGGCAGCCAGACCGCAGCTTTCCACAATCAGAATTGTGCGCAAAGCATTGTTGCGGCGCGATATTCGTATATATTGCTCTGGACCCGCCGCGGAATACTGGTGGACAGATTCCGGCATGGTTGCGATGCGATTAAAACCGGGAGACCGTGTAAGTGTGATGAAAAGCGGGAACTTACTGGACGATCGCTTTGACGGGTCCATCTTCTCGTTTGTCAGCGCATCCAGTTTCAAGAGCGAGGAAACCATGCGCGGCAAGCAGTGTCGTCGCTACGAAGTCGAGATCATCGACCGCTATGACGAGCGCCGCACCATCCTGGCGTGGATCGAATATCAAAATTCCCGCCCATTTGCCTGGAGCGATGGCGACTCGGTCTACCTCTTCAACTACGATACTGAGCCACTTCCAAATTCCCTCACCATCCCAGACGACTTCCAGAAAGAGCTAAACCGGATAAAGGTCTTCTTCAAACCTCCGACAGCGCTTCCCCCTCCGCACCGCACGTAGGAGAAGTTGGGTTGCTATTCCGAGTCGAACACTCCGGCAAGGAGCTGGAAACACTCCAAAACAAGGTTTCGCTCAATCTAAACAAAGGAGTCTCCGCAAAATAAACAACACATAATATACAGCAACTCTCCTCTGAGAATGATCTAAAATTTATGCTGTTTATTTTGCGGAGACTCCAAAGCAATGATAAAGGTGATAAATAAGCAGGTAGTCTCGGCCAGACCCTGGGGCCGGAAACCTCCATGGAGCCAGGTTCATGGATTGTCTACGGACATTTCACCCATGTCAACCAAGGTAGCAATGTCGCCCAAATTCAGCCTGACAGACAGGCACCTGAAATTATGACCTTCACTGCAAGCGTGCACTAAATAGTTTCAGACATTGCAGTATATTGCTTTGCGCAACCTAAAGTTCGGTGAAAACCCTGGCGGATGAGTTTTTCGACTATTTCGGGCGTGACCGTTACAGAGTGCCAGCCGCTCCAGGCGGTTGCGCTCCTTTTCAATCATCGCTTCATAGATCTGCCGTTGCACATCGAAAGAGAGTTGGAAAAAGACGATTTTCTCGGCGATACGGGCCACCAGTTCCGGGCGCAGCGTCTGGTTGAGGCGTTTAAGGACAGTACGTTCGATAGCCGCAAAGCCGGAGTTCTCCATTCGCATCGCTTCGGCAGCGCCGACGTTAGATTGTCAGCACCAGGTAGTATCCGTTGAGATCTTTAGTTTTTCCGTTGGCAAGAGTAATTCGGCTGCGTCAAGCATCTGCAGAAAGAGATCGAGAACGAGTGGATGGGCTTTCTCCATTTCATCGAAAGGAGGACGCTGGAACTGCCCTTGGCGAGAGCGCGGTCGAGCAGACCGGATTCAATACTTGTAGATCCAAGTAACATGACTTCGGAGGAGTGGTTATGGAATTCGCTCATATCGGGGGTGCCGCGGCGATAATGGGCCCGCTCTTCATCGCCGTACGTCATACTCGATTTCCTGAGCAGATTGCCGGTAAAACAGGATATGCGGTTATTTTGCGGGATCAACGGTTGTGGAGTCCAATCAAACTTACAGAGAGCTTCTCTCTCGAAACGCCACAGCCTGCCTGCGGCTGATCTCTACATCCATCCCGCCGCGCATCCGTACTTTCAGGTTGCCGCTAAACCAGTTTTCGATGGATTCGATGCATGTCAGGTTGATGAGTTGCGAGCGGTTGGCTCGGAAGAACAGGCTCTCCGGCAGTCTGATTTCCAGCGAGTTAAGGGAGCGGTAGATCAGCGGCCGTGCTTCCGGGCAGTAGATACGAGTATAATTGCCCTCGGACTCCAGCAGGCGGATGTCTCGGATGGGCAGGAACCAGCAGCGCTCTTCTTCTCGAATGAAGACGCGGTCGCTCTCAGTAAACTTGCCGCTGCCGGGCAGCACGGTTGCGGGTCCGTTGTCTTCCGAGGCCGCATCTGCTTCCCCCTGCGGGCGCAATTCCATTCTGCCGACCCTCTGCAACGCTTCGCTCAACCGTGATGGCTCAACAGGTTTCAGAAGATAATCCAGCGCGTTGACCTGAAAGGCGCGCAGTGCGTAGGCATCGTACGCGGTGGTAAAGATGATCTTCGGTAAGGGAGGAGTCAGCCGCGCCAGGAGATCAAAGCCGGTATCGGATCTCAACTGCACATCCAGGAAGAGGAGGTCCGGGTCATGTTCAAGGATCATCTGCAGCGCTTCGTCGATCGACTCGGCTTCCCCTACGACCTCGACCTCGGGATGGGCGCGCAGCAGGCGCTTCATCTCCAGGCGGGCGTGCCGTTCGTCATCGACGATGAGCGCTCTCATGCTCATACGGCCCCGCCGAGCTGGAGCTGTGGAATCAACGCTTCCGCCACGACAGTATTCTCCGCCGCGGCGGTGAGGTTAAGAAAGGCTCGGTTGCCGAAGAGTAGCTCCAGCCGCAGGCGGGAATTCTGCAGGCCTATCCCCGCGGCGCTGTTGGTATCGCGCGGATCGGCAATCTTGCCGGGATTGGTTACCCGCAGGCTGAGCCCTTCGTCACTAAGGGAGGCGCTGTAGGAGATTTCCATGCAGGGTTCCGATCCCTGGCCGTACTTGATTGCGTTCTCAATGAGGATCTGGAGGAGAAACGGGGGCAGCATCGCCTCCAGCGCCTGCTGGGGGATGTTATCGTGGATAATGAGCCTGCTCTCAAACCTGGCCTTTTCCAAAGACAGATACGAGTTCACCATCTCCATTTCCTCGCGCAGGGTAATCAGATTCTCGCGCGACGTTTTGAGCGAGCAGCGGAACACGCGGGCAAGGTCCGTTACAGCATCCCGCGCTTTGTCCGGGTTCTCTGTAATCAGCGATCGGAGCGTATTGAGGCTGTTGAAGAGGAAATGTGGATTGACCTGAGCGCTTAGCGTGCGGTGTTCCGCCTCGCGTAACGCTGCCTGCAATCGCAGCTGATCCGCCTGCAGCCGTAATTGCTGTAGCTGCATGCGTTGATAATCGCTTTGAAGATGATAACCAAAATAGACACCGGACCATGCTACGATAAAGATAAAGCATCCGAAGATAGCCAGGCTAAGTCTCCACATTCCACTATAATGCTCCACACGGGGTGGGCCGATTAAATCAATAGGTATAATAAAAGGAAGACAGAGAGAATACGCTACTGCGATAACCAGCGCTCCAATAGCAATGCGCGGAATAAGCTCCTTCCAATTAAGGTATCTCCAGCCTGCCAGATGGATAAACACTCTATAGAAATGAGTACATAAGGCCAGCCCGCCGATAATGATGAAATTGGAAGGACCTGAGTAAGGATCTGGCCCGGGATCTGTCAGCATCAGCAATAGCTTCAGAACCACCACACATCCCCACCCCAACAACTGAAACGCCCAGTACAGCGTATGGCCGAGCAAAAGCCGCGCTAAGGAGGGGCGCCCCGGTTCACCAGATTGCATAGAAAGGATGGCGTCGCGCCCGTGAAAACGCAAATCTAGCCGAGAAGAAAACATAGCAGTATGTGGCCGAAATCGCACGCTTAGAATCCTATTTTAACGCCTGCCTGAACGTACGGCGCGGGATCGACGTTAGGGCTGGCGTTGTCGAGATCGTCAAAACTAAACTTCCGGTAGACGGATGCACCCACGCCCAGGTTCAGCTCAATATTCTCGGTGATATTGTAATCCACCCTTGTGCCGACGCGCACCTCCATGTAGTTGAGCTTACGGTCGTTAAGATCGGGAAGCCCCACTTTGGTTCCGTAATCGGAAGCAGTGCGATAGCTGCCGCCCTTAAATTGCGCTTCGATAAGGGAGATGCGTAAGTTGGTCATAGGCTGCCAGTTAAGGGACGTCTTCGGCATGCCGAATTTCAGATCCCAATGCTCCGCAAACTGCCACCGCAGGGACGTGATGGGAATGACAGGAACTCCCTCGCTGATATCCGGGGTGATCGCAAGTCCCAGCTGAATCATCAGCTTGTCGTTCGGGCGATACGTTGCCCCCGCCATGCCCATAAAGCTGAAGTTATCCGACGAAATGTCGCCGTTGTCTACCAGCCCCAGGGTCGGCCCGCCGCCTGCAAAGAGGCTCCATTTATCGGAAAGCGCATAGTTCAGCATGACACTGAACGAAGCCTTTTGCAGATTTTGAGGAAGGAACAATCCGTCCGTACGACTGAAATCGATGCGATCGTAATCCATCCCGATACGCAGCCCGAACTTATCGTTTATCGGCACCCGTACCGCGTAGCCCAGCGATACGGCGTGCTCGCTCAGCTTGCCGCTCCGGCCCAGAGTGTCGCCGCTGATGTTGGCCTCTCCCACATAGCTGTAGTCGAGGTGCATCTCCTGCGCCGGCAGCTTTCGATTCTTTTCGACGGTCGAGAGGCGACTGACCTCCTTCGTGTCTATCGCTTTGGGGTCTCCCTGATAACGCAGCGCGGGAGAGTTGGTGTCAACCTTTGGCTTGCCACTGTTGGCCCTCTTTTTCGCGACTACCTTCGCTTTAGGCGAGGTATCCGGAACTACTCCGTCCCCGCCAATCACACATACGACTCCACAGACAAGCAGGGTGCTCGCAAGGAGGGCCGTAAGGATGTCGCGTTGCGAAAGATAGCCAGCCGATATTCTGCGAATATCCAGATAGTAAGTATCCATGTGTCCCACATTAGCTTTTTTTCCTCATTGGAGGCCTTTATGGGATCTACGGATATTCGGCCCTTTAAATGGAAAGAATCACATGCCGAGCGGTAATCCGACCTCAGTTCCAAGCTGAGGGGCGGGTAGAACGCAATCATTTGCTCATCGGCAGAAACTCGGTAAAGGGCAGCGCGGCCAGGAGAGTGCGCAACGGCTCTGCCGCGTGGCCGTTTTGCCAGACAACTACCAGATCCCATGTGGCTTCGGCATCGGAGATGGAGACAATGACCACGCCTGGCCGCTTTTGGTGGCGCAGGAATGCCGGCAGAATCGCAATGGCACCGTCATTGGCGACGGTTGAAAAAGCATCAGAAAGGCCTCCGGAAATCTCGACTACTTTGGGTCGAAACTTGCCGCAGATCCGGCAAAGCTGTATCAGGCGACGGCGAAAGCCGGGTATTTCGGCGTCTGCACCAATGATGAAGGTTTCGTTTTTTAACTCGGCAAACCTCACCTCTTTTCGGGACGCAAGAGGATGTTCTTCTGGAAGGCTGACATAGCTTTTGTTCCTGGCGAGTTTCTTTGTGCGGAAATCCCGCCCCAGAAGGTTCCCGTCGTCCTGAGTGAAGGCCATGTCGATTTTCCCCTGGCGAAGCGCGGTGATTTGCTCGCCGGGATAGAGGTCCAGAAGCTTCACCCTGGTTTCGGGGTGAAGGCGGCGGAGTACTTCCAGTGCCGGTTCAAGGTATTCGTGAAAGGCCGATGCCAGGTAGCCGATCCGTAATTCCCCGGCTTCGCCTCGGATGATCCTCCGGACAGCGAGAAGGTTCTCGTCGTAGCCTGCAATGAATGCCCCCATCCGCTCGGCAAGAGCCCGTCCGCCCGGGGTGGGCAGGACTCCGGTAGAGCTCCTTTCAAGAAGTTTGCCTCCCAACTCATGCTCAAGCACCTGCATCTGGCGGGAGAGAGCGGACTGGGAGATGTTCAACCGGGTAGCGGCACGGTGCAGACTACCCTCCTTAATGACAGCCATAAACGAGCGCAATTGCGGTATCATTTCCCGTATTGTGATGCAAGACGTGCATCACGGCAATCGCCAATGAGCGTTACCGAACTCCCCAAAATCAGGGCATTATTTTACCTATATGAGCACGACTATCTCACCCTCTCAGCTAATTGAACGACTGAACTGGCGCTATGCCACCAAGCAGTTCGATCCAAATAAGAAAATTAGTCCGGAAGAGTGGACGGCACTCGAAGATGCCCTGATGTTATCTCCCTCAAGCGGAGGCTTGCAGCCTTGGAATTTCGTCGTTGTCGCTGATCCAGCCACACGGGAAAAACTAGTGCCGGCATCTTACGGGCAATCCCAGGTGAAGGATGCATCGCATCTCGTGGTTTTCACCGCCATGACAAACTTCGGAGAGGCGGATGTCGATGCTCACCTTGAACGCACCGCGAAACTCCGGGGCATCCCACTGGAATCTCTCTCTTCTTTTCGTGGAATGCTGGTCGGCGGCATTGTCCATGCGATGGATCTGCCGGTTCGTCAGGCCTGGGCTGCACGCCAGACCTACATCGCCCTGGGAAATCTTCTGACAAGTGCTGCCATGCTGGGAATCGATGCCTGCCCCATGGAGGGCTTCGTGCCTGATCAATACGACACCATTCTTGGTCTTAAAGCCAAAGGTCTGACCAGTACCGTCATCTGCACCCTTGGTTATCGGGCCTCTGAGGACGCTTACGCGGGACTGACCAAGGTGCGCTTTGCGAAAGAGGACACGATTATCCGCGCCTGAGGCCGATCCCTGGCCGTTGGTCACCTCCATTTGTCACCCCAGTCCAATAAGAAATGAACACAATTCCCTACTCAGAATCCAAAGCCAAAAACATCAGCCTTTGGATATTACAGATTCTCGTCGCCCTCGCCTTTGTGGGAGCGGGCGTCTCCAAAATAACCGGACAACCGCTTATGGTGGACACCTTCACCCAGATCGGGGTGGGCCAGTGGCTTCGTTACCTGACCGGTGGCATCGAAGTGCTCGCAGCAGTATTCTTGCTTATCCCGCGGCTGATTCCTGTCGGAGCGCTTTTGCTGGTCTCCACCATGATAGGAGCTGTCCTTACCCACCTTCTGGTA
The DNA here is from genome assembly GCA_041287705.1 of Methylacidiphilales bacterium. GTDB lineage: Bacteria > Verrucomicrobiota > Verrucomicrobiia > Methylacidiphilales > UBA1321 > LW23. Next base: position 3,589 of record JBGGNE010000519.1, on the reverse strand, counting down.
ATTGGAGGAAGCCCGGTTCCACCACTTGTCTTGCTGATTCTCGCGACAATCATAGCCTGGGGACGCAAAAACAGATTAGCTGGCCTCCTGAGAGAATCTTTCTAAAATTCCATGCAATCTGGAGCGGATGGGAAGATGTCTTCACGAGATTTAGCACTCGCAGGGCGTCGCTTTTGAGCAGTAATTGCGTTGGAATCCGTTCGAGGATTTTTCTACTCGCTGCTACGAGAGTGCCCACACGACTCATTATAGGCATCGATGACATCCTCGGTAATTCCAGCCGAATGCAAATAACGGTCGAGTGTGTCCCGATCATTGATACGTCGAATCCTCCATCCGATCTCGCCTGGCCCCATCCCCCATGATCCGAGGAACACAGTCTTGCCGGTTGCATTGAACGCGGCACTGACCGACCGCATCTTCGCCTCAATTGGCAGGAGCAACGAGTATCCAGGATCTGCAGCGTTCAAGTAGTGCTCGATTTCGTCGACGGCGTCGGCACCAAGTTCCTTCGCCTCGTCGAAATAAAATGCCTCGCCGACGGTCTCAAGTGTATAGAATCGTACCGCCTCAAATTGGGGGTCTGCAATCGCGCCAAAATTCCGGCCAGCTGATTGGTCAACCAGCGAATCTATGAGCGAGAGATACAGCTCGATCGCACGACCGAGGGGGTTGGCCTCGGCCAAGACCGCTGCTTTAATTTTGTGCTTTGACGGTGGAATCTTGACGCACTGTGCGCATAATCCTTCGTTAGCCTCAGCTGTTGCCGAGAGGATCATGTTGTCGCAGATCACACATTTTACTCGTTCGCTTGCCATGTATTTGACGGAGAATGAAAAGGTGAGACGGCGTAGCCTGTGCATTGCTGCACACGGTTAGGCCGGTTTCGTGGCTGACTGGAGAATATCATCGAGAAACTGTCTCAGGTTGGGATAGGCAACGTGCGCGAGCATGTCGCTCTGATTAAACAGCAGCACAGATGACGATATGTCTCCGGAAAGCTTTACACCCCAAAAGTTGCCGTCACTGCCCTCCGCAATGGGCGCGAAATCGAACGAAGCAAAGGACTCCTTCAAGTAGGGTGCATCGTCGAGTGCCTGTCCGATCTCCGCAGCGGTCAGAAACCGCCCTTCTTCGGAATACGATATATGGGGAGGCCGGCAGCGAAAGCGGAGACCGGCGATGGGCAGCGAACGCCTGAGACGCGAATACCACTCAGGCGCCGGATAACAGTCCGGACCTGCATCCACCTCGCCGTGCTCTCCGCCGCTGATCAGCGTGGTGAGAAGACGTTGAATGGCTTGCTTAGTATCCGTATCGAAACGTTCGAGAACGGCGAGGTCCACGCCCTCCCATGGATCCTTGCATGTGCCTTGCAGGAATGAGATGACCTCCTGATGGCCCATCTCCCGCGCATGATCGAGCGCGTTTCGACCCTCCATATCGCGGGTGTTGGGATCAGCCCCGGCCTCCAGCAGTCGCCGCACACATGGCAACGCCCCCCGGCGGGCGGCCAGGATCAGCGGAGTCATGCCAAAGAATCCCGGAGTAGCTGGGCACGCTCCGCGGCGGAGGAGAATATCCACAGTCACCTCTTTGCCCATGTTGGCCGCGTGGCCGAGAGGCGGATAGTCGCCCCACCGAAAGTCCAGACCGCCCTCTATCTTGTCCAGGCAAGCTTCGAGTTGCGCGCCTTTGCCGGTCCTTGAGTAAAGGACAAGATCGTTTCGGAGGCGGTCTTGTATTTGATCTTTTTCGTTCATCGTAGAGGAGGGCTAACAGTATTGTCAGGCCGTGCACGGCAATTGCACCTCATACATCACACGATGTATATCACCTATAAGTGCCGCACCGAAGATGAAATTTACGCCTGACGCCGATTTCGATCAAGTGATGCCAATCGAGAACTTCACACGGTCCTCCGTCCCGAGCGGAAAGGAACGAAAATGTCTCTGTTCCCGGCCACTAAAGACGATGCGGCCAATTCGTTGCCCGGCCTTTCGAATCAAAAGGCTAGGAGCCTGTCTTGTTTAAGAGTATCTCGGTCTTAAGGGAGGGGGAAAGCAAGGAGAGAGAGATGGAGAATGCGATGAAGAAGGAGGAGAAGGAGGACGTCGTGAGTGTCTTTTGCTTATTCTTTGCGTTGAGGAGGAGCTGAACGATGCGTTTGCAGTTGTAGGCCAGGGCGACGAGGGTCCATTCGCCCTGGACGTTGTGGAGACCTCGCAGGAGGAACTGTCGGAAGCCGAGAACGGCTTTGATGATACCGAAGGTGGGTTCGACGGATTGCTGTCGTTTGCCGTAAAGCGTTTTACCTTCCGGGGTGGCGAGGGTATCGCGCATGGCGATGAGTTCGGGGGCTTTGAGCGTGCGAGTGCGTGGAGGTGGCTTGCCTGGTGTAGCGGTAACGGTAGCGGCAGCCGCACTGGCAGTGGCAGTGGCAGTGGCAGTGGCAGTGGCAGTGCCAGTGGCAGTGGTACCGGGACGCGGTCGATAGTCGTAGGGGCGCTGGGAGACGGTTTGGTCCTCGCGTGCGACGGCGATGTAGGGTGTCACCCCCATGTCCTGGAGGGTGTTGATGTTGGCGATGCTGCAGTAGCCGCTGTCGGCGAGAACCGCGTGGGGGCGGCCGAGGGTGGCGGGAATGGCGCGCACGGTGTCGAGCAGTTCTCCGGTATCGGCACTGCACTGGCTGATGCGGGCGGCGAGGATGAGCTGGCTGCCGTCGGCGTCCACGGCGGCCTGGGCGTTGTAGCTTTGGGTGATGCTGTGGCTGTGGCCTTTGCGCATCACGCGGCTGTCGGGATCGGTCAGGTTGCTCTGCGCTCCGGCGTCGGTTTCGAGCTGGCCGGGCAGGCTGGGCGTCGGCCCGGGTGGGCGACCGCCCCGGCCGCCGCGCTCGCGGCGCCGGCGATGGGCGTCGACTTTGATGTCGTGCTGCGCCTGGGCGGCTGCCAGGCGATCCTGCGCCCGGGCCTTGAGCCGCTCCTGAGCCTGCCGCATGGACTCGATAAGTGCCTCGCGTCGAGCGATTTCCTTCGGTAACGCGGGATCGCGCGGGCGGTTGTCACCATCCGCCGCTTCGGCCTGTGCCAGCAGTTCGCCCACGTCGGCGCGCAGCTTCGTCTCCAACTCCTGCGCCCGTGCCAGGGTGAGGTTGTTGTCCTTGCTGGCACTGGCCCGCAGGTGGGTGCCGTCGATACTGACGTTACCCAACTGCAGAAGCTTCAGCTCCCGTGCCAGCTCCAGCACCCGCACAAAACACTCCGCAACCGCCTCCAGGTTGCGGCGCCGAAATTCGCAAATCGTGGCGTGATCCGGATGCGTGTTCGCGCACAAATACCGCACCCCAATATCCCGATACGTCGCCTGCTCGATCCGACGTGAGCCAAATATTCCCCGAGTGTAACAGTAGATCAGCAGCGCCAGCATCATATGCGGCGGATACTGCTCCTTACCCGCACCACGCGGATGCCCCATCGTAAACGAACCCATGTTCATCAGCCCCGCCGCCTCGATGATGAAGTGCACGGGATCGCTCTCCTCTACCCAATCCCGCATATCCACCGGCAACAGTAACGCTGTTTCC
>JBGGNE010000518.1:0-4698 GCA_041287705.1 Methylacidiphilales bacterium | reverse complement strand
ACTCCTGCTCCATCGGCTCCTGCCACAACCAACGCTCTTCCTCCCACATTGCCTCCTGTAGAAGGAGCCCCCGCGACACCAGCCCCGCAACCTGATGCCATGCCGCAAGCTCCAGCTCCAGCGCCTGCCCCATCTCTTCCACCGGTTACAGCGCCCGAAGCACCATCGGAACCGCCTGCCAATCCCACAGCACCAACTCCCTCTCCGTCACCAGCTGCCGTGCCGCCGCCCGTAGATGAACCGCCTGCATCAGCGCCATCCCTGGACCCCACAGCCCCCAGGCCCACCAACGCTCCCTCCACCGAAACCGGCAAGGATAAAGATAAGGACCAGGCGGGCAGCAAAGACAAGTCGCGCCGCACAGGCGACAAAGAGAAGGATAAAGACAAGAAATCCGGCAGGGACAAGGAAAAGGAGAAGGAGAAGTCCAAAGAGAAGGACAGGGAGCCAAAGAAGCCGGCAAAAGATAAAGACAAGCCGGCTGCCGGTTCGCCCACAAACAGCGCGGATAAACCCAAACCAACCACCCGCAAGCCGAAGAAGCCGGACGACGTACCCTAAGGCCTTGTCGCTTTGGGGGGCACCGGAGCAGGAGCAGGTAAGGGCGAGGGAAATACCGGTGTCTGGGGAAAAAGCTGATCCGGCGAAGTCAAAGCGGTACCTGGTGAACCGGCCCCAGGCGGCGTGAAGCCAGGTACAACCGGGGGCAGTGGCATTTCGACGCCGGTAGCCTTTGCCAGCGCCGCCAAGGCATCATTTTCTTCCCATGCGCCATCGGCGGGCAGCGCGGCCAGACGGGCGTTTAACGCCTGCTGATAGATCGGCCAGTCCTTCAGTATCGGAAGCGGCTGTGCGGTGGAGGCAGCGGCGTCGAAGAGAGGAGTTTCCGGCCCGCGCACCTCGGGACCGCCCGCCCGGGCGGACAGACGCTCCTCTCCCGCCGCGGTGGAAGACATCCAGAGCGCCAGCGATTCGGCCTCTTTTGACAGTGGCGCACGCGAGTTGACCGCCCAGCCACGCACCTCCAGCGTGGTCGTCGCCGTAGTAAAGCGAGGCAGAAGGCATATACCCCAGCGCAGCGTCCGCTGATTCCTCAACACAGGCAGCATCTCCGTACCCGCCACAAGCGTTGCCGCCTGGCCTGCCAGAAAACGCGTGCCAGGCACGTGCGCGGGTGCCTGCGGCCCTTTAGTCGGGGCCGTGGCAGGGCGAGTCCCCGTCTCCATAATTGAAGTATGGGAACCTGGGGAAGTCCCCGCTGCGCCTGTCCCCTTGCCCGAAGCGCCTCCGGAGGAGTCAGCCGCCACATAATAGGCAAACTTCTCGTCCATAAGCACCTGCATCATAGTGAGTGCCTGCCGCTGGCCCTCGCGGCATTCCTGACTGCCCAGCAGCCATTTGCCGTTGCGAAACAGCGGACCATCCGCCTGCGCGGCCAGGGCAGAGAGATAATCGGCCCGCAGTGGAAACTCCACGCCCACAATCAGGGGCGACTGATCTTTGGTAGCCTGTCCGGACGAGACCGCTTCCGCGGCCAGCCGCTTCTGCAATCCCGAGCACAGGGAAACCCAAATCTCCCAGTTCCAGTGCATATCCGGGGCGGCCTGACCGCCGCGGTCAAACAGGCCGCGATTATAATAAAGCACCAGCGCGGAGAAATCGCAGGGATAGGCCACCATGTGGGCGCCACGCGTCAGAGGCGCCAAAGTCCACGGCAGCCAGTTGGCGGTGCCGATATCGGGCACCGTCAGCGCGGCAAGGTAACCGCTCTGCACCAACCGCTCCGCCTGCCCCGCGTCCAGCAAAAACACATCCGGAGCAAACTGATGAGTCGCAGCAACGCCCAGCGCCTGCTCAAGCCGGTCAGGGTAGCCGGCCATCTCCGGGACGAATGTCACCTCGATACCCAGGCCGTTTGATTTCGCGAACTCAGTCAGACGGCGCTCCACGGTAGCGCGGTTGATGTATGATCCGCCATACCACACGCGTAAATGTTTGGTTCCTGACGGCAGGGGTTCATCCTGTGCGCCCGCACCCCCCAGGGTCAGCGTCTGCACGCCTGCCGCCCGCGCGGCAGCCATGTCAGGCACGGTGCCCGAAGGTTCAGGACCGCTGCCACCCGGTGCCAGATCCACCATCGGCCCGCCGCCCCGCGCCGTTATCGGGGGCGCGTTACCCGTCACATCCGTCGGTGACGCAGCGGAGGTGCCTGCATCACCGGCACTCACCCTTACGGGCTTTATGGAAGTCTTGCCAGGCATCAAAAAAAACACCGTCACCACGATCAGATATAGGGCGATGCCTGCGGCAATGCAGCCGCACAGGACGGGGTGAAGGCGAATCCACTTCAGGATCTTGTCGGCGACGTCGCTGGACGAAATCGGCTCGGGCGAATGCATGTGGGAGGTTAAAGGAAGAAATAAAGACGCTCACTGTGCCTCGTCTGCGGAGACTGGTCAAACCAAGTGGCGACAAAAGCGACAGGAAATAGTTGCGATCCCGGCAAAATCCTGCAAAATTTACAGTCTGGGGCGTGTTCCAACTAACAGTTCGCAAACCACGGTCCGGATATGGCGAAAAAAGTGAAAATGGGCGAAAAAATACCCTTAACTTCGTATAGACTAAGCCGATAGGTCTCAACTGCCCCCGTCCTGACCCGGACTGGAAGTGTTAATCCTATCATTACATTGAAAGAACATAGCGCGTCACAAAACCGCAACATATTAAGATCTAACATTGATTTAGTTGTGATTTTCGTTGTTCATTTTTTTCTCTCAATATAATTAAATTAAGACGGGTATTAGCGTTGACACCTCTTCTTTACCGGGTTACTTTTGCCGCATCGTTTCTACCCATTTACTCCCCTTCGTTAGGTTTGCCCTTCGGCGGAGAGATTAATCCTCTAACCAGCATCTTATCGAATGAAGACTTCTCCCGATAACCCAAAGACGTCCGGGTCAACAACACTGGAGTCTCCCGCTGCTGTAGCACCCATCGAGGCACACCAGCCCGCTCCTCGTCTCTATCGTACGGGCAAAGGCTCTTATCCCAAGCGTTCCGCCTCGCATCCTTCCGCTCCTAATCTGGGTCTTCTGGCGCTCGGCACCGTAGTGCCTCCCCTGATGCCTGGCGGCTTCTAATCAGCTGATAGGCAAGAATTTCCGCGAGAAGGTTTTACCACTGCTTCCCCAGCGCGATGGGGGGCGGTGCCCTGCAGCAAGATTGAAGGCAGATGTGGTGAAAGCGTTCGAATCCCTTTCCTGTTCAGACCGTGATATTGTTTCGGTATTCGTATATGTGTGCGGGGTTCTGAAGCACAGGTTATGGTCTTAATAAACCGATGTGTTTAGGGTATGTAAGCAACCCGAAATGTCATAGCGGCCAAACTGGATGGCCTCGGTTATAGACAACCCGGTTTAGCGAAATTCCCTAAGGTGAACGGGATGAGGTATAATCCCTGGGGCTCTTAAGAATATACAGCGTTGAGTACAATGCTAACTTTATATTCAGTAATTTTATTCTAACATTAGAATAAAAGACATGCCGGACCTGCCACTGTAATTTTTACATGACTCTGGATGTTCGAACGGCCGGGAGCACCTCTGCATCCAGATCAACACTCCATTCTTCAAATTGGACAGAATGGGCTCGGTAAGCGAACGGAACAGTGCTCGGGCAGTTTTTAGAGGCTGTTCATGAAGGCGTGATCTGCTCCGTTTGGATGCAAGGAAAAGGAAGGCGCTTTAAAAGCAAGGCGCTCTAGATCGTGTCGTCAGGAGTTGACTTATATGTTAGGATAATGGCCATGAAATCTCAGCCATCGCATCGTCGGTATGATATCTCAGATGAAACGTGGTCATTGCTGGAAGTGCGTTTGCCTGGTCGCAGAGGGTCGTGGGGAGGCTGGGCAAAGGATAACCGATTGTTTATCAATGCCGTCTTTTGGATCCTGCGTACCGGATGTCCATGGAGGGATTTACCGCCTGACCTGGGCGGCTGGAAAAATACGCATCGTCGCTTTTGCCGCTGGCGCGACAAGGGGATTTGGGAGGTGCTGCTCGAAGAACTGATGGGGGAGGCGGACTTCGAATGGCTGATGATCGACGCCACCCACGTCAAAGTGCACCCGCATGCCGCCGGCGCGCGAGGAGGCAACCAGACCATGGAGCACACAAAAGGGGGCTCAACACCAAAATACATCTGGCCGTGGATGCGCATGGTATGCCGGTCCGAGTTATTGTTACAGCAGGTACCACGGCAGATTGCGTTAAAGCTGAGCAACTTATCGAGGGAATAAAAGCTAACGATCTTATTGCCGACCGCGGCTATGATACCAACTCCATCCTCGCCCAAGCTCAACAACAGGGCATGACTCCTGTCATTCCTCCCAAGAAAAACCGTACCATCCAGCGCTCCTACGATAAAGATCTCTATAAACTCCGACATCTGGTCGAAAATGCATTCCTCCACCTTAAAGGCTGGAGAGCAATCGCAACCCGATACGCCAAGAACACCTCGTCCTTTATTGCCGCCGTCCAAATCAGGTGCCTTTTCTTATGGCTCCGTGTCTCATGACGACACCCTCTAACGACGGTTAGTGACGGCCTGAGCCGCAACAACTGCATGAGCGTACTCATGACAATTGCATTCAGGAGCGGAAGCGACTGTCTGCAAACGAGGGCACATAACCGTTCTCCT
>JBGGNE010000517.1:0-9747 GCA_041287705.1 Methylacidiphilales bacterium | reverse complement strand
TGCCGGTAGCAGGGCTCGACGGGCTGGTGATGGAACAGGTTGGCACGTCCCCCAGCAGATTGATGCCCCCTATAGGAGCAGGGGCAAGAATGAATCCTCCACCGGACCCAAGACCCAACTGCGGGCCCATTTTACCCCAGGAGGTCAGAGTTCCATCGCTCTTGAGAACCAGCGCAAAGTTCCCTCTGGCTCTGATTTGGGCGGCTCCTAAAACATTGCTGATCTGCTGAAATACAGTGCTGGATGTTGTCGTTCCATCTCCAAGTACTCCGTACGTATTGTCGCCTGTAGCCCAAAGGGAGCCGTCATTCTTGAGAGCGAGTGTATATTGATCGCCCGTTGCTACTGCCACAACGTTCGTAAGAATGGCAGTGGGCGAACCGTGGACTCCCGGAACGCCATCTCCAAACTGCCCGTACGCGTTGTCGCCCCAAGCATAAAGCGTCCCGTCATTTTTCAGTGCCATCATGGCGTAGCTGGAGACCGCTACAGAGACAATGTCGCTCAGTCCGCTGACCGCGGTCGGTGTCGTCTCTGGGCTTCCCCCTGTTACGCTCGCTCCCCAGGTCAAGACGTCCCCGCTGGTGGTGACAGCGATGGAACTGTTAGGCCCTGCTGCTGCCGAAGCTATCCCTGTGCTGATGGCAATCGGCTCGTTTGCTGGGTAGTTGTACCGTCCCCAAGCTGAGCACAGGTATTGTCGCCCCAGGCCCAGAGAGTACCGTCGTTTTGTAACGCCAGAACGTGGCTTCCGCCTGCCCAGACTCTAACAATGTCGTACGGGCCATAAATTTCGGTGGGGTATGGATTATCCGTATTGGTCCCGTCGCCAAGCTGGCCGGCGGCATTTGCACCCCAGGTGAAAACACTTCCCCAGCTCGAAACAGCAACCGAAAATGTGTCGCCTGCCGCAATGTCAACGATGTCGTATATACCCGGCTGATAAGCAGACGCGCGGGACACGAGAGTCCCATCTCCAAGCTGACCGTAATTATTGATGCCCCAGACCCAGAGTGAACCATCATCTTGAATGGCCAGACAATGCCCGCCGTTTCCAGTCGATATCTTCGTGATCTGCGATGCACCAGCCAACTCCTTCGAAGAAGTGACTGCGGTGGAGCCAAAAAGATAGTTCTCGTAGCTGTCGGTCTGCTGATTATCATCCACGCCCCAAGTCCAGAGCGTACCTTTTGCGGAGAGAACGCTAAAAGCAAAGTAGGAGTTTCTCACCAGTCCAGTAACACTGGGCAGACCGCTGAGCTGGAAAGGGCTCATCGTTCCGGGCGTCGCGAGAATACCGTTGCCGAAATTCCCGTATGAGCTGTCGCCCCAGCCCCAGACAGTGCCGTCACTCTGCAGAACAAAGCTGGCGCTGTAGTTAGCCGATATGGACGTAGCGTCAGATATTCCACTCGTCTGCACAGGTGTTGAACTATCGGTAAAGGTGCCGTCACCCAGTTCTCCCTGCTGATTGCTGCCCCAGCACCAGACCGTTCCATCGTTCTTCATCGCCAGGCAGTGAAGACGACCTGCCATGATGGCCGTTACGCCGGTAAGACCCGAAACCTGCGCAGGCGCATGATGGGTAGTAGTCGTTCCATCTCCAAGCTGTCCAGACGCATTGTCACCCCAGGCCCAGACTGTACCGTCTGCCTTGAGAGCCAGCCCGCACCTGCCACCCGCCATAATGGACACAATGTTAGTCAAACCAGTTACCTGAACCGGGGTAGTGCGAGTGGTTGTCGTACCATCGCCAAGCTGGCCGTACGTATTGTCTCCCCACGCCCAGACCGTTCCATCACCCTTCAACGCCAGACATCCGCCTTCGCCCGGAGACAGACTTATAATGTCCGTCAAACCGCTTACCTGAACAGGGCTGTTGCGCTGAGTCGTCGTATTATCGCCCAACTGCCCGGTAGTATTGCTTCCCCACGCCCAAACTGTACCGTCACTCTTGATCGCATAGCTGGCGGAATAATAGGAAGCCACCTGGACTATCCCCGTAAGCGAGGAAACCTGCGCCGGGTCAGCATTGCTGGTCGTTGTACCGTTGCCCAATTGGCCAACGGCGTTGTCGCCCCACGTCCAAACTGTTCCATCCGACTTCAGTACTATCGTGTGAAGCAGTCCCGAGGAGGTTCCACCAGAAATAACGTAAGCAGCGCTGAATACAGCGCTATCGGTCATACCGACTTTAACGGCGTAGGCTTTGAGAGTTTGGGTCTTGTAAATATGGACCAGATGCCCCGAGGTGATAGTAGGTGAACTCGTCGTGGGGATGGTACCATCGACAGTATAGTAAATAGTGGCACCAGAGGTGGCATCTGAGACTGCAATATTGAATTCGCTCGAATAACTTCCAGCGTTAATAGATACTATAGGCGTCTCCACCACCTGAGCAGCAGCCATTCCGCCAGTGATTAAGCTAAAAAGTATAGCGATCAGGAATACACGAAAGAAATGGAAAGCCTGACCAGTATTTAACCTTGAGATCATATAGTCACCTTTTGGTAGCAGTTTGAAATTATTACCCATTTTGCTACAGCTTGCAATCCAAAGATGAAATAAAATTTCTATTTCTCTCATGTCGTGAAACATCATATCACAAATATCAACATTACATGCATGTCACAATATCGATAATTATGCGCTCCTTCGTCGACAAGTCATTTATATTTCTTTCACAAGTTCTGAAACTTCGACTCTAAGACACATGGATCAATCCCCAATGTTTGGGCTGATCGCATGAGGTAACTTTCAGCCTAGGCTGGACCGGTCAATATTTTCCTTTTCTATTGCGCACCTTCCCTAAATCGGAGCACTATCCCGCCGTAAAAATGTCCCTCAGAGAGTCCAAACGCTTATTTTTGATATTCCCGGGAAGGGAGCAATGGGAACTCTGGTCATTTGAGGAAGCGCCGCAGACCGCTAAAAGCAGCGCTCCTGCCAAACTCTTGTTACTGGGCTCATCCGTTGCGCAGTTACTTCCGGGCCACGCGCGTGGGGCAGCGCTTCACGTGGCGATCCCTGTTATCCACACCTTTGTGGCATCTATCGTTTTGCCCGAGGCCAGCAAATCTGAGATAGTGCATGCTGCCGCGTTGGAGGCAGAAAGACTGGGGCTTTTCGAAGCGAGATCCGCAGATGACTCAGTCTGGGACTGGCGCATGGCCCCCCATGAAACTGTCGGAGATCCCCTGGGAAATAACAGGCGTGTTACTATCGTAGCGCTCCCGCGGCAGATCCCTGAAGAACTCGTGGTGGCAGAAGCATCGCATTTTTCTCCCAGCTTCGAGTACCTCTATCTTGGGAACGATGGCCTTATCCTTTGGAAGGAATTAGGACGCCTTATTATTGGGGTAATAAGGCGGCGCCAGATGGTGCATGCACAACCGCTTACAGATGGACTGATAACTCCGGCGGCATTGAATGAAATCAGGTGCCTCCACTTTCAAATGGAGGCCTCGGGTCTTATTGAGCCTCAAACTTCTCTTTCCTTAGCCGGTGAATTTTCAGACGAAAATGTGTCTCGATTAGAGCAACAACTTGGTCTCGGGGTGACACGGATCTCCAGTCCGGTACCTCGTTTACCTTCGAAGGCCCTGGAACTCACGCCTCTGGAGGTGGTTTCAGCCCGGGAAGGCAGGCGAAAGAATCGTTTTCGCTTCCGCGTCGCATTGTCCGTGGTGGTCATTTATGTGACCGCACTGGCTGTCTGGCTGGGATGGCTATATCAACTGGACAAGCAAGTTGAGGCCGGAGCCAGGGAACTGGAGATGACTTCGCCGCATGCCATGGAGGCCATGGCGATAACTCGTCGCTGGTATAGGTTAGAGTCGGTTCTGGATGCGCGGCGCGATCCGGTCACCATTCTCAAGGGAATCGTGGAATCCATGCCGCCGGAGGGACTGCGCATGACGATGTATTTACAAAAGGGAAACGATATCCTGATTGAGGGAGAATGCCGTTCCAGTCTGGTAGCGGTCGACTTTTCCAAAAAACTTAAAAGCCTGCCCCAGTTGAAGGGTGTTGAATGGATGCCTGAGATTCCTCAGCCACAGAGAAACAGCACCATGTACAGGTTCGTCATTAAAGGAAGGATGGAATATGCGTCGCTTGAGTGATCGTGAGCAACTCCTCATTTACCTCCTTCTTGCGGTGCTGTTTATCGCGGGGAATATGCTTTTCCTGCCGCGACTTTCCGCATGGCAGAAGATACTGCAGCTTAAGATTGCTTCGCAGGAGCGTGACAAGCAGTCAAACAACGAGCGGATTGCGCAGTATGATAAATGGAAAGAGCGAGATGAGTGGCTGAAGGCCCGCGTACCGCTGGGTGACAACCTGACGCTTGCACAAGCATCTTTACTGGAAGAGCTTCAAAAGAATTTGGCGGGAGCGGGCGTGGAAACCGTCGACAGACCCTTCATTGATACCAGCCCGGTTCAGAAGGGTGCCGCGACTAGCAATTCGCTGCCAGATGACTGGATCCAGCTTACAGCCAGATTTTCATGCACCGGCACGCTGGAGCAGGTGGTCCGGCTATCGGTTGAATTGCAGCAGTCCGTCCGTTTTCAAACCGTTTCTCAGTACAAGATCGTGGCAGACAAGGATCCAAACAAAGTACTTTGTGAAATGCATATCACAAGATGGCTTCAACCCTGAATCAATGCGGACAGATGATGCTGCGCTTCAAGCTGAACCACTAGTTTATACCACTTCATATGTGATATCACACAAAAGATCTCTTTGTATTCACGTTTTCGCTTTTCTTTAGAAGGAAAATGCCTATCTGTATAACTGTGCTAATCAGGAGTACAGTGCAATGCGGTTAACAAATTCTCACGTTGAACCCCGGCTTGGGTACGTTCTGCGTGCACTTGCATCAGACTTCATTTTCGGCCTCGCTATCGCTGTATTTGCCATGCATGCGCTCAGCAATTACGCAGTTGCCGGTGATGTTGAAAAAGCGATCAAAACCAGTCGCCCCGCCCCAGCTTCGGGAAGTCAGCCGCATCCTCTTGACAGTATTCTGCAAAGGCCGCCCGCCAACGCGTACTCGGTAATCTGGAATCGTGCGCCGTTTACCCTCCCGGTAGCTCCGACAACCGAAGCTCCGCCTCCCAGCGTATCTTGGGCAGCTCAATATTATCTGGTATTTTGGAACGGCGAAATCGATCAGGTCACCATTGCGGAAGTCACCACCAGGAAGCGGATTGATGTGCGCCGAGAGCCGAATTCTCTGGGTATTTCTCTGGTCTCGTTCGAGCACAATTCCGATCCAACCCTGTCCAAAGCTATACTGCGAAAAAACAATGAGGTAGGTGAGGTGAAATTTCGAGGGGCCGATACGAAGCCGTCACCTGGCATGAAGTCGCCTTCCGGTCCCCCCACAGGTTTACCGGCACCAACCGGAACAAAACCCAATCTCCAGGAAACAGTGCCAAAGCCGAACTTGCCGCCAAAGCCGCGAGACCCATCCTCTGCACCTCCACGCCCCCCTCAGCCTCCGCAACCCGTCTCAAGGTAATTGAAATCGGTCTCCTTCCGATGCCCTCCTTCCACGATGGCTTCGTACGCCCTGCCACATCCAATCCATATGAAAACTCACCGTAAGGCACACAGCGTAATTACCGCGATTCTGCACTTGCCCGCTTTGCGTGCAGTATGTACTACGCTCCTGCTGGCTGCACTGATTGGGCCTGGTGAAATCCGGGCGCAAAGACCCACAGTACCGTCACCGGCGACAGGGCCTGCATCTCCGGCGCAGGATAGAATTCCCTCGCGGACACTTCCACTCCCCGGCTCGCCCAACAACGCCAATCGTCCGCTCCGGCCTGCTATGGGTCCCGCAATTACACCCAAGGCACAGTCGGGGGCGGATGACAACATGGTTCTGGTTCAGTTTGCCGAGGAGGCAGAGGTATTCGACGTCCTCAGATGGTACGAGCAAATGACCGGGAAGTATCTGATTCTGGATGCCAATCTCAAAAATGCACCTGCTCTTCGTGTCAATGTACTGGGTGGAAAAATGCCCCGGCAGGAAGCGATACGTTATGTCGAAGCATTGCTGCAGGTGAACGGCATCACACTCATTCAGAAGAATGATACCAGTATCAAAGTCATTTATGCCGGAGCAGGAAAAACCACGAAGCCGGAGGGACTGCCCATTTATACATCCCCGGATGACCTGCCGGGGGCGGAGCAGACCATCACCTACTACATGGTGCTGAGAAATATCCCCGTTGCGGAGGCCAACAAGACCCTGACGACCCAACTGGGAGACAAGGGCAGTATTGTGGAAGTCCCCAACGCGCAGGCGCTCATCATAACGGGCACCGTCTCGGCGATCAGGCCGCTGCTGATGATTCAAAGCCTTATTGATGTGCCGGCCGCCCGTGTGGAGAGAATGGTCATTCAGCTACATCGCGCGGATGCCGAGCGTGTTTCCGCACGCGTCATGAATATTCTTAAAGGCAACTCTGACGGCGGCTCTGGCTCCGCTGCCACACGCCCTCAGGGAAGAGCACAGCCGACTCAGACCGCGCATACCGATCAGCCAACGGTTCCTGTTCTCCAGCCGAAAACCATAGATGAATCCATCGGCATGAGCGAACGCTCGCTTGTTTCGGGACGCGTGCAACTGATGCCTGACCCCCGGACCAATCGCATTGTGGTTTTTGCAAGACCATCTGATTTTGCGCTGATCGAAGAGTTAATTCAAACCTTTGACGAACCTGCCACTGTGGTCGCCCCCTACGAGCACAACCTGAAGTTCGCGCTTGCCGCCGACATTCTGCCAGTGCTGACGGATGTACTTACTGAAGGACAAGAAACAGGGAGCACAGGCCCGGATGGAGCACCGGCACGCAGCCCAATCAACCGGGAGAATCCGTCCAGGCCAAGCGACAGCACAGGCAGGAGGAGTTCAAGCCGTACGGGCGGCACGGGTGTGGGTGGCCAGAGCATTTCGGGCGAGCTGGAACTTTCCCCCACAGATACCGCGCCTGAGGTTCGCTCTGTCGGCAACATCAAAATCATTGCGGATAATCGTGCCAACTCTCTGCTTGTCATCGGGCCTCCTGAGAGTATTGCCAGGGCGCGCAGCGTTATTTGCAGGCTTGATGTCAAACCTCGCCAGGTATATCTGCGCACGGTTATTGGCCAGCTCAGCGTGGGTAATGAAACTGAGTTTGGAGTGGACTTTTTGCAGAAGTTTGCGCGTGTGGGCAAAGACAGCGGCGTGGCTTCGGCCCAGCGTACGACAGATATGCGTCTGGTAGATCCCGCCTCTCTCATCGCCACAGGTGCATTCCCCGCTCTAACGACCGGTTTATCCGGCTACGTTGCGCTGGGGAAGACTCTTGATGTCTATATTAAGGCACTGGAGGGAACCACTCGCTTCAAGGTTATTTCACGTCCCTCGCTATACGCCACTAATAACAAGAAGGCCGTCATCTTGTCGGGGCAGGAAATTCCCGTTCCTACCAACACGCTCTCCAACTCCAGCGGAACGGTGACGGACTCCACCACGCTCAACACGAATATTGAATACAAGGATGTTACCCTGGAGCTTGCTGTCATTCCCTTAATCAATGCCGATGGAAAGATAACTCTGAGTATCGTACAGAAAAACGATAACCTGAACGGATCTGTATCCATTGCAGGAAATCAGTCCCCTATTGTTTCCACGCAGAAAATCCAGACTAACGTCACCGTCGGGGACAATCAGACGGTTGTACTGGGCGGCCTCATTATTGATGAAGATCAGAGAGACACGAGTGGCATTCCCTACATTTCCCGGCTCCCTATTATAGGCAATGCCTTCAAGAACACTGCGAAGAATAAAAGACGTCAGGAACTGATCATCCTCATTCAGCCCACCGTGATTAATGATGATCTGGACCTGATGTCAACCAATGCGTCTGAGAGGCAGCTCACCGATGTTGCCGCTTCCACGCCAGAGTACACCCAATATCCTATCCCCAAAGCTCTGCCTGTGGAAACGCCGGCGCAGCGCCGCAAGCGCAAAGACTTCCGCCGGGAGAATTTTCAGCCGGCTTTTTGAGCTTCTCTTGTTGGTTCTATCTCCATGACGCTCATCAACCGTCTGTTCCATCAGATTGCTGAAACCGAAGGCCGACCTATTCCTCCGGAGGTGGATCGTGCTCTGGAAGAAGCGGCGCAGGGACGGCGTTCGATATTGGCGGCACTGCTTAACGCCGGTGTCGTCGAAGAAAAGCCTTTCATGGAACGCCTGGCCCAATACCTGGGAATGCCATGGTGGAGCGAGGTTGTGGATACCGTTCCGGCCGAGTTGCGGGATAACTTGCCGGTCCGGCTGGCCCTGCGCTTTCAGATCATCCCGGTAAAGCGCGATGAAGAGGGCCTTTGGCTTCTCACGAGCGATCCATTTGATATGCGGGCGCGCCACATGGCGATGCGTGCAGTCGAAGGTCGCTGCGTCTGGGCTATGGCGCCGCGTTCCGTCATTACTGCCGCGCTGAAACAGGGATATGGAGTGGGAGCTGAAACATTTGAGGAATTGTTGGAACAACGCGATTCATCCGATGCCCATGACGAAGCCCGCCAGGAAACAACCTACCTGGACGAAGACGATGCTGATGCATCGGTCATCAAGTTCGTGAATCAGATACTTCGGGAGGCGCTTCGGGAACGTGCCACGGACATCCATATCGAACCGCTGGATTCCGATTTGCGCATTCGTTACCGCATTGATGGCATCCTGCACGAAGTACCGGTTCCCTCACGCATCAGGCTGTTGCAGGCTTCGGTAATCTCCCGCATCAAGATTATGGCGCATCTGGATATCGCCGAACGCCGTATCCCGCAGGACGGTCGCATTAATCTCGAGCTGGAAGGCAATCCCATCGACGTCCGGGTCGCAACTGTTCCCTCCGTAACAGGTGAAAGCATCAGCCTTCGTCTTCTGGGACAGCAGCGCTTCAGCTTCGAGCGACTGGGCTTTGACGACCACGCTATCGAATCCATAAAGAAGCTGCTCGCTCTTCCCAATGGAATCATCCTGCTCACTGGTCCCACCGGCTGCGGCAAAAGCACCAGTCTCTACACATTTCTCTCCTACCTGAATGTAAAGGAGCGCCGCATTGTAACAATCGAAGATCCTGTCGAGTATAAGCTGCCGGGTGTCATCCAGATTCAGGTCAAGCCGGAGATTAATCTGACATTTGCAGGCGGACTTCGCAGTATCCTGCGCAGCGATCCCAACATCGTGATGGTAGGTGAAATGCGTGACACGGAAACGACGGAAATCGCCATCCGTGCCGCGCTGACGGGCCATCTTGTCTTCAGCACACTGCACACTAATGACGCGATCGGCGGTATTACACGCCTTATGGATATGGGGATTGAGCCCTTTCTCATTGCCTCGTCCGTGCGTGCGTTTGTGGCGCAACGGCTGGTGCGCACTCTTTGCCCGCTATGCAAATTGCCGGGGGATTACGCGGATGAGTACCTCCGGGAGATCGGCTTTCCCCTTGAGCAAAAGCGCCGGGCCTTCAAAGCGGTGGGATGTGAAGCATGCCGTCTTACCGGATATCAGGGCAGAGGCGCCATCTTCGAGATGGCTGTTGTCAACTCCCGCATGGCCGAGAGCATAACGCAGCGCACCCAGGGAAATGCATTACGCAACGTTGCCATCGAGGGCGGAATGGTACCGCTTCGCACCGATGGCTGGAAACGCGTCATCTCGGGGCGGACTACTATCGA
>JBGGNE010000516.1:0-5539 GCA_041287705.1 Methylacidiphilales bacterium | reverse complement strand
GAGGGTGTGCGGATGGAGCCGCATCCGGTAAGGAACGAGATAAGAATGAGGACTGCGAGACGTGGAGTTACGGAAGAAGGAGGATGTTTGTTCATTCGGGAGTGGAATCGGACACAGGCCTTTCGGGTTGGTTGGGGTAGGAAATCGGGTCGTTACCGCCGACGTGGCGGATGGTGCCACAGAGCGGCGGCTGTACGGTCGGCGAGTAGTAGCAGAGGCTGGAGAAGCGGGAATCGGCCGCCTGCTGTTCTGGCAGCGGGTAGTTTTGAATCGCGTCAATCGTGACTTCGGGAAGCTGGATGTCCTGCGCGATATCCTGAAGGTCGGAGCGGTCGAACTGCCTCATCAGGAAGAACTGCTTGGAGTTGCCCATAATGACCGGGCGGATTCGGGTGCTCTTGAACTTGCTGTATTGTTGTACAATGCTGAGTGTCCAGCAGTTGAACTTGCGAAGCTGCGCATAGCTCTCGGCTACGATTTTCTCGCCGCCGGGGACGTCGAGAAAGCGCGCTACTTCTTCAAAAATGATGCGCTTCCAGAGAGCCCGAGGAAGCGTGATGATGTGCTGTCGGGTGAAGCCGGAGATGAGCAGACCGGCAGCGGTCTTAAGCTCAACTGCCTGCTCGGGAATGTAGCCGAGCTCGAAATGGGCAACCTTGCCGGTCAGATGCACGTTGCTCTTGCCGTCAAAAAGCCTCCCGTATTGGCCACTGGAAGTCCATGCCATGAGGAGCGTCGCCAGATGGTCGATGTCCTCCTTCTTGTGTTCGGGCAGCCTCGAGAAAAACAGCAGATCCACCAGTGCTGAGTGCGTCGGGTATTCGTCCGGTTTGAAGGCCGAGTAGGCCATGGACATAACCAGCCTTTCAGTCGTCGGTTCCTTGGTAAACTTGGTGATCTCCTCTTCCGAGATAGAGTGGTGCAGCTCAAGCGCCTGGGAGTCCTGACCCGAGAGCCGATCCCGGAAATCGGCAAATGCCTCAAGGAAGGTGCTTCCCATTTCCATGTGCTCCCCGCGCCAGCGATGTACCGCGCAGGCCTGCCTCTGCAAACCATGCAGGAGATTAGGATGTCGGAGAGCCCAGTCCGCAAATGTGTCGACGTAGAGTTGCTGAACGTACTGACCAATCTGCGCCTGTCTCAACTGCTGCTTTTCGCTGTCGGCTGCTTCACCAATCATCTTGGCAACCAGCGCGACGGCTGAAGCGATGTGCAACTGATTCAGAGGCAGGCCCTGGGTATCGAGATAATTGATAGTCAGCTCGCCGTCGGGATGAATGATGATCGGCTTTTCACCCAGTGCTTCGGTGAATTTCTTATAGGAAAGTCCCTCCTCAATGATGACGTTGTAGTGGTACTTGCCCTGTGTCTGAAGCAACAGATCTTCCATGAAGAACGACTTTCCGGCACCGGTCATGCCGATGAGCACCGAATGCTGCGGCGTTCCTCCTACGAAAGTTCGGACTCCGGCCAGATTGCGGTTCGTGCCATCGTAAATGGCTTCCGCTTCGCCGAGATGGGCATTGAACGTGGATGAGAAAGGCAGGAGATCGGCCAGGTAGCGGTCTTCGGCGTAAAGGTGCCGGGTCTGGTCCGCGCTTCCCGTCCAGCCGGGCCAACTAGCAAAGAACAGCTTCTTTACGGTGGTCGGCAACGCAATCTCATAGACCTGCGCGCCGTTCATGTTGTTCACCGCATTCTTAACGGCAGCAGCCTTGCTTTGCAGTCCGGCCAGACTCCTGTCCCAGACGCGTATAAGATACTGCACGTTAAAGGGATAGGAGAAGCCCTGCGCAAGTGAGTCAATCTTGCGCTCTTTCTTCTGGAGAGCCACCAGCATGGAGTGTTTGCCGTCGGCCTGATAGTCGCCACGAAGGCGATCCATGGCTCTCTCCTCGCGAGCGATTTCATCCCGCACCGGCAGTGGCTCAATATTGATTGTGATCTGGTAATCCAGAAACGGCAGCCCCGTCAGGCGATTGCTGATGCCGGGATAAGTCTTTTGCGGCCAGCGCTTCAAAGCAAGAATCTGGTGATAGTACCCGTCCAGATAGAAGACGGGTTGCCCTTCAAGTCCGAGGCCATCCCCGTGCCAGCAGAGCTCCTGGATCGACTGGTCCTGCCAAAAAAGTGAGGCGAAATCGAAGTCCAGACGTTCGCCAAGGCTCGGATTGAGGAAGAGCGAGTAGTACGTAAAGTGGTCCAAATCGGACATCGAGCGGAGCGTGGTGCCGTTTCCGAATGTCAGGCCGAGGGTGGTGGCGATCTCGTCAAAATCGTTGCGTAACTGGCTCAGCGTACGGTTGTAGTAGTCATACAAGCCGTTTTGGCTTCTGAGATTGCCAGAGTAGCTTTCGATGCTCTGGGAAACGAATATGACGAGTTGTTCCCGGCGAAGCTCACGGTCGAGCATTCGCTTCCAGTACCGGACGAAGCGTTCATTGCGGTTTCGCCGCACAGCAGGCTCCCTGATCGCCTGAGTTCTGTCATGGTAGGCGAGCAGTTCCTGTCGATAGTCCGCGTTACAGGTCCATTGAATCTGCGCCTGCTGGGTAGGTCCCAGCGTCGCCAGAAAGAGCCGAATCTTGTCCTGAAAATCATTGAGCAGACCGACCGACGCGTTGTGCAGGTCGGGCGGCTCGACGATAAATCCTTTGCTGACCAGGGCGCCTGACTCCAGATTGCCATAGAGGATGAGATCCTTGGCAAAGTGCCCGTTGGGGGCGTAGTTGTGACGTTTCATTAGGGCTGGGAAGAAGGAGAAGCAGGCGCGTCAATCGACTTGTTGGGGCGCCGAAAATGTTGTTGGCCACGGGTTAGAAACTGAAAACCGGGTCCGGAGATCCATAATTCGAACAGGTCGCGGTCGTATCCCGCTGGTTTTCCCTGTTTCAGGAGGAGGACGTATGAGAGCGTTCCGGCAAACGGCACTGCCGCGAACAGCGCGCTCAGGAGCCAGTGAAAGCTCAGCACCGCGAAGAAAACGAGCAGCAGTCCGATGGACAGGGCCGCCGAGGCAACCACCGGCAGAAACAGGTTGCCGTCGAGACCCCACACCGAACCTGACGAATCATCGGCGGCATTGGTGTCGGTAAGACGCAGGTCGGGCATGGGGCTCGATAGATCTACGGGTTAACGTTTACGCGTGGCAGGATTAGAACGTGGGCGTCAGAGTCGCGCCGCTCAGGCCAAAGATGGCAAAGAGCGCGCCCATAATCGCCGCGGCACCCGCGATGATGATACCGGCCACGATACCGGCCTTACCGTCCGGATCGCCCTTACTAATGGCGTTCGCGCCGCTCCAGATCTTGATCACGCCCCAGATAAACCCGAACATGAACATGATACCGAGAGCCAGGTTGAAGCCTTCCTTCAACTGATCCGTCGTTCCACCGCCACCCACCTGGCCCAGAATAAACGGGGCAATGTGAGTATTGATGGACGGCGGAAGTTCCATCGTAACGTTGACAGACAGGAGACTAACTAACTGTGATAGTGATGTCATAGGTGATGCGTATCATTCCACCAGAAATCACCTGTGTAGTGTTAATGTACAGGCCGGTAATAGGTCGATAATTCCTCGTTATTAATTCAAAATCAGTGAGGCACTTGTAGTTTTAGCCACTTTTTGAGCGAGTTTTAGGACGCACAGAAACACCCCAATATTCCACTTATTGCCTATGTCCATTTCTCCATCGCAAATCAATCGTCTCCGCAATCTTGACTCCCATCTTCAGACTGCCATCAAAGGGCAGGACCACGTCATTCAGCGCGTCTGCTCTGTGCTAAAGCGTGGCGAACTGGGCCTAGCCAATCCGGGGCGCCCCAAAGGATCTTTCCTTTTTGTCGGCCCCACCGGCGTGGGTAAGACTGAAATCACGCTGTCCTTTAGTGACTATCTTTTCGGTCCCGGAAATGTTCACCGATTTGATATGAGCGAGTTTCAGAACCAATCATCGGTAGGTTTACTGCTTGGAGCTTCAAGTTCTGAATCTGGTCTGCTTGGCCGTGCCCTCGTTAAGAATAATCAGGGGGTGCTTCTCTTCGATGAAATGGAGAAAGCACATCCACTTGTACTAGATCTTTTTCTCCAAATGCTTGATGCAGGACGTATAACGTTAGCCAATGGAGAAACAAAGGATCTGAGCGGCTATTATCTCGTCCTTACGTCCAACGTTGGCGCTGCGGAAGCCATGCGGATGGAAAACTCCGGCTTCGCGGCTATCGAGCGCACTGTCCTTAAGCGCCTCGACCAGACGCTTCGCCCCGAACTGGTCGCCCGCATCAATGAGAAGATTGTCTTCTCTCGCCTCTCATTCGATGTGCAGCGGCAGATCTGCGAGGCGATGATTGAAAAGGAACGAAAGCGTTTGGAAGGCCTTGGCCACCACATTCGTGTGACCCCTGAAATGACGGAAGATCTGATTCGTGAGGGCTTTCACCGCACGTTAGGTGCGAGGCCGATGCGAAGCGTAGTGGAGCGCCGGTTGCAGGACATGATAGTCGCTGCAATGATCACCTAGCTCTGGGGAGCTACTTTTCCCCGTATAGCCAAGCCACGCTCACATTCAGCACCTTCGCAAGCGCCAGAACTTCAAAATCCATGGCATAACGCTCCTCCCGTTCCAGACGGGATACCGCGCTTCGGTCTATGACGATGCCATGCACAGCAAGTCTGCCCGCAAGGTCGTCCTGACTGCACGAAGGATTTTGAGCGAAACGAGCCTCGCGCACTCGTCGCCCAATAATATTGCGCTGTTGCTCCTTGTGCTTCTTCGAAGATTTCATGCGACGCCGGATAAAGTGTGTGAAAAACACACATCCGACTTGAAGGTCTAGCGAAGGAGGAGTATCTGTGCGTGTGAACTTCACACAATCGGTCTAACCGTCCTGTTCTTTGTAAAGAGCAGGGCAAAACCTGAGACACTGCTTTGAGAAACCTCACTCACTCTCATCGGCTCTTATGCGTAGATGACAACGCCACTTTTCTGGGTCTACTCCAGTTGGGATTGGAATCGTATGGTTACGAGGTCATTACCGCTGCGCACGGACTGGATGCCCTTATGCAGTACCATGCTCATTCCGGCGGCTTTCTCGCCATCATCTCCGATTGCGATATGCCCAAAATGACTGGAGCAGAGTTCACTGCCGAACTCAGATCGCGTGGGTACAAGGGCGCAATTGTCATCATGTCGGGGCACATGCCGGGCGATCTTAGGGTTGTGTTTCGGGATAGTAGTATCAGCCGCTTTTATCGGAAGCCCTTCCATATCAAGAACCTTGTCACCGATCTAAATCTCCTTTGCTGCAAAAAAGATCAACCTGAGAGTCACGGCAGCAACTGAAAGCTACTCGAAGCTGATTCTCGAGTGAGAAGGTCATCGCCGAAAATGAATTCGGTCGCCCATTTCCCAGCTCCACTATTTTCTTTCAGAGAGGGATTCAGACAAAAGCTTGCATGCACGGATTTGACCGAATTATAATGGACATAAGTACAGTACGTGAACTTTTGGACCCTCTTATGAATACCACCCGCTTA
>JBGGNE010000515.1:0-13368 GCA_041287705.1 Methylacidiphilales bacterium | reverse complement strand
AGAGAGTCAGCATCCGCATGTAGCCCGGAGTTTTAGCACGCAGAATATCCTCTTCAATGCCTGCAAAGGCAATCTGGACTCTGGAAAGCGCTTTGGTTTCATCCTGGCTTGCCAGATGACCAACGAAAAAGTTCTCAGTCTGGGCAAGCAACTCCTTGTTGATGGTCGATGGTGACTGGGTTGAGTACACCATGCCAATGTGGAATTTTGCCCCCTCTTTGGCGAACCGCGCATAGACTCCGGTAACCTCTTTGTCACCGGGTGGGAAGAGGTTGTGCGCCTCCTCAAAATAGAGTTGAATGAAGTGGTTCCCGAGATTGTTAGATACAAACTTGCGTTCTTGATTACCGAAGACTGCTCGTGAAAGCATATCTGAAAAGTATCGGCGGATCTCGTCGGTCGCATTGCCAAGGTCCAGGATTACAGTCTTTCCCACATCAAGGTGCTGAATAATGTCGGTGATAAAGTCACTTGCATTTGCCGCGTGGTAATCTTTATATGCCCGGAGGACTACGGGACCAGATCCAGAGGAAGGAGATAAGAATTCGAGAAGTGCCAAATCATCCGCATCAAGCATTGGTTTAGTACCACTCATGAGCTCTCGGCTGTCTGGATTGTCGCGTCGGAACCGAGCGAGAATTTCTAGTTCAGATACCAATTCGTCTAGGTCGCCGGGATCTGCTGGGGGAGCAGTATTGCGGATGGCTTGATAGGCAGCCGTTCGCAAAGAAGTTTTGAAATGAGGATCAAAGTGCTTGGTATGCAGTGCAACCAACCCTTTCCTCCGTAGGCGGCTTTCATCAGCAATGAAACCTGCCTTTTTGAGGATAGCCCAATACATTTGAATCTTGCGGATCGGTCGTGTTTTCTCTCCTTCCGGAAGGGTCCCAATCGATTCGATTGAAGGCAGCTTAACGCTAGCAAAGCTCTGGATATAGTTCGAAGTTTTTTTGTCTTGCAAAAGCAATGAGCCAAGAATTTCTATACAAGACTCTGGCTGCTCGTAGAAGTTGAGGCGTAGCGGCTTTGACGGGGTGTTCGGTCGTTGCGTGAGTGCATAGACCTCGCACCGCAACTCGTTCGCAGACCGGATCGATCGATTTCCGTCTTGAGGATTGTCATTCGCGTACTCTCCGTTCACATCAAAAATCAGCTGCCCGACAGAATTCTCTGTCCTCGTCGCATCCAACATTCCTTGTGCGATCAATTTAACTACGTTGGATTTACCCAATCTTGTCTTACCGAACATAGCGGTACGGCAACCTTTGAAGTCTCTCATCGATATGCGAACAGGAATTATCGGCAAAGCGTTCACAGGCATCAGACTGCACTCCATTGTCCTAAGCGCACCAAGTTCGAATTGGTCTTCCGCTTTTACAGTTCCGTTAACAATAACTTTTAAGAGTGCTTCGTCTGGGGCAAAGACTTTGTATCGGTGAGCGCTGACAACATTATTAACATCTCCAGAAAATGCCAGTCGGAGCGAATCAAATGGATCTGCGTAGAACATGCCAAGGACATCACAAGCCAGCGCACCCCATTGCAGTTCACTCTGAGTCCATACATCTAGTTCCGGCATCGACTTCTTATGAAGTTCGAAATAGGTCTGTTGAACCTGGTTGGTCAACGGTGTTGGGGAAACACCTGTGACTCGTAGCAACGTGAAATGCGGCGGCATACTCCCCGAGTTGGTAGGGGTCATGATCAGAAACGAGCCCCGCGGAATGCCACCAACAGCCAGTTTGTACGGATCACTGGTTATGATTTTTGCATTTGCATAGCCCAGCTCGAGCACATAGCCGACAAAACGCATTTTATCAACCAATTTGGCTTGTTCCATTCGCTCTTCTGTATCGAGGAAGGTTTTAAGCACTTCAATTGGATTTCCCTGCGTGGTAGCTGTATTAATCAGATTTGAAAGACTTGCTTTAATCATAAATTGAAGGGTTAGAAAGAACGGATAACCAGCTCCTCAAATTGCTTTCTACTTTGTGTCTCCGCAGAAATAGAGCTGTATCGGGAAACTTCAGTAAGTGCGAACCTCCGCTCTTGATACAAACAGCGAACAGAGTCATGGTTCGCGTTCGTCAAAACTATCTGTGCACCGCGATCTCGTGCGCGTGCTAGTGCATCTGCAAGACGGACCTGATCATCCCACGAAAAGAGCTGTTCGTTGTATTTGAGGAAACCGTTCACATTATGCCGAACCGTGTAGGGAGGATCAGCGAAGATCAGATCGGCCTCCTGGGCCTGATCAATTACAACTTCAAAATCTGACGTATGAAGTTCTGCGTTGGCCAAAAGAGCTGCAGCCCCTTCAAAGTCATCTGTTTCAAGTACTACGGTATCCCTTGTTCCCTTTGGCACGTTGAATTTTCCTTCAAGGTTCACTCTGTAGATACCATTAAAGCATGTCCGGTTGAGATAAATCATCCTCGCAGCCTTTGTTACTGGAAGTCTCGGTTTGCTTGCACGAACGGAGTAATAGTATTCTTTGCCATGGTGGGCTTGATGAGAAATAAGTTTTTCGCTTAATCCTGACCAGCCATCCCGAATCGCTGCATAGGTCGCAATTAGTTCCGGATTCAGGTCGCTCAGGAGTGAGCGTGCCGGCTTCAGATGAAAGAAGACGGAGCCTCCACCGAGAAAAGGCTCAATATAGCGATTGAATGTTCTTGGCAGAAGATGTGAATGGCTGGCGACAAACCACCGCTTTCCACCAGGCCATTTTAAAAAAGGTAGTATCGTCTTCATCGGTTCAGAAGTAAGCGCTGTGGACGATTCTTCGCTATTGGACATCCTTTTGGAAGCGTGGAATAAAAGGACTACTATTTATGAGAGGGACGGACATCTGTATTCCCACCTGTTCACTTTCCATGTTTATTTCCTTTGAATGTGATGGCATTGCCCTCCAAGGCGCATCGCACGTTCAGGCGACAGATTTTACGGTGTACCACCATAAATAATTCAATCAATACAAGCAAACGATCTTTTGCTGAAAAAGCAACTTTTCCTGCAAAATCGGTGACGCAATCATGTTGATACCGTAATCCGACTGCTTGTAATCGCCGCGCAAAAGGTCCGCTACGGACCACAGAAAAGAAGAAAGGTTGGTATCGGCCATGAATAAGGGGGAAAAGAGGAAAAACCGTAAGGTATAGGGGGAATGATTCTTTACCACGATAAAGCGGCTGAGAAAAGCGATAACAATAAAGCGCGAATATCTTTACCACCCTATCACACCGCCAGGGACATTGGCTGTCCCTGGCAGATCATTTCCCTGTACTTCCACCGCCACGATTACCACATCCCGCTAAAATGTTCTGGATTTCGCGGACATGATACGTAGTGTGGGCTTATGTACACCAGAATGAGCGGATGGCTCGGGGGATGGGAGGGAATTCCCGGGTGTGGGGAGGGAGAGCCAGAGAGTGGATTACGGGAGATACGGATATGAGCGAATCGACTGAGCTTAAGGTAATTGCGAAGGAATGCTTTGCGGCGGGGATTGCGGGGGGGACGCTGCATGATAACGGGAAGGTGGAGCTGACCGATGGGCAGCGGTACTCGCTTTATCTGGAGAACGGGAGCAACGCGCGGTGCAATGTGGAGGTTCAGTGCAATGGCAAAGCGATCGGGAGCTACCGGCTGGAGGCGGGGGAAAACGCTACGGTGGAGAAATCGCTCTTTGATAATCAATACCTCACCTTTCAGCAGCTGAGCGCCAGACAGACCACCGCCACGCTGGTGCAGGTGCGGTTTTATCCGGAGAAAGCAGCCGCCGGGGTCGGGACCGGCGCCGGGCCGGGAGCGCGGCTTGTCGACGACGACGTGATGCGCGTGGATTATGAGGGGGCCGTGGTCATTGAATTTAAGCTGGTGGCGAAGTACGTGGGCCAGGCCAGTCTGCGCAGGGAGACTTACGCGAAGCCGGGCGCTTACGCGGCGGCGGGTGCAACAGGCGGCGCGTCGGATACGGCGGGTGCCGGATTCCCCGTTCCGCTGCATCTTGGTCTGGGCCTGGCGGTTCTGGTGGCGGCGGGCGTGGGTATTCTGATTTATCACTTTGTAACGACTGCCCCCACCGGCACGCCTTATCCGCTGTATGATGAGCAGCAGAATGCAACGACGACGACGACGCCGTCACCGGCGACAGTGAACGTACCGCCACCGGCCAGGCCGGCTGCTGAAACGCCTGCATCCACTTCCACACCATTAACGCCTGCTCCCTCCACCACTACGGCGGCGGCAACCCCGCCTGAGCCCAGCGCCGAGCCCGTACCCGCAACAGCATCGCCGGCGCCGGAGCCCGCACCACAGCCGGCGCCCGCGCCAGCACCTTCTGCAGCGGAACGGGAGATCCGGTCTCTGCTGCGCCGCCACCGGCTGCCTTCGGATTCAGAGTATGTACCGCTGCTTCTGCCCCGCGGGGTTATTGTTGAAGTGCCCTCCCGGTGGAGGTTGAAAAAGATTCATAGCGAAGCAAACCTGGAAAATTCCGGTGACGGGATAATTCCCGATTTTACAGATATAGCATTACCCGCGGGCAAAGATGTGATGTTTCTCCACGCCAATACAGGTCCGGGCGGTGAATCCGCCTGTCTGTTTATTGAAGGCGTGGATACGGTCGTTAAGGATTCCTGGATTCGCTACGCGACTGAAGCTCAACTTACAGAAGCACGAAAGATATACAAAGAAACGATAGAAGCTACCTGCGCGAAAAGCGCCGTATCCCTTCTGGAGTTATCGCCTGTTAGGACAAAGAAGTTTGGAGAACATGTTGGCTTCGCTTTTACGTTTAAACGCACTTCGGACGCCTTTGGCAACGTCATTACCCGGGTTATCAATGTTATCCTGGATGATAAAACCTTCCAGATCACTCTGATTTACCGAGAAGATGAAAAGGAAAAGTGGATCCCGGTGATAAAGTACCTGGAAGACGCTATTCGCATCAAGCCGGCCGCCCGATGAGTTCGCCCGGGGATCCACCGGCTCCGCAATCCGCGTCCCGGCAACAGGGAGAGCTACACCCTCCCCCACTCCCCTTCCCTGACTGATTCCCTGCCTGGTCCAGAGCCTGAGCCCGTGCCCGGTGCGCTTCCCACTACTTTTTCCACGGCGGCGCGCAGGGCGGGGGATTGCTGGGCGCGCCGTTGCAGATCTTCCAGGGAATCCACGGTGAGCTGGACGATTTCTTTGCGCTGGACGGGGAGGCCGATGAGGTAGGTCATCAGGAGTTTGAGTCCGGATTCGCGGGCGCGGTTGTCGGGGACTTCGCGACCGCCGGTGACGATGTGGGTGGCTTCGAGGAGCTCGCCGATTTTGCCGGCAATGTAATCCGGCGGGAAGCGTTTGGAAAGGTGCGCCATGACGGCAGGGCTGATGCTGCCGGGGCCGGGAGTGGTGATCTTGCGCCGCGCGCGCCGGCGGGGAAGGCGCGGGGCAGAGCTTTTGGAGGAAGGTTCAGACTCGGAGAAGTCGGTAGAGACGGAGTCGGTCGCGGGAGAATCGGGCGTGGTGGAAGCAGGTTTTGACGTCATCATCATGATAATAATTAAAGAGGTGAGAAAATCTTAAAAGGGGCATGTTCTTCTTGGTCCCCCCTTCGTACCTTGGTCTCTTCTTCGTGGTAAATTCTGTTAACAGCTTTTCGAACGAGACCAGAAAGGGGATTAACCACGAAGAAGAGACCAAGGTACAAAGGGGGGACCAAGAAGAACATAGTTTCCAGGCTTAGTGTTGGAGTTATGGAGCCATGAAGTAATAAAGGAAACCATGCCTACCATCCTGAACAAGAAGCACTAGCCGACGGTGAAGGCGCGGTTCAGTGCATAGGCGTGGGTGGCGGTCCAGTAGGTCAGGATCTTGTGTCTTTGCATTTCGTCCAGGCGGCGCTTGGCGGTGTCTTTGGATTTGGCTTCGCGCTGCATGATGCCTTCGATGATCTCGTTCCAGCGCATGGAGGTGCGGCCCTGAAAGACGTCGCAGGCCACCTCGAAGAGGATGCGGGCGCGTTCTTTGTTCTTGATCTCCGACTTTTGCGTGGAGCGGCTGGGGCACGAGACGTGCATCATGGCTTCGTCGGACCAGGTGAAGCAGGGGCCGTGACCCTTGCCGATGAAGCCGCGCCGCGCTTTTTCCGTGTAGATCTCGATGATGCCGTTGCAGTCTTTATCCATGCGCAGGTTGGTGGCGGCCTTGCGTTCCAACTGGGAGCCGAGATGGCCGCGCGTTTTGCCGATGGCGCTGCCGGGGTTTTCGTGCAGCACGCAGATGATGGGCGCGGCGTGTCGTATGGCCCAGCTGTAGAGCGTGTCGACGAGGTTATTGGCTTCTTCGGCATCGTTGACGTCGTGGCACAGATCCGCCACGCCATCGATGATGACGGCGCCGATGGGCCCGGTAATGGTCTGGAGCGCAAACTGGATGGCGGCCATGCGCTGGTCGACATGCAGGTCGGTAAGGCAGAAGGAGCGCAGCACGGCGGGCGGCCGGGCCATTCCGGCGCGCCGCAGGGAGCGCGTCACCAGGTCGTAATGATCCTCCGGCGATTGCTCGGTATCGAAGTGCAGGATAGATGCGGCGGGATCAAGCAGGCCGCGGAAGCCGAGGAAATCGCGCGGGACGGCCTGGGGCTCGGTGTCGGCGTCGCCATGGAAATAGACATCGGCCTGATCCTCCGCTGCTTCCGATTGCGCCGCCGTCTCTGATTCCGATCCCGCCTCCGTGTCATCTTCATCCTGCGCATTCTCCGTCACTTCTGCCGTGTCCCCGTTAACAGAAGCAGTCGACATATCCTCATGCTCCATGTCATTCTGGGCGATGAGGGCTGCCATGATGGCGCCGATCACGGCGGATTTGCCGGACTTGACCTGCGCGGATATCGCCACAAGATCGTCCTGCTTGGCGATGCCGACATCGCCCAGCCACAGCACGGGCCTGGTCCTTTTAGGCGGACGATCGATACAGAACTCCCGGTGAAACAACTGGCGGTGCACGGGATTCGCGTTCTCGGCCGCGGCTATGGCGTCCCACAGCGCTTTCTCGTCGACAGCCGGAACCGTGATGGAGAGGGCGGTGCCCGGACCGTGCGCATCCCCGCTGATGATCTCGACGCCCGCCCGCAGCCAGTCGTTGGCATCCTTATGCTCGCGCGGGATGGCCACGCGATAGAGCGCATGGCCCTCCGCCGCCTTTACGATATCGGCAAACCACTGTTCGGCCGGGCTCCTGCCATCGCGTTTGGGCGGATCGTTCTGCGGAAATACGGTTACCCGCGCCTGCGGATTCAGCAACCCCGCCACCAGGCCGCCGTTGGATGCCCCGCGCGTAATGATGAACGCCGCGCCCACCCGCCCCTCGTGCCAGCCCAGGCGGTCGGCTACCGCCAGGGCGTCCCACTGGCTCTCGAAGATATAGATTTCGGCAGCCTGCGCCGGGTCGCCCAGTATCAGCGGCGCCACGCGGGTGCCACGGGGCTCGAACCGCCAGCTTCCGTCTTCTTTTCTGTAATGGCAGGCCGCCAGTGCGCCCTCCGCGTCGGTGACCGGGAACGCCACGCACCCTTTGTACAGCCCGATTAATCCGTTGCCGCGCAGCGACTCCACAAACTCCGTGGAGAAGCCGCGCCACTGCGCCACCTCCTCCACGCGCGGTGCCAGCGCCTCGATGCACGCCGCCCAGTCGAACGGCTGTCCCTGCAGTTTAGGTTGCGGGCGCTGCTGTTGGGAGCCGGGTATCAGGGCGGAATCACGTTGGGATTCAGAGCCGGAGTCGCGCACGCAATCGGAATCAGAATCTGCATCGGCATCCACAAGCGCATCCGCCGATGGCGATCGGGCTGCTGTCGTGGGCGAGTAGGTGATGCTGATGGATTTGGATGAGCCTTCCGCTTCGCACCGGCGCCGCAACTTCGGCAGCTTTGGCAATGAGGCGGGGCCCGGCGCGTTCTTCGTGCGCTTTATGGTGATGGGCGGCTCGCCGCGTGTTCCGGCACCGGTACCGGCGCTGGTTCCGGTTCCAGTTCCAGAACGGCGAACGCCTGCAAGCTCAAAGTATTTGTTCCGCGCTTCCTCTGGGCTGCGCGACTCCATTTTGGCAATAAAGTCGATCTCATCGCCGAAGTCGCCGGTGACAAAGTCTTTCCAGTTCCAGTCGCCGTTATCTTTCCTGAAGAGTCCGAATGCGCCGGGGTTATCCCCATCCCGAAAGGGTGAAGGTCCGCCTTCAACGCGATCGCCCAGGCCGTAGTGACGGAGCAGATCCGGCAGCGGCAATGCCTGCCTGGCTGCCTGGATGTCGTCGCGAATGTCGGGCATGGAGAAGGTGGATGGCCGTTATGTCTACGTTATGTTTACGTTGCTGATGCTGCTGAAGCGAACGCGGGGTGCTGCTGCCGCGCTCACTTGCCGTGACGATGCGGAACGTGCCGGAGTCTTTGTGCCTTCAGTTTTCTTTTGCAGTTTCTTTTGCCAGTCTTCTCTCTTCTTCCCCTGTTTTCTCTCCGCTCAGCCCGTCGCGGTCGTCGCGCCGTAGCGACCGTTGAGTTGAAAATCCGCTACACCGCATGGCATGACGTAACGGTGTTGCAACCTGTGCGACAGATTTTCAACGCGACGGTCGCTACGGCGCGACGACCGCGACGGGCTGAGGAAACGGGGAAATACAGGAGGAGTAAGAAGCTGTTAAGCGGAGAAACCTGTCCAGTCCTGACATACCATACAGACCATCGCGCCGATTGGAGAACGGCGATGACCGGGATTTGCGCCGGTCGCGGGTATCACAGCCCGCCCCGATGGAAATGGTATGGCGCTATTGCGGTTCCCTCCCCTCTCCTCTCCTCGCCCCTTCCTAAAACGGAACGTCGCCGCTTTCCTCATCCTCCACGCTGGGGGCTGGGGCGGTCGCGGGGGCGGACTTTGCGCTTCCGCGCACAGACCGCAGGGCGGGAGCCGGGGCGGCGGCGGTTACCTTGCGGCCAGTTACCGCGCCGGGCGTAAACACGTAGGCTTCCACCTTGTTGCCCTTCTTGCCGTTGTATTCCTCCACCTTAATGCGGCAACGCCCCCTGCAACCCACCAGCCACGTGGGATCATCAAAATCCACCGCAGTGCCGGGCAACGGAGCGCGGCCAATCGATTTCAGCAACTGATCGATGCGAAACTTCGCTTTCTCCGTGAAGAGCAGATTATCATAGACCATGCCTTCCGGTTTAATCCGGAGCTTGATCGGCAGATATTCGCTCCCCTTGCTGCTTGTTTCAAAAGCAAAGACCTCCGCAATAGCGAAGTCATAATCGCCCGCCGGCAAAATCTGGCGATCCTCCGGATCTTCATATGTATAGCTAGGCATATCGAGTGTAACGTTGTGGTGAAGTGAAGTGGTGAAGTGGTAGTGAAGCAGTGAAACGGAATGGCTCTCAACAGCATCAGGCTGCGGACTTCAGCCCGCTGGTCCGTTCAGCTAATAACGATGTTGGTTTTGAAATTGGAGTCAGACCTTGAGCTGGAGCCGGAGCCCGATTTAGACCGTCGCTTCGAAGGAGAAGCCGCAGCGGATGTTCCGGGCCTGGCAGCCTTCTCCTTCTTCCTGCCCCCACGCGTCGCCGTCCCCTTCCTCCCCTCCCCAGCGACGGCCCCCACAGGGCCGTCAGCCCCAGGGTCCAGCGTCACGCTGGCGCTGGATCGGGAGCGGGCGCGGCTCCAGTTGCTGAGCAGTTCCAGGCGAATCGAGAGACTCTCCGCGCATTCCGCCAGCCACCAACAGCAGCGGGCACTTCCACTTCTAACGCCGCCCCGGATCATGCCGCCTCCTTCAGACGCAGAAGAGGTTGCGGAAGACGATCCATGCGCTCCACCTCCGCCACCAGCAGAGCTATCGCCGCCAGAAACGCCTCGCGTTTCGACTGCGCCGCAAGCTTCTCCCAGAGCTCATAATCCCATGGCCACGAAATTCCGCTCACATCCGCATCCCCGTCCGTCTGCGCCGCCCCTGCCCGGCCCGCGCTGCCGCTGCCGCCGGAACCCGCCGCAAGCAGACACATCGCGGCATCGCCCAGCTCGCCGTACTGATGCGCATCATCATGCGCCGCATCAAAGCCACGCTCATAAATCTGCCGCTCCCGGGCAGCGTACACCTCGGCCAGAACCCGGCTCGTCTGCCCCATTGCCCTGCATCGCGCTTCACGCTGGTGCGCCTGCAGCTCTACATCGGCGCTCGGCATCATCATCATTAGCGCTGTTACATTCGGCTTCGTCATTGTCTTCGCATTTGCATTTGCATTCGTATTCATCATCATCAGTCTCCGTTCAGTAAACCATGTTCAGGCAGTTCATGTTCATGTTCGCTTTTACCTTCATGATCACGTTCACATATAAAATTACCGCTACATCCATACATTCCGTTCCATCACTCCGCTTCAGTCACCCGTGACCTGGGCGATGGCCTCCTGACAGCCGTCCGAGCACACCGCTTCCGCAAACAGATTGCTCTCCGGCGGCAGTTCGAACGTCGCACCGGCAAAGGCCGCGTTGTGAAACACCTCTATCCGCTCCACATCCACCTCGGTCGCTTCGCCGCGCGAGGGCGTGATGAGCACTTCCGACCGGCACCAGGCCAGCACCATCGCCTTGTGATAGATCACCACGCGCCGGCTGCCGGGGGGATCCCGGCGCAAGGGCGCGGACGCGGCAGCGGATTCGGGCTGCGGAATGGTTCCCTCCCTTGCTCCGGTAGGGTGCTCCTCAATCTCCTCAAAATATTCCGGCTCGCACGGTTTCAACGAGAAGGCAAAATCATTCATAACGTTCCTCAGGATCAGAATCAGGACAGGGTTGAAAAATGGTTTAAGACTGGTGAGTGCGACTCGCGCGTTGGTTACCTAAACCTTTCGGTTCAAAAAATGCCGTACTGTTTGCTCGGCCGTCAGCGTCTGACAGACTGCTCGATTGGTTACCTACACCTTGTTCCAAAATAAAACGTCCCAGACTGGACAGCGTGCGACGATCACTCATCGCTTTGCGCTTCAGCCGCAGTTTTGTCTCCCTTCGTGCGTACACGCTTACCAGCACCAGCCCGTTGCGTGTCCGCGGCGAGCTGCCGGTAGTCTTCGGGGGTAAGCTCGACGTCTCGGGTTGCTTTTTCATAGAGAAAGATAATGAATTGGGTAAGGCACATGCGCCGCGTTTTGGCTTCCGCCTCCAGCCGCTGCTTCAGCGCGCCCGTCATCCAGAGCCCAATCGAAGCTTTATCCGGCGCGTGTTGATTCGGCATGGCAGTGTCAGTGGCGGCGTGGCTATCGGGGTCGATGTCGTAACTACTAAGAAGGTTACCTACACCAAAGGAGCTTGTCAAAGAATTCTGGAAAAACTTTTTCCGCCCCATCTTACACACCAACTCACGCGGGACCGTCATCTCTACGCGCACCATCTCCGCCGCCTGCGTCGCCACGCGCATGCCCTCCGCCACTCCCCTCACGCCAGCAACGTTGCCCTTGCCCATGTCCTTATTCTTGTCCACAGCCACACCTCCACAAACTCGGTATGGCGCCGGACTAGGTGTGCCCCGTTACGGGCTCCTTAGGCAGATCACATCCCCGTTTGGCAGGGGATGATCTCGCTCCACTCAGCTAAAGGCTGAGCCGCCGATTGCGCCTTAGATAATGATTTATTGAACACCATATCCGTATCCCACACAAGTTATCTTTTGTTGCCTGCGCGCAAGTTATTGGTCGTCATGGCAAAATAATGTTATTTACAAGTAATTACCACATAACACCTTCGTATAAAGAAGGACCACCCTTGTCCCTTCTATGAAGTTATAAAATGCGAGCTACCCTATCCGGCCCGGCATAGCGTCGCAAACCGCCCTGTCACCACATCCAATCTCCCCCATAGCTTTTTGAGAGCATACATGCAAGTAAAGGACGTTGCCCCTGAGATTCATTTTTGAGAAGCACCCCTTATACCAGAAGTTATAATATCAAAGCAAATAATCCATACCACAGTTTCCACATTTACGGCGACTGACCTGTCATGGATAATATACATTACAGCAACAGGGGTTAGAAGTAATGTTGGTAGATATATCCATTTCCACAAATCGATCCAGCACACTCGTAATGTATTTAATGCCAAACTCGCGAAATATGCTGCCAAAATAGGAACCACACTATTGTTATATAATGAATATAATGTAGCTATGGCAATTAAAGAGAATAATAGCAATTTCATAACCTGTTTTAGTTCGCTTTGCGAGAATTCAGCACCAGGCGCCTGAAGGTACAGAGCATCAATTGTGCAGGCCGCACAACCTAAAACGTATGAGACACCTACACTCATAGCAGCAGTTACCTTGCCAATAAATAGTTGGTTTAGGTCTTTAACATTATCTCTTAGACCATTTCGCGGAGTTAGTTGGTCTTATCCCCTTTCGTGCTTTTCTCTGCTTTTCGTGCCTTACGTGTTAATTAAATATCGCTATTGATGTAGCGCTTCATCTTTTAGAAAAGAGCAATGTTTATTAACACGTAAGGCACGAAAAGCAGAGAAAAGCACGAAATAGGGAAATTAAGAAAATGACGTAGAAATAGATCTACCATCACCTTCCCTCATTCCTCTGCTTTCCTACCAATACACGCATGGGCTCGGCGAAGAGATGTAACTGCTACATCTCCCCGCCTATCCCATCTAATGCGCAAATGCACGGAGCAAGGGTAAGCCCACCCGTTACTTCAGACGGCCTTCTTCCAGGTCGATGAGATCGAAGAACGTTTCGACGCGCTTGCGGGTGCCAGGGTACGAGGCGCGCTCCCTCTCAAACTTGGCGATACGGTCGGGTTGATCGGGGCGGCGGCGTGTCAGCTTCTCGTTGAACTCCGCAATCGCGTTATCGCTGGGCCAGCTCGGTCCCAGGCGATTCTTCAGCCACTGCAACACCGCTTCGTCGGTAGGGAGCTGCGGAACGGCTTCCGCAAAAACGCGGCCTTCCACGCACAGAAAATCGAGCAGATTGCGGTCGAAACCCTGCGTAAGGAAGTGATAGCCCGGCAGCTTGCCCTTGGGGAAAAGGCGCGCCTTATCAATCAGACGCGGCAGATGCACAATGCCGCCCAGTTTATCGTACGGGCTGCGCGGAACCACTTCCGGGCGCGTCGTCGTCGGCTTGCCGCCGCCCTTCCAGGCGCGCCAGCCGCCGGCTACGGAGTAGACGTGGTTATAGCCCATCCGCTGCAGCGAGTCGCCGGCCAGCGCCGAGCGATAGCCGCCGCCGCAATGCAGCAGAATGGTGTCGTTCTTATCAGGGATGCGCGTTTCGATATCGCTCTCGATGACGCCTTTCCTGATGTGGATGGCGCCATCAGCGTGCTCT
>JBGGNE010000514.1:0-3130 GCA_041287705.1 Methylacidiphilales bacterium | reverse complement strand
TCCACCGACATCGGGATCAGCTTGTCGCGCGTCTCCACCAGCATTTGAAGGTTGGCAACCATGAGGGAGCGAGCTGCTTCCGCTTCATTGCTGATTGTGACGGCCAGCGCTACGGTTTCGCGCCGTGCCCGCTGTGCGCCCGCGATTTTCTCCACCACTTCACCCTGATTCTGATTCCAGATCGGCAGGGGAACGGTGAGGCGCACGCCGAAAAAGCCGGTGTTGGTCAGACCGTCCGGCTCGTCCTCCATTCGTTCGCCCTCTGCCAGGATGCCAGCACTGAAATCATCCCATTTTTTGGACTTGGCCAGATCAATGGCGTGCTTTGCCGCCTGCTCGTTAACGATGGCTTGCTGGTAGTCGGGCCTTCCCTCCCAGGCTGTCCTTGCGGGTACGGAGACGGCGGGCAATGCGCCGATAAGGACAAGGGAATCTCCCTCCGCTATTCCAAGAAGCGTCTTCAGCTCCCCGGTCAGCGAGATCTTCTCCAGATCCAGTTTGCGCGTCTCCAGCAACAGGCGCTGTGTATCAAGCTGCGCCTGGGCTGCATCAAGGGGTGAGATCTCGCCGGTTTTAGCGTGTTCGCCGGCGAACTTTGCGAGACTGGCGGATAAATCCGCCTGCCTGCGGCGCAGCGCCTTTTGCGTATCCAGGGCAAGCAGCCTGATCGCGAGCGT
The DNA here is from genome assembly GCA_041287705.1 of Methylacidiphilales bacterium. Classification (GTDB taxonomy): domain Bacteria; phylum Verrucomicrobiota; class Verrucomicrobiia; order Methylacidiphilales; family UBA1321; genus LW23. The sequence continues at coordinate 2,453 of JBGGNE010000514.1, read as the reverse complement.
CCTCGCCTCCATCACCACCTTGCGCTCAGCGTTGAGAACCTCCAGTTCCGCTGATTCCACCAGTTTGCGAGACAGCGCTTTCTCGAAGCGCAGCCTGGCCGTAACGGGGAACTTCTGGTCCAGCGAAACCGTGATCGAACCCTCATTGAATTCGTGGCTGTGCTTCACTTCGATCCCGAGCTCGGGATTGCTGGAACGACCGGCGCCAAGCAACCGGCCCTGCGCTTCGCGAATCTTCCAGCTCGCGGCAGCAAGTTCCTGATTGTGGACCGCCGCGTACTGCGGAATATCGGCAAAAGAGAGACGTACTTCACCAGCCCGCGCGGCGGCGGAGAAGCAAAGCATAAAAATCACAAGACGTAAGAGCATGAGTGGTCATGTTGAAATAAAAGGTCGGGGAATCGCGGGCCGGAAACTCGGCCACATGCGTGTTGCCTGGATGTGCGGGCACGACAAGGCCGCAGAAAAGTCCAGGTGCAATGCGGAAACAGTCCGCAGAATCCCGACCGCCTTAGATCAACAAAACTTTACACTCGGCAACCATGACGGAAGTAGGTGGCCCTCTCTCAACACGCAGTTCGTACGTTTCACTCAGCTTCTCGCCCAGATTATAAAACTGGGGAAATGCAGCGCTAAGCTGCGGAGTCGCCACAAGATCAAAAGACAGGACGAGCGAACTCGTGACGTGAAGCTTCAGATCCAGCTTTACCGGATCATGCCGCTTTTCCTCACCGCTTCCGTCTTCGTTGCAGTCAGCATCATCCCCATGGGAGTGGGAATGGCCGGCACAAGTTGCGTCATCATGGCTGTGCGGCACAAAATCCACAAAGTGATCAGCATCCAGCCCCTGACCTTCGTGATGGTGATCCGCCATCGTGTGGACGATCTGCCCGTCCACATTGGCGATATACCCGCGCTGAATTCCAAATACCTGCGCCCATGCCATTGCCAGCAAGGCAAGGAACGCGATCGAAAAGCGCGGTAAAGGGGAAGACATCGAAAGAAAGTTAAGCGTGTATATCTCATGCGTCAATCCCGCAGACCGAGACAATTTCTTCCCTTGTCCCGACCGATGATCGGCCTGTCGAAGTTTGCTTCGCCGCTGGTTTATGTACTCCAGCTATTCCACTGAACTGATCTTCCGAATCCTCGGCGTTCAGATTAAGCCTCGAACGGATGCCGTCGTGACGGAGGAGGAAGTCGCCGGGATAGTGCGTGAGGGAGTAGAGGCCGGTGCCCTTCAGCAGAAAGAGAGCGAGATTGTTCACAACGTGCTGGCTCTTGATCGGCTTGCCGTGCGACATAGTTAAGTGTTGTGGCATGGGTCCACCTGAGCGCTATCCGAAGCGAGAAATTCTGAAAGGAATTTTTTACGTGTTAAAAACAAGGTGTTCATGGCGCGACATGCCCAACGACTTATGTCCCTCTTTATTACAACGTAATGGACTTATTCAACAGTCTTAGGCAGAAAAATAGAAATGCTCACTATCTTTGACATTGATGGAACGCTTTGCGACTCGCGAGACGCCGAAGGCGTTTGCTATGCGAAAGCGGTTGAGCTCATTACCGGCAAATCCCTCACCACCTTGGATTGGACGTTATATTCAGAGCCGACAAGCAGCGGTATTGTCCAGGCGTTACTTGAGGGAGATGATTTAGCTCGCGAGAAAGAGCAACAGATCGAAATAGAGTATGTTCGTCTTCTCAAGGAAGCACGAGATGCCTATCCCGAAGAGTTTGTTCCTATTTTGGGGGCAATCGAGTTCTTACATAGACTGCATGAGCAGAAGGTCTTTCGAGTTGCCATAGCGACAGGCTGTTTTATTGAGGAGGCCAGATTTAAGCTGAAGTGTTGCGGAATAGATATAGATGATTATCCACACGCAACCTCTAGCGATACACCTCGGCGGCGAGATATTATTCCATTAGTCGCATCCCGTGCTGGCTTTGATACTTCTTCAGTGATTTATTTTGGAGATGCCCCTTGGGATGTTGATGTCAGCCGAATACTTAATATACCGATGATCGGAATAGGGCGACGGATTCAGAAATTGAGGAGCTTGGGCGTTAGTGTTACCTTCCCGAATTATGCAGAGCCTGACCCGATTATTTTAGCCCTAAAAGAAATAGCGAAAAGAGCCTGACAAGGCGATGCAACCAATTCCGGTAGCTGACGCACGAGGTGCGGGTGAACATTTCGCTTCGGAAATGGAAGGCGCCCTTTCGCTTATCGGGGTGCTGGTCTCAGGAGAGTAAGGGTACGGATACTAAGATCCTCACATCCGGCTTGCCAGATGGAGGATCAGACCAAGTGCACCGCCGCTCAGGATAACCGGAACCACTCCCCATTTGTAGCGATACATCCCCAGAAAGAGTACCCCGGCGACAGCCAGTGCGAGCCAGTCCATGCCACCGGTTTTTGGGAAAACAAGATGGATGGAGAACCAGACGCC
>JBGGNE010000513.1:0-8035 GCA_041287705.1 Methylacidiphilales bacterium | reverse complement strand
GGAACGGGCGGCATGTCGGGCTCCGACTTCCTGGACAAGTATCCGCTGGACGGCGCCCTGGCCCTGGAAGCTGAACCCGGTGATATCGCTTTCTTCCACTACTGCACGCTTCACGGCTCCAAGCCCAACGTCTCTCCCTACACGCGCAAAACCGTGCTGGCCCAGCTGCATGCAGGCGATGACTGCGTTGAACCCGGTAACAAGCACCCTAACGCCCGCCTGACACTCCGCGGCTGGAATTATCATTCGCGCCGCGCCATGGGTAATGAGTAGTCCCATTGGGAATGTGCTCTTGAGCTTGCTCCCGATCTTTTGAGCACATTCCCAGGATTCCAGATGCGGCTGTGCGGCAAGGACGGTCCGATCGCTTTGCCTCGAAAGGACCGTCCCTTGTCACACATCGCACACATCATACTCCCAAATCTTGCCAACTCGCACTCAATGCGCTATTTACAGCGCAATGAGAAAATGCTTTGCCATGGGCCCTCTGAGGATGTCGTTTCCGCCCGGGCCTTTTAGGGCTGGTATTGCAGGCATTTACGCATTGAGCGCCGCAGTCGGACTCATCTTTTCGGTGGAGAGCAACGGCTATTCTCACACGCCCGGCCTCTACCCCGCGCCGACCTCGCCCAGCGCACCTTCCCAAAGATTGCAGGCATCGCCGGATAATGACGGCGGCAAACCCATACCGCCCAGCACCCGCCCTTCCTCAAAGTCCAAACCGGGCGATATCGAGCTTGCACCGGAGGAACCGCCGCCACCAGCACCGGCACCGGCCCCGCCTGTTCGCCGCCCCAGTGCTCCCATTGCACCTGCTCCACCGCCAACTACTCCGCCGGATTCCGTGGATATACCGTCGGAAGTGCCCGCGTCGCCTCATGCGCCGACCACTCCCAGTCCTTCACCCGGACCTGCCCCGCAGCCGGTCCGGCCGAGCTGGGTTCAGATCAAGGATCAGATCATACGCGGCATCACCAGCGTAGCGCTCAATGAGGCGGGCCGCGTCAAGATCATCCATAGTGAAGGCGGCGGCAGCTTTGACCGTGCACTGGTTCCGGAAGACTTTCTCGCGGCGTGGGGCATTGCTTCCAATCGCCCGGCCACTCCGCCAAAATCGAGCGCTTCGTCCCTCCCCTACCCCACCGTAACGCCCGAGGACGCCAATCCGCCGCCACTGGAAACGACGGCACAGGCCAACGCCGCGCCGACTCCCATAACCCAGCAGATACCCGCGCGCCCCGCCCCGCGCCTGCCGACTCTGGAAGCGCCCATGGGTCTGCGCTGGGGCATGCCCGGCCCCGAAGCGTCGTCCATCATGACGAAACGCTCGGATACGCTTGCGGTTAACCTCGGCCCTTCCGAGAACAAGCTCTTCTTCAAGGGGGGCCGCTTTGCCGATTTCCGCGTGGAGCGCTATGAGCTTCTGCTAAGTGCCATCGGCCTTTATCACGTCACCGTTGTGATGGACGGCACGCGCGACCCCATAACCAAATTTGAGGAAGTGCGTAATCTTCTCACTGAGAAGTTTGGCAAGCCCAGCTACGATAACCTGGCGTTTGGCGACCCCTATACTCGTGAAGATTCGCCCGACACCATTATTCAGGGCATGAAGGAAGGCCGCATCTCCGTCTACGCCGTCTGGACATGGCAGGCACCCAACACGCGCGTGCCGAGTTTCTCGCTGCGTTGCGCCTACACCACCAGCGGCACCATCACGATCGAGTACTCCTCATTCGCGTATTCCATAAGCAACGAAACGAAGCGTAATACCAAAGATCTGTGAGAGGAACGAACGAGACCATAGCGCTGGACAAGGCCCACTGCTGGCATCCCTTCACCCCCAACGCCACGTGGCTGGACCCTCAGTACCAGCCCATCATGATCGCGGAAGCGGAGGGCGCGGAGCTTATCGATTCAACCGGCCGCCGCTACCTGGATGGCAACAGCTCCATCTGGACGAACCTGCACGGGCACCGGCATCCGCATCTGGATTCCACGCTTAAAGCGCAGATTGACCGTATCGCGCACTCCTCCTTCCTTGGGCTGGGTAATACGCTGGCGCCCCATCTCGCTGCCCGGCTCATTCGCCTGGCGCGAAACGGCCCTGGCGGCGGCACAGATTCCACCCATTCGGACGATCTTAACCGCTGCTTTTACTCAGATGATGGCGCAACCGCTGTCGAAGCCGGGCTGAAGATCGTTCATCAGCACTGGCGGCAGCTGGGGCATGAAAAGCGGACCCGCTATCTATCATTAGGCGGCGGCTATCATGGCGACACCGTAGGTGCCATGAGCCTTGGACACAGCGACACGTTTCATCATCATTACGGCAAGCTTCTCTTTAAGAGTGAAGAGATTCGCGCGCCGGATTGCTATCGCTGTCCGTACAACAAAGCCAGGCCCGAACGTAATGATAACAGGCTTGAACGCAAATGCTCCATGGAATGCGCCCGGGAACTGGAGCGAGCTGTTCTGGAGAAGTCTGATGCCAGCGGCGATGGAGCCGAAGTCGCCGCGCTAATCATGGAGCCTCGTGTTCAGGGCGCCGCGGGAATGATCATGCATCCCCCAGGCTACCTGGCAAAGGCAGCCGAAGTGACCCGCGAAGCCGGCGCAAAGCTTATCCTGGACGAAGTCATGACCGGCTTTGGACGCACCGGCCCGCTCTTCGCATTTCAGCATGAGCAGGAACCTGGCGTACAGCCGGATGTCGTGGCGCTGGCCAAGGGCCTGACGGGCGGCTACCTGCCCATGGCGGCAACACTCATAACGGAGCAGATCTTCCACGCGTTTGACGGCGGGGCAGACCGGGCCTTCTATCACGGGCACAGCTACACCGGCAACCAGCTCGGCTGCGCGGTGGCCGGCGCCAGCCTGGATCTGCTGGAAGCGCCGGGCTTCGTGGAAAAACACCGCGAGCGAATCGCCACGCTGCGGCGGCTGGCGGAGCATTTCTGGACACACCCCAATGTCGGCGATGTCCGCCAGGAAGGGCTAATCCTGGCGGTCGAGCTGGTGGAAGACTTCGAGACGCGGCGCGCCTTTCCCCGGCAGAAGCGCCTGGGCTGGCACGTCTGCGAGCACGCCCGCGAGCACGGACTGCTTACGCGAGCAGTCGGCGACGTGCTGGTGCTCATGCCCCTCTACTGCTGCGGCGAGCCGGAGCTGCGCCGCATGGTAGAAGCTCTCTTTCGCGGGCTGTGCGACGTGTTGCCAGTATAAATCCCGGCCTACACGGTGATTTGCCACGTCTTCTCGCCGGTAACGTTTTCGCGCCGCCCGTCCGGAAGCACTGCGGAAGCGCTGACGCCCGCTGGCAGCGACAACATTGCGGTAACTGCCGAACCTTCCCGCTTCCAGGTGCTCCGAATTGAGCCATGAGGAGTTGGCACCGTGACATCCACGTTCTCGCCAATAAAGGTGGGGCGATAGGTGATGCTCTTCCATCCCGCCGCGGCCTGATAAATACCGCCCAGGATCTGCGCGAAATGATAGAGCGGATGCGCTGACCACGCATGGGAGCAACTTGCGTCTCCTTTACCCTTTTCGAAGCCCTCCCACGTGGTGCCATGTTCCACCATAGGCTGCCAGTGTTTCTTGATAAAGGGTATTACTTCAGCACCATAGCCCGCCTCCTCCAGCACCTGAAATACGTAGGTAATCCAGTAAGCGGAAGGAGTAATCTCTGGCTTAATTTCTTCGCGGATGAAGGGAAGCAATATCTTTTCAATACGTGCAGCATTATGCTGAGGCTCCAGACCGGCCAGTATAGCCAATGTTTGTGCATGTACGGAGGTATGATCAACCTGCTTACCATCCCAATCCAGTCCATCGCACAGCAGGCCGTTATCTAACAACATCTGCTTTGTTATCGCCGCACGAATGCCGGCTGCAAGATCCTTCATGCTCTGAATCTCCAATATCGCCGTATCTGCATTAGCGGCGCACGGAAGGGCCATCACATCTTTGGTGGCCTGATTCAGCTGTGTTTGCACATCCTCGCCTGTGGAAGCGGCGGCTTCTTTTATCTGGATCAGTTTATCCAGCGTGATCAGATACCAGAGGTTGTATACGGTTGAATATCCTTCTTTAAAGATATTTGTCCAGTCCAGGAAGAGCCAGTAGCGATAGTCGTAAGGAAGCAGGTTATATTTGTTCTCGCTAAACTCCCTGAAATACGCCAGAGCAGGGGCAACGCGCTTCGTATATTGCGTCAGCAAATCAGTGCTTCCCGTCTGCCAGTAGTGATCCCACATCGTGATCATCCATATCAGCGTAAAGTCGGGCAGTACGCAATTATGGGCCATGGTGGGCGAGTGACCATACGTCAGTCCGTTGGGGGTGGCCTGTCCTGCGAGTTGCGCAATCCCGCGCTCAATGAGACGTGTATCTCCGCTGTAGAAGAAGGTGTTCTTCGCCTGCACGCGGGCATCGCCCCACCACTGCGCCTGCTCGCGCCAGGGGGTGTCCACGTAGGCATCCAGACTGCACACTCGCTGTGTCCATGCGGATGTTTTCCATATATCATTAAGCAGCGAATCGGAAGACTGGAAGCTGCCCTTCTTTTCTAAAGGATAGAAGGCTGTGCGGAAATGCAAAGCCAGCTTCAATGGTGAGGTGCTGTTGCGCAGCGTTACCAGCATAAAGCGAAAACCGTACGCATGGTAGAAAGTATGCGACTGCTTGCCGGCCTTCGCAATCAGCCTGTTGCCAAAAGCCATCCGGCAATGCCGGGCAGGAAGAAAATCGACGGTAAGTGTGTCTTCCTCGATCGTTTCTGCATGAAGCGTATCAACAATTTCGCCGCCTTCCGCTCCTTCTATATCGAAGCCTATGCATCCTACCACTGTTTTACCAAAATCCACCACGTAGCTGCGGAAACCCTCTTTGCCGGTCGCAGGTATTTCCCAGCCTGAAGTGGGGAATTGTGCTGCATCTGCCTTAACATGAGCAAGACCTTCGTTAAAGCGTAGCAATGTAACATCGCGCGTGCGCTCATAGCCGCTGCCGCTGGTTCCTTCAGAGGTTCCAAGTATGACGGCCTCGGCTGGAGATAGGAACGTTTCTTCCAGCATGGGAATGCCACGCTCTTCTACTGTATGCCAGGGAAGTCCGCCATGCGGGCGCGGCTCAAGATGCGTATCCCATTCCTTGCCGCTATCGTTATAGTCCGGCATCATCCAGCCGGGATCTTCTATGCGCAGATCTATATGTTCCTGACAAAAGAGTTGAATACTGGAAGGCACAGTATCGCGGTTCAGACCATCCTGCTTCTTACATTTCCACGTCTTATCTGTCTTCAGGATCCAGTCTGCCTTATTGCCATCGGTAATAAAGCCGCTGACCACAAGACCTGCATAGCCCTGGGTAAGATACTGGAAGTTACTATGCCCGGGATTATAGGCACGTATGGCGACAAGATTAGAGCCCTGCTTCAGATAAGGCAGTACGTCAAACTGGTCGTAAGGCCAGTGACTCTGAAAGCCACGCGCTGGACCGCGGCAGATGTAGTTGCCGTTAATATAAAGCTGATACGACTGATCGGCGGTGATGCTCAGCAGCGCGTATTCATTTGGTAACGTGCTAAACTCAAAGGTTTTGCGGAAGAGGGCGTACCCGTTGTGGAGATCCCAGCAAGGGCTCTCCGGCCAAATCCAGACTGCTTTTGAAAGATCAAAAGGCGTAGTTGTCATATAGTGCAATAGCATTATTACAAACCGGCAGCAGCTGCAAAAAGGGGATCTTCCTTAAACAGTAAGAAAGATCCCCTAAAATGTTTGAGAATTAAGCAATAAGCTTAAGCGCGACTTGCGGCTGAGTCCTGTCTCCTCGTTACTTATCTTTGGATACAGGACGCATCAGCGGGAACAGGATGACATCGCGAATAGACTCCGCGCCTGTAAGCAGCATCACCAGGCGATCGATACCGATGCCGATGCCGCCGGCAGGAGGCATACCGTACTCCAGCGCCGTGAGGAAATCCTCATCGATAAGCTGGGTTTCCTCGCCGGCCTGCTCCAGAAGGCGCTCGCGCTGAATGATCGGGTCGTTGAGCTCCGTATAGCCGGGGGAGATTTCCTGGCCATTGATAATGAGCTCGAACACATCGACCACGCTGGGATCTTCGGCGTTCTGCTTGGCCAGCGGAACCAGTTCCTTCGGCAGGTGAGTGATGAATACGGGCTTCAGCGTCCTGGCTTCCACCAGTTTCTCAAATACCTGGTTCGTCACCTCAAAGTCCTGCATGGCGGGGCTGATTTCCACACCAAGCTCCGCGCAGCGGGCACGGCGGTCTTCGGGCGTCAGCTCGAACCAGTCGGCACCTGCGGCCTCGCGCACCACGTCGCGGTAGCGAACGCGCGGCCAGGGCGGCGTCAGATCGATAGCTTCGCGGCCAGGCAGGTTATTCGCGGGATCCGAATCGCGGGCACCCACAGCCAGCGTGTCAAAGACGCGCTCGGCCACAGTCGTAATGAGGGACTCTACAAGCGACGCCATCTTGTCGAAATCGGCGTAAGCCCAGTAGGCTTCCATCATCGTGAACTCGGGATTGTGCTTGCGCGAGATTCCCTCGTTACGGAAGTTGCGGTTAACCTCGAACACCTTCTCGAAGCCGCCCACCAGCAGCCGCTTCAGGTAGAGCTCCGGCGCAATGCGCAGATAGAGATCCAGACCCAGAGCGTTGTGATGCGTCTGGAACGGGCGCGCGGCCGCACCGCCGGCGATGGACTGCATCATGGGCGTTTCGACTTCCAGGAAGCCGTGTTCCTCCATAAAGCGGCGCACTTCGCGAACGATCTGCGAGCGCTTCGTAAGGATATCACGAACGCCGGGGTTCGAAATGAGATCGAGGTAACGCTGGCGGTACCGCGCTTCGGGATCGGCCAGACCGTACCACTCGCTGGGGATGGGGCGCAGCGTCTTGCTCAGCAGCATAAGCGAGCTGACGCGGATGCTCTTCTCACCGGACTTCGTGGTGAAAAGGGTGCCTTCAGCGCCGACCCAGTCGCCCAGATCGAGAAGCTTCCACTGACCAAAGACTTCCTCGCCCAGAACATTCTTCTGAGCGTAAAGCTGGATGCGTCCGGACTGGTCGAGAATATGGGCGAAGACGCTCTTTCCCATGTCTCTGATCGAAACCAGGCGACCCGCCACCTTAACCGGTTTGTCCTCTTCGTATGAGTTGATCACCGAAAGCGCCAGCTTGCTGTCGGGAAAGGCTGTGCCAAAGGGGTCGTTGCCGCGGGAGCGCCACTGGTCTACCTTGGCGCGGCGAAGCTTCAATAGTTCGCCTGCGGAGGATGAATCATCTGGAAGAGACATAGCATTAAGGGGTTGCGAAGCGCGGCCATGTATAAAGCGCCGCGACAGTGCAAGGTGAAGAATTGGCGATCTTAGCAGACACTTTGTGCCACGGCAAGCAGTGTGGACGCTGAGCCCTGCTTTTCTGCTTCAAGCCACGGATGTTAAAGCAGGGCGCAGCGTTGGGATCAGGTTGATCAGCTCAGATCTCCCCTGATCGCTACTCTGGAGCTCCGGCGTTTCTCAGAATAGCAATCTCCTCCGCCATGCCGCCCAGAGGCCACTCGTGATCATGCCAGCGCGCCCAGCCAAGAGGCGTCACGCGTCGCGGCTCCTCTCTGGGAACGCAGCCCATGCGGGTGCACGGCAGATTCGCTTCGATCGCAAGATCGGCACCGGCTTCCACAAAGCGGCGCAGCAGGTTGACACCGAAGTGCTTGTACGAAACCGCCACGTGAAAGATAGCGCTGTGCCCGCCAATGCCATCGTTGTCCACAAAAGCGCGTGCGTTGATATCCGCACCTCGGCTCAGCAGGAGATCTACGCATTCGCGCTCGTAGAATTCTGCCGCCAGATGGAGCAGTGTGCCGCCTTTCAGATCGCGGGCACCGCCGTATCTGGCTTCATCAAACTGGCGCCGGATAAGCAACGGATCCGCATCCAGCTGCTGCGAGAGTAAATCCGGGCGCCCGCGATGTATCGCCATTTGTGGCGCAGGCTCCCATTGGGACGG
>JBGGNE010000512.1:0-13054 GCA_041287705.1 Methylacidiphilales bacterium | reverse complement strand
AAATCCTGGGTCGCTTTTGGGCGATAGCAGCGTTGCGCTTTTAGTCATGCATTATTCTAATGCACTCCCTCAATCGCGCCTTGCTCTCATCCCAAAATCGAGCCCAGTTTTTATACCAATTAACGCCTGCGAATGGTCTTAGTCATCACAAGGCCGAAAACCCGCCAGCCTCACGCCTTTAAGGAGATCATCAACCAGTTCGGGCTGATTCTGAAACCACTTCTCCAGATGCGCCCTGCCGAACTCATGCGCAAAAAGGGGCCATGCACGTATCGTGCGCTCCAGCTCGGCGCGAGCGGCGGGCAGGTTGCCGAGTTGGGCATGTGAAATGGACGTTAAGTAGTGCATCACCCAGTAGTCCGGCTTGATGTTTGTCTGGAGGATTGACAGCGCTTCGGCATAGCGGCCCAGGCGGTATTCGTTGAGGACCATGCCCAGGTAGTACCACCCTGGATGATGCGGGCTCAGTTCAATAGCTCTCCTCGATAACTGAATACCCCGCTCCCACTCGCCGGAATAACAGATGAGGCGGCCCAGGCATGCGAGGGTGTAGCTGCAACGGGGATTTACGACCAGCGCCCTCTCGGCTTTTGCACGAAAAGCAACCAGATCTTTACGGAAGTACTGGGTGACAGCAAAGCCAAAATTGGCCATCTGACTGGCAGCGTTGGCGTCCATAGCCCTCTCGGCGGCGGCCTGCGCACGCTCCAGCGGATCTGGCCGGCGATTGAATCCGTGCCGATGCTCATCGACATAGACGATGGCCAGTGCCGCCCAGGCGTCTGCGTAATCAGGTTGAACCTTAACCGCTTGCTCCAGCACGCTGCGCGCCGCCAGATGATCCTCCTCCGTGCTTCGCTGCTGCGCGAGAAAAAAGCGCCAGACCGCCTCGTACGGAGTGAGCGACTCCGGCATTTTGGAGCCCGTAGTAGAAGCGATCGTACGGGCAAGCACGCCATAAACGTCGGCAACAGGGGCCACAATGCGATCGGTAATCTCGTCCTGCAGGGTAAAGGTATCGTCCTTGCGCCACTCGCGATCAAACGTGTTGGCCCACAGATGCGCTCCGGAATCGGTATCCACCAGGCGTGCGCCGATGCGCAGTTTATTCCCGGCCTGGCGCAGGCTTCCCTCCAATACGAAGCGCGCTCCCAGCTGGTTGCCAATCCTGTGCACGTTAGTGGGCTCCGCGACAAAGCGCGATATATCACTGCGCCCCAGCACACGGAGATACGGAAATCGGATAAGTCCGGTAACAACCTCTTCGTTCAGGCCGTCCCCCAGCACCGCAACCTCCGGGTCGCCACTGAATTTAAACGGCAGGGCGGCAATCCAGAACCCCTGTTGCTGGCGTGCGGCCGCCTCAATCACCGCCGGCTCCGCCAACTCTCCCTTATGGCATCGCAATATGGCGGCCAGCAATTCGCGCGCGGACTGGGGGCGCTGGTCTGAATTCACAGCCAGCATCGACTTTAACAGCCCGGTAACCGCCGCCGGGATATTCGCCGCCCGTAGCTGGTGCATCGGCAACTCCTGGGATTGCTTCGCCCGGATTTCCTGAAGTGACCGACCCGTGAACGGAGTCTGTCCGGAAAGCAGGTACCATAGCGTGATCCCGAGCGAATAGATATCCGACCGTGTATCGACCACGCTGATCGGCGCCTGCGTGACGCTGGGCTCTGTAGTGGGGATCTCTCGTTGGATAAACTGTTCCGGGCTGGCAAAGGCGGGAGTGCCGATAAAATCAGCCTGCGTCTGATCGATACCTGCTTCCACGACTTTCGCCACGCCGAAGTCGATCATCTTCACCACAAGAGAATCGCCATCGCGCGATTCTCCCTGCCGCGATGCGATCATCAGGTTGGAAGGCTTGATGTCCCGATGAACCACGCCGCATGCTTCAGCCGCCGCCAGCGCGCGGGTCGCCTGGGCGATCATTTCGAGCGCTACGGCTACCGAGACTGGCCCGTTACGCCGCACGTGCTCTTCAAACGTCTCTCCCTCGACGAACTCCATGACGTAAAAGCACTCGCCATCCTGCTCCCCGTAGTAGGTCACCCGCGCGACATTCGGATGATGCAGGCGGGCCGCAGCTCGCGCTTCACGTAAAAACCTCGCTCTCACGGCAGCGTTGCCTGCCCTATGCTGATCGATCACTTTAAGCGCAACAACAGACTGCAAAATGGTGTCCCGAGCCCGATATGTTACCGCCATAGCACCCGCGCCAAGCTCGACTGGGAAGCCGTCTTCGCCCACTTCTATGTCGAAATGGGCGTAAGCAAGCGGACGTTTCGTTATGCGGGGGTACTCGCCATCCTCGTCCAGCGCAAAGCCTGAGTGGACCAGGCACCGCAAGCATTCGCCGTTGGGACCGGGAGGCGTTAAGGGTCGCCGGCACGTGAGACAAATCTGTCCCCCTCGTCCAGCAGCATCTGTGTCAGGTGTCTCCATACGGTTGCCCCCTGGAGTCTGCTCACGCGGTGAGTATCCTGTAAAGATACTTTAGCTCATCCTCAACGTCAGCGGGATCGGACACCGTGCCCGCCACCTCAGCACGTAACGCAGCGCGGTAACGCTGTCGCAGCCGGGCAATCCAGGTGCGAAGCGTTGCGATCGGTACCCCCATGCGCGCGGCGCTCTCTTCCTGATTTGGCAAAGCCGACGCTCCCCCGGAAAGAAAGGGCTTCAACGCGTCAAACCACTCCGCTTTGCCCTCCGCCGCACATTCCTCGCGCAACTGCCGCCAGGCACGCGTCACGACGTTGGACGCCCACGTCACATCGTAGCTGGTAACATCGTCCAAATGCGACGTGGCGAGGATGGATGCCTCAGTTTCCGGCAAAAACTCGCCAAACGGCACGATCTGATAGCCTCCACCTCGTTTCAGAGCCCGGGCACGATCATGCTCGTTGATAAGGAAATTTTCCAGCGAGCCCAAGAGAAAGGTGCGGAGCCGGCCCTTCTCCCTATCCGAACTCCCCAGCGTATTATGCTCAATTAAATGCACAAAGAACGCCTGGACAAGATCCTGTGCATCGGCCGAGCTAAACCGCCGATGCCGCAGAAAAGAGTAAAGCGGCGGCCAGTACGCTTCGCAAAATGCCGAAAGTGCGGCCTCCCGGGCAGACTCTGAAGCCGCCGAATCCTCCGCCAAAACAGATCCTGCGTCACGCCGGCGGTGGCCGGCCCGTAAAATCAGGGTCCAGTGCGTTGTGTTGAACGAAGCACCGCCCTCCTGCAAGGTTCCCGGTACTAATTTCATGGTGCCCCGTTTTAGTTAAAGCGCTCTGCCTCTACAACCCTAATGGTAATATAAGACCAATCGCAGACTCACTTCGACTGCAACAACTTTAGCGCGAAGACGGTAGCTGCATGGCGGTTTTCCTGCTCCAGTTTAAGCAGAATATTCGCAACGTGGTCTTGCACAGTACCAAGCCGAATACCAAGTATCACCGCGATTTCCCGATTCAGCTTCCCTTCCGTCATCCAGTAAAGCACCTCGCTCTCACGTGTGTTGATCCCCAACTGTGTAAAACGACTGCGTACCGACATCTCCTCAGATTTCTGATCACGCCAGGGGTTCTCGTGGCGAAACCATGCCTGCCGAAAATGCGGACCGAACGCGTCGAGCAACTCGCATTCATGCAGGGAAAAGTCGTTGCCACGACGGCCAAACGAAAACGACGCCACAATCGATTCGTTTACAACAACAGGCAACGCCAGGCAATGCCGCAAGTCGAGCCGCTTAACGCAGGTCTGATAATAAGTGCTCTCCATCCACACGTTTACATCAATGACATCCGAAAGCCTCCGCGCCTGCAAATCGCCCGTGCGTTGATAGTAAGCCACAAGCGGGTTCTCCTCAGAGTGCCGTGTAAAATACTCAACCTCCTCCGGCGAATAAGGATCAAAAGGAGCGATTCGGGTCATGAAATGCCCGGAAGTGCGATCCAGAAGCTGATAAATCGAGACTTCCGCCGAGATTAGTCTGGACATGCCGGAAACAACAGCACCTGCAAAATCAGAATGAGATGAAGCCGCGTTTACCTCGTAAACAGCAGCAAAGAGCTCTGACCATGTAGCAGGATCGATAGGCATGACATATGAACGAACGGCTGTTTTATCCTACTACGGAAATATCTTCCGCCAATAGCTCAAACTGATAGAGGTTCATGGTGAACGCTCGGGTTGAAGTCATTGTCACCGCCACATTCCAGAGTGGCAAGATCAATCCGTTCTGGTCCCTCAAGGCAATGTCCACTGAGCCTCGACACTGGACTCGCGACGAGGTTTCCCTGAGTGAAGAAGGAGCCGATTAATGCTGAGGTTCCGCACCAAAGCCCAGGCGCATTTCGCTGCAGCCGTTGCGGTTGCGCGACAGTACCTGCAGCCACGGAAACCAGCGGCCTTCGGCATGAATGAGGTGAAAGCGCAGGATGCCGCCCTCGACCAGAAACTGCCAGCGGTTCCAATCCGCCTCGGTGGCGAAGGAGGAAGGCAGGCGCTCCATTGCGCTTGCCAGAAACAGGCGGGTATCCCTGTCGTGGGTACGCCAGACGCCGCGCGCTTCCTCGCGGAACAGTTCCCAGGCTTTTCCTTCGCCAAGACGCTCGCAAAGTTCGGGCAATGCGGGCGCTACCAGCACCCAGCGCTTGCGCAGAAGCACAACTGCCTGCTCCTCCAGACGCCGGGGAGGAATCGTGCGCATAGCCGCGGTTACCGGCTCGTCCGCGCCCAGCTCCCGCAGTGTTCCCTCGGGATCTTGGGCAAAGGCGTCCCGGTGCACGCCGCTCACCAGCAGCCTGCCCAGCACGTTGATGTAAAGAGCTGAGTCCATGGATCCCCTTAATTCGTTATCCAGCTTCAGCCGTCAGCAAGAAAGCGTTCGTGCACAAGCCGGCGCAACGCGCTGATCTCCGCATCCATTTCCCGGGCTTCGGGGATCTCCATGTCCCGCTCCAGAATGATCGCGCGCAGTCCCATCGCGTAGTTGACGACCTCCTGTGCCAGCTCCAGAATCTCCGGCTGCACGGCCTTTGCATGGTCGTCCGCAAGGCGTCCTTCGGCGTCTTTAGAGTAGCCCACGATGTGCAGTTGCACGATGGTGTCGGGATTAATCCGGTTCAGCCATTCGATAGGATCAAAGCAGTGGTTGCGGCTGTTGATGAACAGATTTGTTACGTCGAGAAGCAGCCCGCAGTCGCCAAATTCGCAGATCTCGTTGAGGAAATCGGGCTCCGCCATATCGCCCGGCAGTTGCACGTGCGAGGTGATATTTTCCAGGATAATAGGGCGCTGGCAGGCGTCGGCAACACGCCGGGCATGGGCCGCAACGATTTCCGCCATCGCACGCGTAGGCGGTACGGGATTGAGATGACCCAGGTCCATACCTGCCGTACGAGTGAAGGCGATGTGCTCGCTGACCCACTGAGGCTTTGCGATTTCCGCCACGCGCTGGAACCGCCGCAGTGTCTCCAGATCCATCGGCCCCGGAGTCCCCAGGCTTAGCCCCAGCCCGTGCACGTAAAGCTCAAACTCCCTGGCAAGCCACGCCAGGCGATGCTCGTTGTGGTCAAAAAAATGCTCGGCGGTGATCTCCAGGCATGTCACGTCCTTCGGCTTCGTCTTGATCCACGATCCCAGCGCGCCGCGATAGCCGACGCCGGTGTGGATCACTCCCGTTGGTTTGAGGCTTTTCATCGTAAGAATCGCTAGTCTCCCCCTCCGCCGCCGCATCCTCCGCAGCCACCGCCGCCACTGCTGCCGCATCCCCCGCCGCCGCTGTCGCCGCTGCTGCTTCCTCCGCCTCCGCAACTGCTGACGCCTCCGCTACAGCCGCTGCCGCTACTACAACCGCTTGTGGAAGAATTGCTCTCGCCGGAGGAGCCGCCATTTTGCTTTCCGCCTCGGTGCGAGGAGAATCTGGGGCGGAAGGTTAACAGCACGAAGCCGACGACCATCAACAGCAGATGGTAATTCCAGCGGTGCATATCCTGTCCCAGACCGATGTAGATACGAACAATCCCCGTGCCCTCGAAGAGGATGAGCGCCCCGGTTGTCAGCCAGGGGTTGTCCAGGCGGGCCAGCCGGCAGTAGTACACCACGCAAAAGGTAACGAACAGCAGGGCCACATAACCTATCAGAAACTGCGGCCCCGGCAGAGTGAAGAAAGTGTAGATTAATTTCATCGCATTCTCACAGGAAGGTGGTGGTGGAGATTGGAGTAGTCGAAGGGCCGGCAGGGAGCCCTTCTCCTGGAGGTTGCGGAAATGGAAGCGATCAATTGCCAGGCAGTGGAAGGAGTTGCGCTTTCCACTCGTTCTCGATCCAGACCACCACCGTGTCGATCAGCGGGAAGAGCCGCGAGTGCCATGCTTCCGCGCTGACGGATTTGACATCCCCCTCCCCACCTTTGATTTCCAGCAACTCGCGCAGCACGGCGCCATCCACGCCAAAAAGCTTTTCAAACACAGGGATGCGAGCGGCGAAATCCTTGGGCGCCACACTTCCGCTCAGCCGCGCAATCTCCGACAACTGGACGAAGAGCGGAGTGACAAGGCGCACCAGGTAGCGGTGATATCCGTTATCATCCAGACGCGTTACAAAAGCGTGCACCAGCCGCAGGCGCAGGTTGCGAAACGCCTGCTCCACAAGATAGCGCTCCTCCTCGGGATCTATCTTCAGGTCCGCGAGCGGATCGGCCCCCGCAAGCACCCGGTAATTGCGCCGAATGCTGGCAAACTTCGGGCTGAATACACGAAAGCTTCTCTCAAACCCACGCCTTGCCAGCAGGAACGGCGCGATTCGTCGATGCTGACTAACCACCCCAGCCAGCGCGACATGGGCCGCCGGCGAAAAGTCATTGAGCAGAATCAGCAGGTTAATGTCCGAGTCGTCCTCAAAATTTCCACGCACCGCGCTGCCGTAGAGGGAGCACGAGTAAAGATTCCCGCCAAGGGCATCCTTTAACGCACCGACGATTTTATCGAGATATACATCAGACGGAGCAGCCATGTACTAACCAAAACCTATTGTACTACGGCAGGCAAGGCAAATACGAAGCGCCGGAGCAAAAAGAAGAAACATCATGCCCAGGAAAAAATGCGGCGACATCCTGGCATCATCTTGATCTGCGAAAGTAAGATGTCGAAACGGAAAAGAACGCCGTGCGGCTTCTGCCTGTTTCGCATAACTACAACTGAAACCGCAACGAAGCATGTGCCCAAAAGTAGCCCGGTCGACATTGCACGTGCCTATGGTGCTGCGGGGCCGGCGGCTGAATTGAGAGAGGTGAAGCGGGAGAAAACACTGTACGACGACATGAACAGGATGGAGTCGCGGTTCGTGGAATGGGGCGCTGGGGCGTAGCTGATCGTGTAGGTCAGGAACTTGCCGTAGCGGCGGGCCAGGATGTCATCGGAGGTATCCACGGCGGTATTGAGATCGCTGGCGTCCATGGTGAGGCGCGGGGCGGGGTCAATGATGATCGGGGGGATGATGGGAGGCGTTGGGTCAATGGGAGGGATTGGATCGACCGGGGGAATGACTGGATCGACAGGAGGCACAGGCGGTATTACGGGAGGGGGAGGGATCACTGCCACCGCAGTTTTGAAGTTGACGCCGTTAAGGAGGGCACCGGAATCGCCATACCAGATACCTCTCTTCTGAGGCAGGCCGGGAAGGGTGCCAACGGTGCTGGTGCCGGGATCCGCGGCAAAGATGCGAATGGTGGGCGCGACAATGCTGCCGCTGTTGGTGAAGGTGGCGGTTGTATCGACCGCAGGGCGCACCGCGTTGAGGTTATCGGTAATGGCCAGGAAGGTGTTACCGGAGCTGATAACTGCACCAGACAGAATGTTGATCGATTTACCCGCAACCAGGTTGATATTGTGGGAAAACGACGTAAATGAGCCCGGCACTAAGATGATGTCTGCGGCAACGAGGGACGGACGGAGGAAGAAGCTCTGGTTCACCAGCACTGCGGAGGGATCCCCAAAGATGCCGGATGTTCCGTCAAACCCTGCGGCAACATAGAGATCCCCATTACTGGTATTCCTGATCTGGGGGAAGAGCCCCACGTTGCCCTTGCTAAGCAGGCTGAGAATCCCCGGCCCGTTCCCGATGATGCTCCCTGCGGACAGGTCGGTATCGGTTAGCAGGGTAAAGTCGCCGTGGGCGAGATCGTTGCCCATAAAGAGGCCCATGGTAAGGTCCACTGCGCTGTACAGAGAGGTTGTGGCCGCATTATCCAGAGTATGGGTCTGGAGAAGAATATTGCCTCCCACGGTGCTGAGGAGTCCAGAGCGGTTGCCGATCCACGGAAACGTTGAAGCTCCCGTACCGAGGGTGATGATGGACGTTTCACCCGTGGCGGCGATGGAAATCTGGCCGCTGATGTTGGAATAGCGGTCGACATTGGTGCCGCCGTTGCCGATCATGGCGTAGCTGCCCAGACCGGAAACGGAACCGCCGGTAAGGGTGACATCGCCCGTCTTGATCCAGATGTTGCCGCTAAGGTTGATATTGCCGGGAACAGATGCCGCGCTTATGCCGCCGTGGCCCACCTGGGCGTAGGCGCCATTGGCCTGGCCGCCCTTGATGGTAAGGCTGCCGCCGGGTGCATCGATTAAGATGTCGCCGCCCACCACGTAGGTTCCGGTGCCCGTCATGCCGTAGTAGCCATGACCGATCTGCGCATTCGCGTCGATAGCGGCGACAAGTACGGTCAGGCCGTTGCCCTGCAGCGTGATCTTTCCTGTCATGCCCGAGCCCTGTACAGAATGGCCGATCTGCGCGACGGACTCGCCTGCGTTCACCTGAATCGACTTCGCGATGCTCATCTCAATATCCGCCAGGCTGATGACTGTTGATTCCGCGCTCACGCCGCCGTGCCCGATCTGGGCATAGATACCGGTGGGGGCGGACGTGGAGATGGTGACAAACATACCCGAGCCCCCGGGCACGCCTCGGATGGTAATACCGCCCTGAATAGTGTTTCCGGTTGTGCCACTATTGAACAGGAGGCCGCCATGGCCAATCTGCGAATATGCCGAACCAGCGAAAAGGTTCAGAATGTTGACGTTCAGCACGCTGATGTTGGCTGACGAAATACTGTCGATTTTGGTGAAGTGGCCGCCATGCCCGATCTGCGAGTATCCCCCGCCGTTCCCCTGGTCGGACAAGCTCACCGTCATCCCGAGGCCGGTAGTCACCCCGGTAATCGTGATGTTGCCGGTGACACTATTGGAGGCATAGCCGCCCTGAAAGACGCTAAAGCCGCCATGACCCACCTGTGCGGCACCGTAATTGCCGACGAGGCTCAGTGCGCTGATAGACGAGAGATCAATATCCGCCAGAGTTATGGAGGCAAAGTAGGCAGAAGGTCCGCCGTGGCCGATATGCGCCATGGCAATGTCGAAGTTGCCATTGCTTCTGAGATTTACAGTGGCACCGTTAATGGGGGAGCGGCCCTGAATCAGAATAAACCCCGAAATGCCCCCGGTGCCAAGTGCTCCTGCCACATTGTTATATTGGCGTCCGCCATGGCCAATCTGCACTGGCGCCATATTGGCCGTCAGGTCGAGGGATGTGATATTCGTCAGGGCAATGTTTGCTGAGGTAATGTCGCCAACCGAAGACAGATAGCCACCGTGGCCGATCTGAATGTCCGCGTCTGTGAGGGTAGCTGTGTCATTCGTAAGATTCATTGCGAAGCCGGGAATGGCCAGTCCACTGATCGAAATGTTGCCGGACAGGGCGGAGCCGGCGGTCAGTGGCGCTACGTTGAAAAACCTGCCGCCGTGGCCGATCTGGATGAACCCCGACACCCCGGTGGCTGTCAGACTGCTCGCATTGGTGAGATCGATATTCGCCGTCGTTAAAGCACTTATCCTGGCACGGGTTCCACCGTGACCAATCTGCAACATGGAGGAATCAGAGCTGGCGTTGTTCAGATCCACCACCATCCCGGTGGTGTTCCTGCCGGCGATCGTGATGCCGCCCTGAATGGTGCCGGCAGCGAATGGCGTGTTTGCATTGAATGACTCGCCTCCATGGCCAATCTGCACATAGGAGCGGTTGTCTGCCATGCTCAGAATGGCGACATTGGAAATATTTATCGTTGAATTCAGCATGGAGGCCACGATTGCCCCATACCCGCCGTTGCCGATCTGCGCATATGCGGAAAGGCTGGAAGTACTGCCGGAAGCGAAAGTGGAAAGTGCGACCACCATGCCGCCCGCACTGGTCAGGCCGGTAATGGTGATGCCGGCATTGATGTTGGCGACCCCAAGCGTGGTGGCGCTGCCGGACGAGCTATTAAAGTACTTACCGCCGTGCCCAGCCTGCGCGTACCCCTGTCTGCCCTTGAGAGTAAGGGAACTTACGTTCGACATCGTGATATCAGAGCCCGTGGTGATGTCACTAAACCAGGACTGAAAGCCGCCGTGGCCGATTTGCGCAAAGCCAAAGCCATCCGTGGCCGTGCCGCCCGTCACAATAATCTCCGCACCGTCAGCTCTTCCAGATATGCCGATGGCGCTGTTTGTGATGGATCGGCTCGTAGCGCCGGTTGCCTGGTAGTTAAACCGCGTGCCGCCGTGGCCGATCATCGAATAAGATCCGGAGGTTGATCCGCCGCCAAACATGTCGATGAGCGATATAGACGTCATCTGAATGGGCGCTGAGTCGATGGAAGTTAAGACGCCCTCAAATCCGCCATGGCCGATCTGCACGTAGGAGGCGGCCTCGGAGCCAGGGCCCATAAAAATCCCCGCACCGCTTGTTCTGCCGGTAATGGTGATTCCGCCCGTAATGGTTCTCGTGCCGGTCAGGCCATTATTGAACTGAAAGCCGCCGTGGCCGATCTGAACTGCTCCCTGCTCAAAGCCTTCCATTTCGATGTTCAAAACGTTGGTCAGCTCGATATCGGCATTGATACTGTAAGCATTTGCCTGATGGCCGCCGTGGCCGATCAGGATATCGTGAGGCCCTGCAGCGTTTATCATCACCATCCCCATCCCCGCGCTTCCCGGAATGCCGGCAATGGTGATTTTGCCAGACAGGCTGCCGCTCGCGTCAAGCTGGCTGGAAATTTCGCCGCCATGACCGATCTGGGCCATAGCCTGACCGCCCTGCATCGTCAGGGCAGATGCTCCGCCGAGATTGAGCAGCGAGATGGTGCCAGAAATGGAGGTGCTGTCCGTCTCGTAGCCGCCGTTACCGATCATCACATAGCCTTCTTTGCCTCCGCTGGTGGGGCTGGCTATCATGCTAACGGTCATACCGGAACTCAGGCCTGTAATGGTGATATCACCGGAGATAAGTCCTGCCGGCCGGCCATTGGCGTGGTTGTAGGACTTTCCACCATGGCCAATCTGTCCCTGGGCGTCTTCACCGGTGAGGCTGAGCGACGACACATTGCTCAGGCTGATGGTTCCGCTCGTGACAGCGGCACCGTTACGATGGGCGCCATGCCCAATCTGGGCGTATCCGGTTCCGGCTGTCGTGCTTCCATTGATGGTGACCGACATGCCTGCCGCAACACCGGTAATCAGGATGTTTCCGGACACATTGCCCATGGCAACGGCGGTTGCTGAGTTGAAGTCGTTGGAATGTCCGATCCGGACTGGCGAGGAGGTTGCATTGAGACTGAGAGATCGCAGGTGGAGCAAGCTGATGTCGCCGGAATAGTCCGAAACTGTAGGTATATCAAACCCACCATGACCTATGGCGGCGGTCGATGAGTCGGGAGTACCACCAAAGAGGCCGCCCATAAGAGCGACATCCAGCCCCGTTGCCGAGTCGGCCCCGGAGACAATGATGTTGCCCGAGGGATTCTGCGTATGCCCGATCCTGGTGTAGGTACCGTAGTCGGACCCCGAAGTGAGGGATACCGTCCCCTTTGCCAGCACCGTAATGTTTCCCACAGCGCCGCTGCCAGAATATCCCAGCCGGGCATAAGAATCCGTTTGAGTACCGCCCAGCAGCATAACATCATATCCGGCAACGTTTACATCGCCATAGAGGCTGGACACTTCGGCTCGCTCGCCAGCGGTTGTTCCTCCATAAAGATATACCGAACCGGGAACACCGGAGACACTGTTGCCATATCTGGTGCCACTGGCGGTAATTGTCGCAAAATTCTGGCCAAGATTTGACAAGTCCCCGGACCATCCCGCAATCAGATTAACCGAGCCATCCCCCGCTGGAGGCGCGACGGCCGTGTTTGTGATCTTGGCCCGCACAATAATATCCCCATGCGCCAGCAGGTAAAGGCTGCTGCGCGAGGACCAGATAATATCATTTAGAACCGCAATATCTCCATTGACATTATTGCCGGCGATGCCGGGCTCCAGTCCACTAGCGCCCGACAACCCGCCATCCGTGTAGACGTAAGTATTGTTGTTTGCCAGCAAAAGTAGCAGCGTGCTGATGTTAAGTGTACTGTCGCCGGCGGTTGACGTGCCTGTGTTATAACTGCCGACTATTATACTCCCAATAGCATTAGAGGTGGGGGCAGCGCTGAGCGTAATGTCACTGGGATCCAGCAGAACACTGCCGCCCGCCGTATTCGCCGTGCCCCGGAAGTCCAGGTAGCTCTTGGAGCTTACCTCCACAAAGCCGCCGCTGCCGGCCTGCACATTAGCGCCGTCCGGCGACATGCCGCCGCTGGTAGCGTCTGTGCCGGGGCCTTTTGCGGAAATATCGCCATAGTAGCCCGTGGCCTTGTCGCTCCACACCACAACAGTGCCACCCTTGGAGTTGCCGTCGGCATTGATTGTGGAGCCGGCATCCACCACTGTCTGTTTGGCATTGAGTATGGACGTATCCTTACCCTGAAAACCGCCGCCAATGTTGACCGTTCCGCCCTTGCCCAGGGTGCCTGGGGGGCCGTACGTCGCGGACGCATCAATCTGCGACGAGGAGGTCAGATGCACCTGATCGCCCGTCACTACAATCTTCCCGCCGTTCTTGCCGGTAGCCTTCGCCTTTGCAATCAGCTTGCCGGAGTTCTGCACGCGATTCGCTCCGCCAGTGCCTGTGCTGCTCTCCG
>JBGGNE010000511.1:0-13963 GCA_041287705.1 Methylacidiphilales bacterium | reverse complement strand
CAGGGTTTTGCCCAGAAAGTACCGGGCAGCAATGACGGGATCTGGCTGAGCAAAGACGGCGGCGGGGAGTCTCAAATCTCAGGCCGATGCTAGAAGCTGTGAGTGTAGGAGATCTGAAAGCCAATCAGGTCGAGCGCGCGGTTCTTGACTTCCGGCTCGGAAAGACCGCCGTTGGAGATATGCTGATAAATGAAATTAGCGCCGATGCTGGAGTGGTCGGAAAGGAAGTAGCGCGCACCCGGAGTGACCATGAACGTGAAGTTGAAGTCCTGTCCAATGTCGTTAGGGTCGTTGGTGGTATCCAGAAACACGAGACCGACGCGTGCACTGATGAAGGGGACAAGATTCCAGCCGGGCTGAACAAAATTATACTGAGGACCAGCGGCGAAGCCGAACATGTGATGCTCGAAGCCATTAAATACGGGAGAGCCGATGATGCTGGTCTTCCATTGGGTGTTGCCGCGGAAGACGCCGCCCCAGAAATCGTCGAGACCGATGTCATCGAGATTCCAGTTCAGGCTCACCATCTGCGGCGCCATCACGTAGTTCTTATTGCCCGTGTAACCCACGGACCAGGTAGCGCCGGTTTCCACCTGTAGCTCCAGCACGTTTTCGCGAAGCGCTTTCTCCGCATGGGAAAGGGCGGGGCGACCGGGATTAACTTCCTTATAGTCAGGGCCGGCAACAGCGCTGGGGGTAGCCTGTGTCACCAGCACGAAGCATGCGAGAAGTGTAAGGGCAATCCCGTGTTTGATCATGACGCGCGATTTCAGCGACTATAGCGTGAAATGTCAATGTTAAACAATGATTCCGGTTTTGTATACTTAACCGAGTGCGGCAGGCATTTGCGTAATTGTTTTGTATAACAAAAAGCAACAAATCAACAGAAGACGGCGTCAGGCGAATACGCCGTAATGCGATACGAAAATGGGTGATGAAAATACGTCACAAGTAATTGGTGTTACAGCAAAGGACAGCGCCTGTCCCTGACCATGAAAGGGAAAGGCAGTGAATAGAATTTTATTTGGCTCTGGATGAGCCGGTTAACTAAAGTACACATAATACGTCTTGCTTTGGCGACCTATATAAGTGATCATAAGCACATATTCAACGCGCAATCGGCGGCTTCGTCTGTTCGGCGAAGTGGAGCGAGATCTGAACCTGATTTAAGGGGGATGGATCTGCCTGAGAGTGACGGGTGGCATTTGCCGCCTGGAAGGCTCAGACCGGCGCACTTCCTGATACATGAGGTGTGCCTATGGATACTCTACTTTGCCTGTGCATAACGCGGGAACTGCTGATACGCATGCAGCGGAAAATGTTTTTTGAAAATGCGTTGACACGCGAAATTGGCGTAGGTAACCTATTAAGGACGTTTGATGCCACTTCCCCCTTAAACCCGACTCCATCTCCCAGCTCTTTTATGCCTAACCAACATGCTCCGGACAAAGCCTCGGTGGGCATCTGGATCCCGCGGACGCTGAAGCGCCGCCTGGAGAAAGAGGCAAAAGCGCGGAAGATGCCGCTAAGCGATCTCATCGTCTTTCTGTACGATCAGGCCACGCGAGACGTCGAGCTGACTCCTGAAGATTACCTGCAAATAGCCGAAGACACCAGGCGCGCCACCGACCGAGCGCGCCTGAAGAAAGCAAAGCCGAAAGCGGAAAACAGCGAGTAGGCGAGTCGGAGTTGATGAGTTGGCGAGTTGATGAGTAAGCCCCCTTCCAGGCGGCAGCGCATGATTTTGCAAAACGCAGAATCCATCTGACACATGATCTGTCCTGGCCCGTGGCAATCCTGGTGCCATCCGGGCCAAAACAGTGTAGAGTATTCCTGCTTTACCCGCACCCCATGGAATACAATCTTTACTTCTGGATTCTCCTGGCCGCTGTCGTCGGCCTGTACCTGCTGGACCTGATTGCCGATCTGCTCAACCTTGGCAACATGCGCGCCGAGCTCCCCAAGGGCGAACTGGCCGATCTCTACGACGCCGAACGTTACGCCAAAAGCCAGGCCTATACCCGCGAACGCACCCGATTCGGCATCACATCCTCCACGTTCGATCTCGTCGTCTTCCTCACCTTCTGGCTGTGCGGCGGCTTCGGCGCACTGGATGGCCTCGTCCGTACATGGGTGCAGCACCCTATCCTCCAGGGTCTTGCTTTCGCGGGAATTCTCACCGCTGGGCTTGGCATCCTCGGCCTGCCGTGGAGCCTCTACTCCACCTTTGTCCTCGAAGAAAAATACGGCTTTAACCGCACCACTCCTGCCACCTTTGTGCTGGACCTCATCAAAGGCGCGCTGCTCGGCGGCATTCTGGGCGGCGGCGCATTCGCGGCAATCATCGCCTTCTTCATGTATAGCGGCACCTGGGGATGGCTGTACGCATGGGCCGTCATGGCAGGGCTGGGCGCGATCTTCGCCTTTCTGGCACCCCGGTTCATCATGCCGCTCTTCTTCAAATTCACCCCGCTGCAGGAAGGAGATCTCTCTCGTCGTCTTCACGAACTATGTGAGCGGCTCCGGTTCCCCGTGCGCGAAATGTATGTCGTCGACGGCTCCAGGCGCTCCAGCAAGGCTAACGCCTTCTTCACCGGGTTTGGCAGCAATCGCCGCATCGCTCTGTTCGATACCCTTATCGAGGACCATCCCGTCGATGAGCTTGAAGGCATCCTTGCTCACGAGATCGGCCACGACAAATGCAAACACATGTGGAAGATGGCCGCCGTCAGCCTCACCCAGAGCTTCCTTATGTTCTGGATAGTTTCCCTCTTCGTCACCTCCGCCCCTCTGCAGGCTGCGCTCGGCGTCACCAATCCGTCGGTCTATGCCGGCCTCTTTGCCTTTGCCCTCATGTACGAGCCCGTCGGTCGCCTGCTCTCCATCGCCGTGGCCTACCTCAGCCGCGTACACGAGTACGAAGCCGACGCCTTCGCCGCCCGGGGCATCGGCAGCCCCCGCCCTCTCATGGAAGCGCTCAAGCGCCTCAGCCGCAAACACCTGGCCAACCTCACGCCGCATCCTCTGGCTGTACTTCTTCGTGCCAGCCACCCGCCCCTGGCCCAGCGCCTCACCGCCCTTTCCCGCGTAAAAGTATAGAGCAAAAGCCGGCTGGACTTGGAGCCGGCCTCCACCGAAGCACGGGGTCAAAAATACTTTGTCCCCGCCCCAAGAAAAAGCTTGGCATTCGCTCCTCGCATCCTCTAGTCTTCCCTTTCTGCCAGAACCTTCCACCTGGCATGTCAGCAAGTCCTTCCCAAGGACGGGTCGCATAGTGGTCTAGTGCGTTCGCCTGGAAAGCGAATGTGGGTAACACCACCGAGAGTTCGAATCTCTCCCCGTCCGCCACCTTTACATTGTTGCAATAGCAACGAGTTACGCAGACGGGGTGCGATTTTTGGTATCAATTGGCACCAAAATTGACACCAATCTGTACGCCCGGGCGTACATGATCCGTAGCCGCGCCATCTGTGCGTCTACTCGCTAACGCGGGGAGCAGGCCACGGCCCAGCCTCATCTGAACATGTCGATGGCGCGCGTCGGTCTCTCCTGCAAAAAACCGGAGATGCTGGAGAGCTCCTACCACGGTCCCACGCTCGCCAGATACTGGTAAATCTTGGGGAGACCATTATGCAAGTAGAGGGACCAGCCATTTTCTGCCTCTACTACGATGGGATCGACAACGTCTGCCATATGCGGGAGCCCCAATCGCCTCAAACGTTGGCAGAAATCGATACTACCCATACTACTAAAAGGTCAAAGCGATCTCGCGCTCCTTCTGACCGCCGATCATGGGCATGCCGCCGTCGATCCAGAAAGAACCGTGTATCTCAACGTGGAGGAGCTCCCCTCGATTGCCGAATGGTCGAAAAAGGACCGGCGAGGAAATGCCCTCAAATTCGCCGGATCACCCCGCGATGTGTTCGTGCATATCAAGGTGAAGAATCTTCTTTGGAGTCTCCAGTAAATAACCTGCACAACTTGAGCCGCCGTTGTTGAACGAGAGCAGCGTTGGAATTCCGGTCAGTGCCTTAGTCTAATGCACTCCCTCCATTCCGCCTTACTCTCATCTCAAAATCGACGCCGGAGCAGTATGATAGCAAGCCATCTCATCGGAGGCATTTTTCGCATTAAGCTGCAGCATGGATCAGAATGAGGCTATTTAGCACTGCGTTCCTTATATATCTTTAGAAAATCTTCATAATGAGCATCCATGAAACCCTTCAGGTTCTTGGCATACTTGGCACCATCCGAGCTATATTTTACTTTAGAGAAATCTGCCCAAAAGCGTGCAATGGCTACAGTTTTTTGCATGTTTTCAGGTATGACCGGGCCGCTCTGATCAATAAAAGTGGTGAACTCCACGCATGCCGCTAGATAGGCTTTCACATAAGCGCTAACATATGTTTTGTCTGCACGCGCGAGTTCCTTATCAAGCGATTCGCCAGCTGACGTACACCTCAGGTTAAGTGCTGTAAGGATGTAATGTTTTTGGGCCTCAGGCTCTGCAAGATCCTTCACCCTTCCAAAAGTATCCTTGTACTGATACTTATCGTCGTCGGAGGAAGCATGCAATACAACCAACGACATCAGTAATCCCCAGCAAAAGGCAGTCGCCACATTTTTTAAGCGTAAAGTTTTCATCAAATGACTATTTAAATTTCCTTATAGTTTTGTCCTTTGCTTTTGTACCAGGCAACTCTGTAGAATCAATCATCGTTGCGCTGGCCGAAGAGATTTCCAGCCTCGCCTATCAAACGCTGCGCAACCGCAATGCGTGGCGCTGGCCCTCCGCAGGCGGGAGGCGCTGTCCTTCTCTCACCATGACGAGGTCGTGAGTGCCGGCGTCCATGATACCCCCGAGCAAGACAACTGGCTCGACGATGCCATCAAAAACAAATGGAGCCCCGTAGAGCTCCGCGAGGTGGAAGGCCTGGCGCTTTCGCTGAAGCGGGAAGACATAGCGGAACTTCCCTCCAATACGGCGGAATCGCTACGAGAGAAGACGGAGCCTATTGCACGGTATTATCAGGAACTTTGCGCATTGCGGGGTTAAGCGCATTCCATAAGGATCCGAGATTTGAAATCTTAATAAATTCATAAATCTTTGTGGTCAATTCTTGAGCTTCTATACTTAAATCTGTAAATTCAATATTTTTGTTCTTCATAACTTCGATAGCTCTAGCACAGAATCCTTTTTTATCGTAAATCGTTCCAGATGAATCACGATATTTTCTCTTGTGATTCGGGACGGTGCTTTCGAGAAAATCCCCTAGATATCCGATTTTATAATCCTCTTGTTTAAACGATAATTCGGACACTTCCTCTCCTTTACTTTCTAGAATGCCTAATAGCACATCAGGTGTTAATAGATTTTCAATTTCACGACATTCAAGCCTGTGGAAACGCTCCTTTCCAAGTCTTTCTTCAAGATTTCTATGCCTTTCTATTTTTGCGGCGTCAGCTAAATCGTCGCGATCAGAAATAAGCATTATCTTTGAAGATATTCTCTCAAACTCTATGGGATCGTCAACTTCTCTTAGGAAAGACCAGTGAGTAATGTTGCCTCCGGAATACTCGACAAACGAGTAATGTAGATCTTGTTTTGGTAGAAAAGGCTTTGATACTTTATTTAGACTGTTTTTTAGTAGTTCTAGATAATAGGCTAGATACCGCCTATCGTAAATTCCTTCTACCCAAATTGTACAATTACTTAAAAAAACCGATGACGCTCTCACTCCAAGTGTTTGCAACGCATGATGATCATGTGTTTGAAGCGGTACGATGTTAAATTGTTCGACTGGTTTGTTTGAAGTTCTATTAATTAAGTATATGGAAATATCACTAAATTCGTCTTCTATAGTTAAATCTAATAGATGATTGGAATGCGTGGTCAAGAAAAATTGGTAGTTCTCAAACCGATTAAATGCTTTAAGTAGAATACGTTGCATTCCTGGATGTAAATATAATTCAGGTTCCTCAATAAAAACCAGATGTGGTGTATTTGGATGTAAGTTTTTATAAATAAATAATGGTAATGTCATTATTATTATTTGCTGAACCCCATCTCCTAAATCATAAATGGCACGTGAAGGATTTGTACCTATTTTAACATGTATTACATCATTTTTTGGTGCTTTCTTGGGTAAAAGAAGAACATCTTCAGAATTATAAAAGCTTACCGATAAGAATTTTTGAAATTCTTCAATTGCCATCCTGTCTTCCTCTCCACCCAGTAATAGCTCCTGTAATCTGTTAAAGTATTCAAAACCTGTTTCTATATGTATCTTATCGTTTACCATTAGTTTAGTTCCATCATTTTTCTTTGGCTGCGTAGAGAAATAATCGAGCACAGTTCTATTGTAATATACATCGGAACCTTGTACTACTGGCCTTAAGCCGCGTAAAACTGGTATATAGAAGCGATGAGCATCTCTAAGCATTTCGGAAGCTCTTTTAAATTCAGCGTTGCCCGATGCATTGACAAGATTTTTGACTTTTTCGTATTCTACGACAAATCTCTGCAATCGATGAGACAAATCGCTTTTCATTGTTTCATTATCGATAGTCTCTAGTAAATTCTTCAGTGTAGTTATACCGGAAGAGTACTTGCGAGAAAGAGGCGTCAAATCTATTTCGGCCTCGTCTAAGTTACGAATAATTTCCTGAAGATTTAAGTCTTCATTGCTTGAATCTGGATAAGTTTCTTGCAGAGCAAGTAAAAATAGCTTTAACTCCATTCCAGCTTTGTTTATATTTTCGCAAAATCCAAAAGGAAGGTAATTTAACTTATCTTCGTTGACAAGTCCTCTTATAAAGCGGCTCTTACCCACATTGTTTTCTCCAATAAAAAGATTTATCCTAGAAAGCCCTTTTAATAGATTGCGGCTTCCAAGCTTTGGATGACACTCCACAGTATAGCTGCCCATTTGATCGTTTACGGGAATTTTTAGCTGAGAAATACGAGGTATCATATTTGGAATATCTGGTATGCGGTTACCAACTGTGGTGCTTTATAAACGACAGTTAATGTAAGTACAAGCAACTGTCTCAACAATCTTTTCAACGGTCGTGCGTGTTTCCATGTCTCTCAGCCCGTGAAAGAAAAGGCAGGTAGCTATCAAAAAATCGACTTGCTTAAAGACAAAAAGGACTAAGGAGTCTCCGTAAAATAGAGGGCGGATTTTTTGGGATGAGGTAGTATATGGAATGAAGACCCTTCCTGCTGAGTCGATAGGAAAGCGTTATGCGTTGCTGAAAGATCGGTTCGATGAAAGGGAGCGTCGTCTTTGGGCGGGGGCGGAAGCCCTTGGGTTAGGAGAGAGGGGAGTAAGTGCGGTGGCGCAGGCAACGGGGTTGACGTGGAGAACGGTGCAGCATGGAGTGAAGGAGTTGAGAGAGGAGAAGTTGAGGGGTAAGGCTGGCGAGCGGCAACGGGCTCCGGGAGGAGGGAGAAAGCGGCTTGTGATGTCGGATCCCACTCTGAGTCAGGGCGCTGGAGGAGTTGATGGAACCGTATACCAGCGGTCATCCGATGAGGTCGCTGCGGTGGACGTGCAAAAGCACGACTCAACTTGCGATCGAATTGAATCGTCAGGGGCACCGCATTTCGGCGGACACGGTCGGTCGCCTGCTGAAGGCCAGTGGTTACAGCCTGCAGGGAAATCGCGAAGGCGAAGTAACGCCGGTCCACGTTTATACCTCCGGTGATGAAGCGGAACTTTTCCTTAACGGGCAGTCACTCGGCCGCAAGAAGAAAATGCCTGGCGAGTTTCGCCTTCGCTGGGACGACGTAAAGTATGCTCCCGGTGAAATACGTGTAATTGCGTACAAAGCAGGACGCCCATGGGCGGAGGATGTCCGCAAAACGGCTTCGGCTCCCGCAGAGATCAATCTCACTGCAGACCGGACATCCCTGCGAGCCGACGGCACTGACCTGGCCTTCGTTACCGTGTCGATCCGGGACGCCACCGGCACGCCGGCACCGCGCGCGGACAATTCCATAAGGTTCACGCTCGACGGCCCTGGTGAGATTATTGCCACCGACAACGGCAACCCCATCAGTTTCGAGTCGTTCCAGGCTCCCACGCGACGTGCCTTTAACGGGTTCGCCCTCGTTATTGTGCGCACGCACGCAGGACGTCCCGGTAAGCTGACGCTCCGAGCGGAGTCCGACGGACTGCCTGCCGCCACATGCGTTCTGGAGAGCCGTTGATTGGCGTGGGGTGTCAGCCCGATGGACTATTTTTGCATTTATCCGGTACAGAAGGCTCCATGCCGCCTGATCCACGAAGCCAAAGGATTGCAATATAGGATACAGTGCCTGAATGTGAATACCTGGGGTCCAATTACCTGGTAACCTTTCTGCCGAGCAGCTTTGCCATCACACCGCGACCACTTACGATCCTGCCAACTCCGGGCCAGGAAGCATTTGCCGGCTCCCCTGCTGCTTCACCATTTTCGTTTACCTTCACAGGCGTCCTGGCGCCTGGAGATACACCAGGCTCGGTATTCAGTGGCAATCTCGGCTACGCTGGCAGCGGAACCGGCACGTTCCCCTTCACGCTCGGTACGCTCGCTCTTTTTTCAAACCCAAACTACACCTACAATCTTTCGCCGGACGCCCCCTTCCTTACCGTCTTGTCCGCAAGAGGCGATCGTCGCGCGGTTGATGGCTTGGAGATCTTCAATTCGACCCGTGGCCGTAACAATGAGGATGAAGATCAGTACATCAACCCGCTGGATTTTCCTCTAAATACCGGACACTTCTACTATGCACCCGCCAGCCATCAAGGCGGTCTTATGCATGTATCCAGCCACGATCTTTTTGGTCCGGGCGAAAGCGCGCCTTAAGGCGAGGTGATATCCACGAGACGATTGTACACTTCCCTGCGTCGGGAACCCTTCCAGTAGAACATGAATTGCTTCTGTGTTCGAACGCTACGCTCGACTTACGCTTCGAAAATCTCCACACGCCCACCCGTCCGGCATTGTGCGTAGCCTCATTTTAAGTAATCTGCATATTGTTTGCCGTCAACCCATTTTAAATCGCTAAGCCCAGGTATTTTGCTAGATATTTCATTGAATACTTCAATTAGGGGCCCACATTCGTCAGAATTGTCAACTTTGCTAAAAAACATTCCAAAAAAGCCTATATACTTTCGTATTTCAATAACCCAGCAATCTTTAAGCGGTTTGCCTAGCGTCATAAATTGTATGTAAAATACATAAGTGCTCCTTAAGTAAGTCACTCCAAATGTCCAGCTGGCTACGTCTTCATCAATGGAAGTGGGTTCTAATCCTTTCTCACGAAGTTTCTTCCAGAAAAATTCCGCCACATCTCTTCCCATAGGCCTTTCTCTCCCATCAGCCTCTGCCTTGGGCTCTGTTAAATCAAAAGCTTCAGTTTCGAAAATGAGAATGTTCTTCATCGATTAATCATCATTAAAACATTCATAAATTCCGTACGCCACACTAAGAATAGCCGATAGTCTGTTCTTCCTCAGGTACTTGATATTTTCGACCAGTGCCAAGATAACGCGCCATCCTATTTTTTAAGCTCCAGAAATCCCATTCGGGTTGGCGACAGGTGGGGGTGGCCACGCAGCACGGGTGCCCAGTACATCATCTCTCCATGCCGCTCCGGGTTTGCGGCAATAGGCGCGGATGGCTTATCCCAGTCATGCCGCACCAGATTCACCCGCCAGGTGCATGGCGACATCGCTCCGCCTTTGCGCCTGCTAATAAATGCTTTGGGCAGGAAGAGTTCCAGCGACCACGCACCGCTTGCTTTATCATAGCGGCTTGCGACGTGGAAGCTGTCAGGCGCGGGCAGCACGCAGCGCCATAGCTCGCGCTCCACGAACTCCTGGGTGAGGCGGCCTTCCTCGGTCAGTCGTGGTTCGGCGGTCAGAAGATTATTGCGGATATAGATCTGTCCGGCAGGATCGCACTGGATCTCCACAAACTGCCGTCCATCGCCCACCTCATCGATAAACACCTCAAAGACATCCTCCAGATACAGCGGATCGCCCTGCCTGAACGAGCCGAATACAGGAGTCTTATCCACGGCGCGCGCGGACACAAACATGCCGTCATCTGTCCACAGGAAGCGCACTTCTGTGTCAGAAAATACGATGGGCGTCGCCGCTTTCCATTCCGTCGTGGCATCGACGACACCATCCACTACGGGAGGCTGTGCGGAGAAGACCGCCACAGCGCGAGGTGGAGCAACTGGAGCGGAAGACGCAGACGGAGCATCCCCGGCATACGCCGAAGCGCTTGCCAAAAGAAGCACCGGCGTTAGTGACAGCAACACGATACGAATCATTCCAGGCACGGCCCTACCATAGGACGAGTACGTCGTTATTGCCATAAAAGAAACGCTCTGGTTCTTGACATTATCGACCATGGCGGCTGGTGCGCCAGAAAGTTAGATATTGTAATGCGAACGAATTGCGCCAAGATGACACCACAATTCACCTTTACCTCTTATGGCGGCGTACCGATCCCCATTTCTGCTGTTGCTGTTGTTATCCGTTCTCGCCTGCGACCAAAGTCTGGGCCAGACACAGTCTGCCGTCACGGTGGAAGTAACTCGCAAACCCGGTAAACCCGGCAAGACCGAGCCCGTCCGGCTTGTCGGCGATATCCCCGGCAACATCGCCGCCCGGCCCCCCGATGCGCGCAGCACTTACGGAGGCGATGCGCGCACGACGAGCCCGAAGGGGGCAACCGGCTTCTTTCGGGTCGAACAGATCGGCAACGAGTCCAAATCGTGGACGTTGGTCGATCCCGAAGGGCATCCTTTCTTCAACCTGGCTATTGTGGGCGTGCGATCGGCCAACGGAAAATCCCAGGTGACCGCCGATGCGTTAACGACAAAGTACGGCACTTCTGCCAAGTGGGCGGCCGAGACCACCCAATTCCTTCTTCAGCACGGTTTTAACGGAACCGGAGCGTGGTCCGAAACCGAAGTGCTTCGCGCGACCACGCCGCGGCTGCCCTATACGCATATCTGGAATTTCATGAGTTCCTACGGGCGAAAACGCGGGGACACCACACAGCTCTCCGGTCACATGGGTTACCCGCAGTCTGCCATCTTTGTGTTCGACCCTGAGTTCGAGGCGTTCTGCGATCAGCACGCACAAAAGCTGGAGGCGATGAAGGATGATCCCTGGCTTATCGGCCACTTCTCCGACAACGAAATGCCGCTGCCGCCCGATGCTCTGGATAAATTCCTCAGCCTGCCCGAGACAGAAGCCGGTCACAAAGCCGCCGCTGCATGGCTGTCCGAGCGCCGCAAAACCCCTGTCACCGCTGCCGACGCAAAACCTGCCCAGGAGGAGCGTAACGACTTCCTGCGTCACGTGGCCGAGCGCTACTATGAGATCGTCTCCAAAGCCATCCGCAAGCACGATCCCAACCACCTGTATCTTGGCTCGCGCTTCTACGGCGGCAACATGAAGCAGCAGGCACTGTGGCAGGCTGCCGGCAAATATTGCGACGTTGTAAGCGTCAACGTTTACGGTATGTGGACGCCGCTTAAGGCTGATACGGACAACTGGGCCACATGGAGCGGCCGCCCCTTTATGGTGACGGAGTGGTACGCCAAAGGAATGGACTCGGGTATGCCCAACGTGTCCGGCGCCGGCTTTGTCGTCCCCACTCAGGCGGACCGTGCGAAGTTTTATCAGCACTTCGTCCTTGGTATGATGGAGATGCCCGCATGCGTGGGTCTTCACTGGTTTCGCTACATGGATAATGACCCCGCCGATACCAGCGTCGATCCCTCCAACCGCGACTCCAACAAAGGCATTGTTAACATTAAATTCGAAACCTATAAACCGCTGACGGACGGGATGAAAGAGCTGAATGACCACGTCTACACCCTGCTGGATATCCTGCGACTGAAGAAGTGAGACTTCGGCAGAAATCCTGAATTGAAGTGACTTGGCAAACTGTTCCTATTTACCTTGTAGCTAATGACACTTCGCGAACCTGAAAGCATTGAGGTTTCCACCGTAAACGGCCCTATGCGTATGGCCGTTTACCGGCCGCTCCTGGCCGGGCGTTATCCTGGTATCGTATTGTACT
The DNA here is from genome assembly GCA_041287705.1 of Methylacidiphilales bacterium. Classification (GTDB taxonomy): domain Bacteria; phylum Verrucomicrobiota; class Verrucomicrobiia; order Methylacidiphilales; family UBA1321; genus LW23. The sequence continues at coordinate 1,867 of JBGGNE010000511.1, read as the reverse complement.
CGGAGATTTTCCAGATAACAGCGCCGATACGTCGGACCGCCGCGTTTCTGGCGGGACACGGCTTCAATGTCGCAGTGCCCGAGGTTTATCACGAGTTCCTGCCGGCCGGCACGGTGCTGGCGTATGATGAAGCAGGAGCCGCCCAGGGAAACACTCTCAAGACAACAAAGACCGTGGCCGGATATGATGACGACGCGCGCGCTGCCGTCACCTTCCTGAAGGATCACGAAGAAGGAAACGGCCGCGTTGGCGCCATGGGAATCTGCCTCGGCGGGCATCTTGCGTTTCGTGCCGCCATGCTCGCGGAAGTCGCCGCTGCCGCCTGTTTCTATGCGACTGATATCCCTAAAGGCTCTCTCGGCAAAGGTATGGCGGATGACTCCCTGGCACGAATTCCGGAAATCAAGGCGGAGCTCATGCTCATCTGGGGGCGCCAGGATCCGCACGTCCCGGCGGAAGGTCGCGCCACCATCTATGCGGCTCTCTCCGCGGCCCAGACAAATTTCACCTGGCACGAGTTCAATGGCGCTCACGCATTCCTTCGAGATGAAGGCTATCGCTATGACCCTGAGCTCGCGCATCTCACACTGGGCATGGCCGTGCAGCTCTTCCGCCGCACACTGAACTAGCGAGCAGGGGAGGGAAGTGCCGGGCCGGGACTCCTTAATCGGAATCCCCCTTTACCGCAACGGCCTTCAGCGCTTCTTCTTCCGGAAAGCTGTCTACCAGCCAGCGTTCGGGGTAGAGGGATTCGTCCTTCTTCATCAGATGGGCGAATACGCGGATAGCGTCGTTCCAGCGCACTTCGAGGATCGGCGCATTTTCGCCTTGTTCGGGGTTAAGGAACATAATGGAATCGGTACACGGCAGCAGAGATACGACGCCTTTCGTCCACGCGCACCAGCTCTTGAGCTGCCTGGTTTCGGTATTCTGTAATACACCGAACGAGGCTATGTAGATGTCCTCACCCTTCTCCTCGTGGAGCTTTGTCAGCAGATCCTTTTGTTCGCCATAGTCGGTCTGGGCGCCGCCCATGTACAGGCGCTGGTAATCATCATAAAGAGGCGTGTCGTACTGGGGGAAGAACGTATGCCATCGCTCATCGCGCAGAATCAGCGGGCGGCCGGACATGGGGCGCGGCTCTCCCAGCGCTTCCTGCATAATCTCCATCGCGCGCTTCTGGCCTTCGATATCCTGCGAGCCGGTGATGATGAGGTAATTGCGGTTGGGCACCAGAGCCACGGGAAGTCCCTTAACGGGCAGGGCATGGATAAGCTCCGCCAGCACCATGCGGGCAGGGGAGTTGCAATCCTCCCAGTTGCCGATATAGACGCCTTCCGCCTGATACCATTCGCCGGGACTCTTCTCCGCCAGATTTTCCACCGCCACCATGAAGACTTCCTCGAAGCTCATGCTCCACGAGTCCAGATCCTTCTGGGTGATGAAGCGCAGCGCTCTGGGTGTGTCCAGTGCAAGCGAAACAATCAGGCTGTCAGAAAGCGGGCGGAACGGCACCTCTAGTTCCTGGGACTTACGAACCTGAGCGGAGAGGCGCGTAAACTCAAAGTAAACGCGCTCCCGCACTGTGGGGACCAGTATGCCGCGGATCGATTCGAAATTGTCTGTATCCAGATCATTGAAGTCACGGACGCTCTTGACAAAATTGGTGATGAGCTCTGGCAGCTTGACGACGCCCTGGCGATGTTCGGCTTCAATATTCACCAGGTTCCATATCTGTTTGTCAGTGCCGACGATCAGGCGGAATTCATCGGCATCGTACTCTATGGGGCCGGGGACGTTAAGGCGGGTCAGTTCCGCAATACAGAGCTGGGCAAAGGCTTCGCGCTGCGCAGCCTGTTTGTGGGCT
>JBGGNE010000510.1:0-20124 GCA_041287705.1 Methylacidiphilales bacterium | reverse complement strand
TCTGGAAGCACTATTTTGACTGGGGCAAGGATTTGCAATCCCGGATCAAGGCCCTGATCAATGCGCGTAAAGTGGCGGGAATTCACGCCGCCAGTTATATCCATACCCAGGATCTCGCCCGTAAAAAAGGTGTGTATGGAGCTGAAGTACTCGGTAATGCAGGCAAGCTGTATGTACGTATCGGCGGAGACAACAGCTCCTGGACTCCCGGAGATTCAGGCTACAGCAATTATAGAAGCTACGCCAAGGGCGAAGGCTGGGAAGTATGGATAGCACTGCCCGGAAATCCCGAACCCAAAGAAGCGCCCCTCAACAGATCACTGGGCGAATTGCCCGAGCTTGTGAAGCTTGATGATATTGTCGTAAAGGATTCCGATGTTGAATATCCTTAACGCAAACGACAACAGCCAGGCAACCTTCGTTATGAAGAGTTCAGCCCGGCTGCCGTTGTATCCGTATTAACTGGCTTAGACCAATTCGCAGGACTAGCTGATCTGCCCGGTATAATCCGCAGCGCTTTTCAGATTTCCAGTTGCGCTCGGATCGCTGAGTTTCAGCTTGAACATCCAGCCTTCACCGTAGGCATCGGTGTTTACCAGTGCGGGATCTTTGCTCAGTGCAGGGTTAACTTCTGTTACCGTGCCGCTAAGGGGCGCGTAGATATCGGAAGCGGCCTTGACGGAATCCACCGTGGCCGCAACAGCACCGCTTTTCAGCACGGCGCCGACCTTCGGCAGTTCCACGTGCACCACGTCGCTCAGTTCGCTCTGGGCGTGATCGGTAATGCCGACGGTAGCGATTTCGCCTTCGATTTTAGCCCATTCATGGCTTTCGGCGTAGAGAAGATTATCAGGTACGTTCATAGAGAAGAAGTAAAGAGGTTGAGATTAACAAACGGAATAACCTGATGCATCAGGATTTGGCTGCCTTTTTGTAAATAGGCTTTGCCACAACAACTGCGGGAAGGCGTGTTCCACGAACGTCTATATCTATCGCAGTTCCATCGGTGACTCCGGAAGCGATTTCCACATAGCCCATACCGATACCACCGCCGAGGCTGGGAGAAAAACCGCCGCTGGTGGTTTCGCCAATCTGCTTATCGCCCAGGTAAATAGCGTTATGCGAGCGTGGGGGAGCGCCCTTGCCGGTAACACTGAACGCAATCAGCTTGCGCTTAACGCCTTCCGCCTTTTGTTTCTGAAGAGCAGTCTGGCCGATGAAACCGCAGGGTTTGTCCAGCGCGACAAACTTGCCCAGACCAGCTTCCAGCGGAGTGATGTCCTCGGACAGATCGTTTCCGTTGAGCGGGTAACACATCTCCAGGCGCAGCGTATCGCGGCAGCCAAGGCCGGCAGGCGCCAAACCGTAGGGCTCACCGAATTTGCGCAACTCTTTCCAGAGATACTCCGCGTCTTCGTTCACGCAAAAGACTTCAAAGCCGTCCTCCCCCGTGTAGCCGGTGCGAGCGATGAAAAATTCGTGATTCTCCACATCGTGCTCGATCATGCCACTGCGCGGAAGGGTGCTGAGGGCGCACGGGCCGGTGTGCTCGGAATCGCTGGCGAGAAATGCGCTCAGGATCTTCTCGGCATTCGGTCCCTGAATGGCGACCGCAGAGAGAGCGCCGCTTTCGTTGAAAAGGTGAACGCGTTCGGCCTGAGGATGGCTGTGAGTCCACGGCAGATGATCGCGCATCCAGAGGAAATCGCGTTCGATGCGGGAAGCGTTGATGACGGCGATGTAGCGCTCGCTGGTGATGCAATACAGGATGAGGTCGTCAATGACGCCGCCCTTTTCGTTCAGCAGAAAAGTGTACTGGCCGCGGCCAGGTTTCAGCCTGGCCACGTTATTGGTCAGCAGCGAGTCGAGCCAGGCGGCTGCGCCTTCGCCGGTGATGAGAAGTTCCCCCATATGGGAGATGTCGAAGAGACCGGCGCTTTCGCGGACGGCTTTATGCTCCTGCAGGATGCCGCGGTATTGTACCGGCATATACCAGCCGCCGAATTCGACCATACGGGCTCCTTCGGCGACATGGGTATCGGCAAGCGCCGTGCGGAGAAGCTGATCGGGGGCAGTCGATTCCATGAGTCCGCTAACAATTCATGGGCGGCTAAAGCATGTCAATCTCCGCGTGACGCGGGACTCTTTTTTGATGGAGCCGGAAGCAGGACCCATACCTGGATAAAAAGCGGTATGAGGACGGATTCGCACTGGAAATCCTTCATGTACCCCTGTATAAGGACGTGCTCTTAGTACCTCCCGCAATCCGGCACCTGCCTGTCTCCCTGATTCATCATGACCGCACCCGCATCTCCCGAACCAGGCACCATTCCTCCGACGCAGAAGTCGGAAATCAATGTTTCCGAGTCAAAAGTGATTGATGCCAGGGAATTTGCGGAGTCTGTGGTACAAACGCTGTCCCCCGAAGACGTGGCTACCCGCCTGTGGGATTATGATCCCGCAACTTCAGCGGAAATCATCGGTCGCCAGGATCCGCTTACCGCACTAAAGATTCTGGATGCATTAACGCCCGAGCGTCGCAGTGATGTGCTTAAAGCGGCCAGCCGTGACAACCTCGATACGTGGAACCGCAATGCGACATACCCGGAAGAGACAGTAGGCCGTCTGATGACAACGCCCGCGGGAGTATTTCCTCCCTCGCTGACGGTGGCTCAGGCTATCGAAGAACTTCGCCTGCTGGTACGGCAGACGATGATCACCTACGTCTATGTGGTTGAGCCACTTCCCACAGATCCAGACAAGGCGCCGACACCCGGTTGTCTGGGTAAACTTATTGGCGTTGTGGTAATGCGCGACATGCTTTTTGCCAGACCGGAGCAGAAGCTGTCCGAAATCATGTTGCGCAACCCGTTCTCGCTCAACCCTCAGATGTCGCTTGCGGACGCCATGAAGGAAGTGATTACGCGGCACTATCCCGTCTACCCGGTGTGCGAATCGAATGGCGCGCTTGTTGGGCTGGTGCGTGGCGAAATACTTTTTCAGCTGCAGGTGTTGGAAAGTACCGCCCAGATGGGTACCACCGTCGGCGTTGAGAAAGAAGAGCGTCTTTCCTCCCCCATGTTTCGCAGCCTAACGTTCCGGCATCCGTGGCTGCAGTTTAATCTCTTCACGGCATTTCTGGCTGCGGCAGTGGTCACCTATTTTCAGGACACGATCTCCAAACTGCTGCTGCTGGCCACCTTTCTGCCCGTGCTCAGCGGTGTAACGGGTAACACGGGTTGCCAGACGTTGGCCGTGGTGCTGCGCGGCATGGCTCTGGGCGAAGTGGACGACACTTCTACCCGCAAACTAGTGATTAAGGAGACGCTGCTGGGATTTTGCAACGGTTTCCTTGTGGGTATTGTCGCCGCCATTGCCGTGATGGTGCTCGCCTGGATGCAGTCCGACCACAACGGCAAACTGCTGGCGGTTGCCATCCTGGGCTCCATGACCATCAGTTGCGGCATCAGCGGCTTTGTGGGATCCGTGCTGCCGATTTTGCTCCGCCGTGTGGGAGCGGACCCGGCAACTGCGGCCAGCATTTTTATCTCAACGGCTTCGGATGTATGCAGTATGAGTATCTTTCTGGGTTTGGCGAAGCTGATGTTATACCTTAGCGGAGCGCAGATTTAGCCAGACACTAAGATCAAGGAGTATATGGCTATATCGACTAAGTTAGACCTCTTGTCATTGTTACTTGCGTAATGGCAAAAGTATTGTCATTTTACTGTGCCGATCTGCGGCCGCAATAAAGACACCAGCGCCACCTATCCCGTTTTTCATGCCTATACCCCTGATTCGAAGCCAATTAACCGCCAAGAAAATCCGCCACAGAGGGTTTAGGCGATCAATTTCGGGATCAGCACCAGTTGAAGCAGCGGCCGGTATCTTTGCAGTCTGCTTTCTTATTCTCCTGGCCCTCATTTACCTGAAGCTGCCGTCGGAATCCCGCCAGGCCAAGGGTGAAACCACGGGGCGACATGTAAGCGCGGAGGCTAAAGCGACAGCCCCCCAAAGCAACGCCACGAATACGGAGATGCTCGTGGATCTGGGGCAGCCAGTCCTTCGCCTGCCAGTACCACGCGATATGCCTCCAGCGCCTCCAGAGAAGACTGTTCTCTACCCGATCGAAGATCTGCGCCCCGGCATGCGCGGTGTGACTTACACCGTGCTCCAGGGCTCGAAGATTGTTCCCGTCGATACGGAAATTCTCGGTGTGGTAAAGAATGGTCTGGGCCCTAACCTCGATATTATTATCGGTAAACTGGTAGATCCCAAGACGGCACTGACCGAAGCCGTACATGGTATGAGCGGCAGCCCGCTTTACGTGGATGGTAAACTGGTGGGTGCTTTATCCCGTCGTATTGCCAGCTTTGAAAAGGACGGGCACTGTGGTTTCACGCCTATCAACGACATGCTGGATGTGGACAAGCGAGTTCGCGAAGACGGTCTGAAAGATGGCGAACCACGTAAAATTCCGGCCGCATCGCCCGGCGCTGGAAACACGGATAACGATCCCATCGTCATCATGGCACGGGCCCGTCAGATTCTGGGTCTGCGTGGCAGCAATCCTTTTCTGCCGGCGGACCAGCAGCTTGCTTCAGGTTCAGTTCGCACAAAATCGGTTAGTAATTCGGACTCTGGCACGCTCAGCGGTGCGGACCCGTCCTCGCCCTGGAAAGACGCGCGCTTTGAGCAGCTTGCCATTCCGCTTTCCGTCAGCGGAGCCTCCGCCGCAACGGTTCAGACTATGCAGCGTCTGATGGAAGCCAGCGGTCTGGATGTCCCCGCCGGTCTGGTGGCAACGCCAGGCGGCGCGCCTACCGAATCATCGCTGGCACTTGGGCCTGAATCTCTTACGCCGGGAGCGCCTGTCGCCACATTTTTCATGACGGGTTCGATTTCGCTCAATGCCGTGGGTACACTTACCTGGCGTGATGGCAACAACGTCCTCGGTTTCGGACATCCCATGATGAGCCATGGCCACACCGACTTCCCCATGGGCACAGCGGAAATCGTCACGACCATTCCCAGCTATGCGCGTCCCTTCAAGATGGCTTCGCCCGGGCAGATTGTGGGTACGGTGACGGAAGATCGCTTTTCGGCAATTGGCGGAGTGGTGGGTCCCAAGCCAGTCATGGCGAAGTACCGTATCCGTCGTATCCACAAAGGCGTGGAACGTCCCGTGCTGGAAGGCGAATTTCTGCCGAACCCGAATATTGTGCCGACATTGCTGGGCACTGCGATTCAATCCGCCGTCACGGATCGCGATGACATTTCCCGCGTTCTTTCCGTCCGCACCAGTGGAGAATTCCGCGCTGCGGGCCTGCCGCCTGTTCAGCTTGGCAACGCCTATGCCGGCGAGGAAGCGGAGTTGAATCTGGGTGCGCTGCGCACTGTTCTGCCCGTCATGCTCCTCTATAACTCCAAGTTTGGAGACGTCGAAGCGCAATCCCTGGATGTGCTGATAGAAACGACCGAGGAACCGCGTGTATTTGTCTTCGAATCGCTGACGGCGGACACAAACGAAGTAGAGCCGGGCGGCAAAATTCGTGTTACCACGACATTCCGTGAGAGGTTCGGCGATCGCACCACACGCACCTTCGATGTCACACTTCCGCCGCAGATCAAATCAGGCACAACCATCCTTCTGCGCGTTGGCTCCGGCGCCTTGTTTGATGAGCTGGCGTGGTCGCGCGCACTTGGTACTGCACGCAGTCTTACCGACGTTGTCACAGCTACGGTAGACCGCCGGATGTCCAATCATCTTGTCCTGCAGCTGATTACCGGCGCTCCCGGCGAAATCATTCAAAGCCAGGAACTCCCCTCCCTTCCCTCCAGCGTTATGGATGTCATGCGCAGTGGAAACACCAATGCGCAACATACTTCTCTTCCCGACAACGTATGGTCTGAGCAAAGCATTGAATTCCCCGGTACGGTCGAAGGCGGCAAGGAATTGCAGATATCGGTAAAGTAAGCGTCTGGCAGGACTCTTCAATCCACCAGCGAAGAGGCCTGAAGCAGCTCTTTCGGGGAGCGAACAGGAATTCTCTCCAGAATCCCCTCCCCGAAGATCTTTTCCGCCCCGGTTCGTTTCATATGCACATAGCCTATGTGGCAGCCACATACGGTGTTTTCGCACAGGCGAGGTTTTAGAGCCCTCTCCATGCCATTATCACCTTCGTAGATATTACCAATCTTCCTCTTGATGAAGTGACAGCGATACATGTTTCCATCGCCATCGAGCGAGAATGCTGTTTCCCCTGCTGCACATTCTTCGCCAAGACTTCTGTGATATTGATTGTTGAGACCGAAAAGCGGATCGATGGCTTCTATCTTAGTGACATCGGATGGGCTGTAATAGTCCGCCACCCGCTTATAAGCATTAACCCAGAGATACGTATCGGCAGGCAACAACTGACGAAGCTCCTGCATGGCATCAAAGTTTTCTTTTAGGCCTACGATGCCGACGCTGTAACGGAATCCACGCCGCGCCAGTTCCGAGCACTGAGCAACAAAATCCGCCATCTTCACCTGAGACGGGTGATAGGTGCACCAGAGGGCTAGCTTCTCTGGATTCGCCTTGCCCAGCCACCCGAGTCTTGCTGAAAGATTGGTTTGAACAGCCACGCGCCGCACATGCGGCATCCAGCTAAGCTCAGTCAGCGCATCGCGGTAATGGCGGCGGATAAGAGCTTCGCCCCAGGGAGTAAACAGAATGCCAACGCTATGTTCACTGCGTTGGGCAGTCCACCCAACAAAACGCCTTAGCCGGGCTGCATCATCCGCAAGTTCGGCAGCGGTGTTGCGGGTTTTGGCAAAAGGGCAGTAGCCGCAGGCATAATCGCAGCTGGAGAGCGGGCCGCGATACAGGATGCTCAGCTTCACGGCTACGCTCCGATTGCCGCCGAAATCTGTCCGCGAACTTTCTCGGCGAAGGTCCCCGGCACTACAAGTGCGTTTGTGACGCCATAAATCTGGAGCTTCAACACACGCGCGGCCGAGTCATCCTGCAGGCGCGTAACAACCTGTGGATTAATAAGAAAGCGCACAGATTCTCCATACTCGGTAACAGCGTACCCAGCATAATCTTCAAGCGCCGCCTCCACCTTTGCCGCATCCTCCCTGCCCTGTATGGCATGCTGAGTGCCATCAAAGAAGTGAACATTGCCGCCCGTACTGGTGGTCCTGGCCAATCCCACCAGTGACGTGTTAATGGAAACGCCCTGCGATAAGTTCAAGAGGCCCATGACATCCTTTATAATTTACACAGTTCGATATTGCCAGCCCAAAATGCGAGAGTCGTTTCGTGTAAAGGATATGTTTTTTGCTTGAGCCGAAGCTGTATGCACCGCATGTTAGAGGAGCAGCAGCGCGTTCAAACAGTTTCTGTCTTTGTTTTGTCTGAACGTCTGTCCCGCACCCGAACCCCACGCGACATGTCTGACGAACTCTCCGAGCGCGCCCAGAAGGCCCAGAAAATCATTGCCAATCCAGTCGGTTTCAAAGTCTGTGAAGGCTGCGAATCCATCGTACTGGAAAAAGCGGTGACGTGCCCAAACTGCCACGGATACCGCTTCGACGGAACCGCTGAACGTGTGGTGGAGCAGGCGCGCATCCTGGGTTCCCGTGCAGCTACATCGCTGTCACCCAAGGACTTCGAATAAGTGCCCGCGCAGCTATGTCCACCTCGTTCTTTCTCCCCGGCCCCAACTACGGCTACCGTATCGTCAAAATTGGCGATCATCCCTGGAACGCCCTGGTGACCATGAAGGAGATCATGCGGCTGGACCCCGGGATCATCCGCTTCGTCGGGCCCGGCGCCGAACGTCACGAGGCGTACTGGAAGGACTCCATGCCGCAGCTCTTTGACGCCGAAGTTGCTCCCAAAGGCCCCGTCTTCGAGATCGACGTTACCACCGTCCACCCGCACGCCGTCGAAATTGAGCCCCGCCGTCCGTTTCAAGCCTGGAAGGACTAAGCGTGCCCCTCGACCCCGCTGCGGTCTCGCCTGAGAACAGCATGCAGTTTTTGCAGGTTGTTTTTGCCGCCATCATCCCCCTTCTCCTTCTTCTCACGCTCGGCTTTGTGCTGCGGCGCGCCGGCTGGCTTGTCGTGGAGACGGAGGCGAGCCTCATGCGGGTCAACATCAATGTGATGTTTCCCGCGCTCATTCTGGATTCCCTGCTGGGTAATCTTGCGGTCGCACAGCGCGGAAATGTAATCCTGGCGCCCACACTCGGCTTCCTGACCATCGCGCTGGGCCTGGGTGTCGGCCTGCTTGCGGGCCGGATGCAGGGCATGGATGACACCGCTCGCCGTTCGTTTGCCTTCACTACGGGGCTGTTCAATTACGGGTACTTTCCCATTCCGTTGATTACGTTGCTCTTCCCACTGGAGCGCAATACGCTCGGCGTACTCTTTCTCTTTAACCTTGGGGTGGAAATCTGCTTCTGGACACTGGCGCTGATGCTGTTGCGCGGCGCGACGTGGAAGGAGTGCGTCTCCCATCTTCTCAGCGCGCCTGTCATCGCTATCGTGGCCAGCGTGGCCATCACCATCATGGGCGGCGGCGCTTATGTGCCGGATGCTATCCGCAACACACTGAAGATGTTAGGCGGCTGCGCCGTCCCCGTGGCACTGCTCGTCATTGGCGGCACGATCGCGGATTTTCTGCCGCAAATGAAGGTGAACCGCGCCATTGGCGAGGTGGTCTGGGCATGCGGGGTGCGGCTGCTTCTGCTCCCCATCGTGTTTGTGGCCACCGCGTTATGGCTGCCTTGCTCCATGGAGCTGAAGCGCGTGCTGATTGTTCAGGCTGCCATGCCGGCCGCCATTATGCCGGTGGTGCTGGTAAAACTGCATGACGGCGATGTTGGTGTTGCCTTGCGTGTAATTCTGTTTACTTCACTTGTCGGACTGATCACCATGCCGTTGTGGATTAAATTCGGCTTGCGATGGATCGCCGGCTGAAGAAACTTTGCAATTCCTTTCTTCTCGTTCGTCCTACATCCTCGCGCCCCTGCCTCTCTGAACGTCGGACTTTCACGTTCTCCTTTCTATGGCTCCCCCCAAAACTTCCACCAAGGCGAAGAAGCCTTCCCCGATAGTTCCGGTCGCCACCTCCAAGGCCTCCGTCGCCGCTAAAGTCAAGATTGCCGAGAAGCCAGTTGCCAGTCCCGCGGCACCTGCCAAGTCAGCACCACTGCCCACAACGAAGGCTAAGACAGAAGCACCGGCAATGCCCGTGGTTAAAGCCAACAGTGCGAAAGCAACGACGAAGAAGAAGGCCGGTCCCGGCCTGGGCAGCGTGTCCGTTACCGTAACTCCTCTGGATCCCGCCGAGCTTACGGAAACGGTGCTTACCCCTATCGCCCTTGTGAAAACGGAGCCTGTAAAGACGTTGCGCAAGCAGACGCCGGGCAAAAAGCCTGCCGCAACCCCCATCGCGGTGACGCCGCTGGATCTGCAATCGTCGCTCGCTCCCGTCACTCTCGCCCCTCCTATCGTTTCCGAGAGCACCGCGCCCTCGCCGCTCAGCACGGGCTCCACCCGTTTGCCCAAGTTCAAGGGCAGCAACAAGATAGCACACCTGCCTGAGCTGCACTTCCCGCTTGCGGTCCGTGTTGTTAAGGCGCACTTCGATTCAATGCTCTCGGCAAACCTGCCGGAAGCTACGCTCGTCCTCGCCTGCGCGCCCATCTCCAATATCCAATTGCGCCTCTACTTCGTGTTCTCCGGCGTGAAGGATGTGATCTTTGCCAGCATGGCCCCGGAAGGTCTCCTGGTCAAAGGCTTCACCATCGATGAAGCCGGCCACCTCGGCCAAACCGGCATGGAGTGGCATATCAGCGACGCCTCCTCGCAGCGCGCTCTCAGCTTCTTCGCCCGCGATGTCGAGCTGGCCTCGTTTGTGATGGAAGGATAGCACTGGTCGCATTATTCAGCGCGCACTGCACTTGACGCTTGAGCCGCAATGTAGCTCAATGTATCATGCGGAGATGACGCGCGTATACCTGCTTTCGGCGATATGTCTTTGCGTCATGCACGGCGTATCGCTGGCGCAGGATATTTACCCCGAGCTCAAACTGAAGGACGGGCGTCTCCTTAAAAGTGTTACCGTTGAAGCGGTTTTGCCGGATGGGCTGAAAGTCACCCACTCCGAAGGTGGTGGCCGCGTGGGAGTTGATCTCCTGCCGGATGATTTTCTTGCCATGTACAAGCTTAATACGCCCGAAGTTGCAAAGGCCGTTCTTCTCCGAAAGGAAAGAGAGAACCAGACCAGGCAACGCCAGATACCTAAGGTAGACACATACGATCTGGTCCGTGAAGATCTGAAAAAGACTTTAGGTGAGAGCTCACGCGTCCTGCGCAAAAAGCTGGCAGACTCCAATGCCTCTGATGAGGAGCTCCTGGCGTTTAATTACAAACAGAAAAGCACGGAGGTCGCGTGGATGGCCGCCGTTAAGGAGGCAGAGATGAGTGGTGCAAGTCCCACTAAATGCCGCTCATGGATTTCAGCGACACTCGAAAACAAACCTATAGTCGGAATGCCTCTAAGCTTTGTTTATATTGCCTGGGGAAAACCTAAGCAGGTCAATCTCTACCACAACGACAGTATGCTAGAACACGATTTCGGCAGAAGTCCTTACATCTACAGTATCAAAGGCAAGAATACTGTAGTCAATATTATCCCTTGAGAAGAGATCATAATGTTTAGATGCCGAGCTCAATTGTTAATCTTATCGCGCATCTCTAGATAAATTTTCTTACATTTTAGCCCGGCATTAAGCGTAAAATTTATGGATTGGATAAATCTCAAAAATGGTTTGATACTATATTTTATTGGTTATTGTATCTTTTTGTTAGGTCTCGCCGCCAAATATTCGATTCCGAATTTTAGTTATTACGTGTATTTTTTTAACGCACATCTCATCATAGGAATGTGTGCAGGTGTTATACTTGTATTAAACTATTTTATCAGAAGATAGTATCTTACTATAGACAGACTCCTCGCAGATAAGAAGGTGAAAGCCAATCACAATTAGTTCTCGTATTCTGATATGCAAACTTCACACGATCGCTTAAGCCTCTGCATCGATGGTCTGTCCGTAGGTGATGCCTTCGGCGAAATGTTCTTTGGCAGCCCCAACTCTGCGCGCAGTTGCATAGCGAAAAACCAGCTTCCGCCCGGCAACTGGTACTATACCGACGATACGGAACTCGCGCTTGCCATCGTGGATGTCTTGCGGGAAAAGGGACATATCGACCAGGATATGCTGGCCGAACGATTTGCGCTGCGCTTTCAGGCAGAGCCGGACCGCGGATACGGCAAGGGTACGCGTATTTTTTGCGAATACGTGAATCTGAAGGTTCCATGGAGAACGGCTCATTCCATGGCTTTTAAACAAGGCAGCATGGGCAACGGCTCCGCCATGCGCGTGGCACCTGTGGGTGCCTGGTTTGCGGATGCCGTGCCTGAAGTCATTGCGGATGAAGCGCGTAAGTCAGCAGAGATTACACACCATCATCCCGAAGGAATCGCTGGTGCTATCGCCGTAGCATTGGCAACCGCGACAGCCTGCCAGATGCGGGAGCAGAATGCTGACAAAGCGACCACCGGCCAACGTATATTCGAAACTCTTTTTGCACACGTTCCACAAAGCAAGGTGCTTGATGGCATCCGCACAGCTTTCGCGTTAGATCCTAATACTGCCGATTCTTATCAAGCCGCTAAGATCCTTGGGAACGGATTCGCGGTTTCATGTCCCGACACCGTCCCCTATGTTATCTGGAGTGCATGCCGCAATATTGATGACTATTGTGAAGCGATATTGAATACACTTTCCGGCGGCGGAGATACTGACACAACCTGCGCTATGGTGGGCGGTATTGTGGCGATGTACGCTGGAAGAGAAAGCATTCCCCCGCAATGGCTGTCTTCCCGTGAAAAGCTGAAGTTCTGGTGATTTGATAGGATCGGACTGGATGATCTAATACTGACCTTATTCTGTTTTCCAAAAACCGATGCCTATATGGACAAGCCGCGTATATACTCCGATTTCAATAATTACACATCGGACCCGGAATTTCCCTGCAAGGTCGGCTATGTCTTAAGATCTTCCCATCCCTATACCTTTGGAGATCTCGCGAAATACAACCTCGCCCTCGCCGATAATCTTGAACTACTGTTGTACGATATCGATGGAGATAATGAAGGTAACCGCGATGATCTGGAGCAGGAAGTAATCTGCCATTATTGTAAAGCAAAGGCAATCTGGCTGGGGTTACCTGTCGGCCCTTTATACCACGTTTCCGAGAAAGAATCTTAGATAGCGCGATCCACAGCCCTGCCGATCACCCTCCCAAATCCACACGCAGCGCCTTCAGTTGCGAGACATCAGGGAAATCCTCGACAAGCCAACGCTCCGGATAAAGGTTCTCGCGCTTCATCATGTTGCGGAAGGTGCGGACGACATCGGCCCATTTTACTGCCTTTGCCCAGCCTGGGGCTGTTGAACATGACCAGATCGGTGCATGGCAGCTCGGTAACGACGCCTTCGCTCCAGGTGCACCAACTGGTTAGCTGGCCGGTTTCTGTATTCTTGAGGACGCTGAAGGTTGCGACAAAAACGTCCCGGTCTTCAACTTCGTAGATTTTCTCCAACAACTGCTTCTGCTCCGCTGCCTCGTCCGTTCCGCATTGTCTGTGGTATCGCCTTGGAATGACCCGGGTTCCATGGCGTACATAATAAGCAAAACATCCTTCGTCGTGAAGCCTACAATCCTCATTTTCTTGAGTTAAGATTCGAATCCTCTCTCTGCACCTGCGCCTGTCCCACCGATTTTCCCCTCTTTTCAAAACGATAGTTTTGCGCTAAGAATACTCCTTCGCCCGTGCTTTAGCTCGGAGAATCCACGGATGCGGCAGCCAGCCATGCCGCGGAGCGGGCGATGCCCCGATTACATATTCTTTTTTCGTTACCTAACATCGACTTCGCATTATGAGCCAGCAGGAAACCCACGTCTTTCAAGCCGAGATCAAGCAGCTTCTCGATATCGTTATCCATTCCCTCTACACCGAGAAGGAAATCTTTATCCGCGAGCTGATCTCCAATGCCACGGACGCGATTGAGAAGGTCCGCTTTCAGCAAACCAGCGGCACTGAAGTTCGCAGCCCATCCCTGCCCCTCAAAATCAGCGTCACCACGGACGAAACCGCCCGCACCATCACCATCGCCGATACCGGCGTGGGCATGACGAAGCAGGAGCTAATCGACAATCTGGGCACCATCGCGCGCTCGGGTTCCAAGGAGTTCATGGCCAAGCTGGGCGAGGTAAAGGCGGATCAGCGCCTGGACCTCATCGGCCAGTTCGGCGTAGGCTTCTATTCCGCTTTCATGGTCGCCGACAAGGTGGATGTCTACACCTGTTCTGCCAAGTCCGACGAGCCCTCCTGGCACTGGAGCAGCACCGGCAGCGGCTCCTTCGATATCGAAGAAGCAGAAGGCCTGGATCGCGGCACAAAGATCGTGGTAAATCTTCGCGAAGATCAAAAGGAATACGCGACGAGCAATAAAGTAGAAGAAATCGTAAAGCGCTATTCCAACTTCGTTCCTTTCCCCATTGAGCTGAATGGTACGACCACAAACAAAGTTCAGGCCCTGTGGGCGAAGAGCAAGAGCGAGATCAAGGAAGAGGAATACAACGAGTTTTATCAGTTCATCAGCCACGATTACCAGCCGCCCGCCTACCGCCTGCACTTTAACGCAGACGCTCCGCTGAGCATCAAGGCGCTTCTGTTTACGCCGCAGACCAGCCTGGAACGCATGGGCCTGACTCGCACGGAGAATGAAGTTAGCCTCTACTGCCGCAAGGTGCTGATTCAGCCCAAGGCGAAGAATCTGTTCCCCGAGTGGCTGCGCTTTCTGAAGGGTGTGGTGGATTGCGAAGATCTGCCCCTCAACATCAGCCGCGAGACGATGCAGGACAGCGCGCTGCTGGCCAAGCTGAACCAGGTGATGACCGCCCGCTACCTCAAAATGCTTGATGAGGAGGCAAAAAAGGATGCTGAGAAATACGCCAAGTTCTACAACGAATTCAGCCATCACCTGAAGGAAGGCGTGGTGCGCGATGACAAGAACCGCGAAGCACTGGGCAAGCTGCTGCGCTTTGAGAGCAGCTCCACCGAGCCCGGCAAGACGACGAGCCTGGCCGACTATGTGAGCCGCATGGGCAGCGAGCAAAAGGATATCTACGCCCTGCTGGCCAGCAGCCGAGAGGCCGCCGAAGGCAATCCGAACTACGAAGTCTTTAAGGCGCGCAAGATCGAAGTGCTCTTCATGTACGAGCATCATGACGAGTTTGTGATGGAGCACCTGCGCACTTTCGACGGCAAGAAGCTGACTTTCGCCGAGAAAGCGGATCTGGCTCTGGATGAACCGGTTGCGAAGGAAGACGCCAAGGAGCTCGATGCCGATCAGGCGCGCGCCCTGGCCAATTTCATCAAAGAAACTCTTGGCGAACGCGTGGAAGATGTGCGCTCCAGCAAGCGCCTGGTGGACAGCCCTGCGGTCGTTGCGGAAAGCGATCCCGGCATGACCTCCAGCATGCGCCGTATGATGAAGGCGATGAGCAAGGAAGCGCGCGGCATGGCTATCCGCCCGCACATGGAAATCAATCCTCGCCACCCGCTTATCGTACAGCTTTACGCGATCCGTCAGCAGGACGCCGTGCTCGCCGGTCAGGTGTCCGAGCAGCTCTTTGATAACGCGCTGATCGCCGCTGGCCTGTTAGAGGATCCCCGCTACATGCTGCAGCGCCTCAACGGCTTGCTGACCCGCGTACTGGGTGGTGAAGTCACCGCGCCATCTCCCGCCGCTGCCGCCAATGACGGCGCCACGACTGGCGACAAGGCCTCGAACGACGGCGGCGCAAGCGTCTTTGAAGATTCCGCAGAAAACGTTGAAGTTAAGGAAGTTCCGGTTGAGGTTGAAAAGGGATCTTAATCGTACCCGCTGCCTGAACTGAACTTGAATCTCGCCAAACGCGGCGCGCCTGTATTAGGATACGGGTCGCGTCGCGTTTTGCTGTTTATATTTGCCAAGTCGACTATTCCGCGCGTCCGCGCCTTATCCCGCCATGCATTCTCCTTCTGTCTCGCAAATCGAAATCCCGCATCACCCGGAACCGATACACGCCACGGTTTCCCTGCCCGGATCTAAAAGTATTACTAACCGCGCGCTGCTGACTGCAGCCCTGGCGGACGGTGAAACCGTTCTGGAGAATGCACTTTTCAGCGAAGATACCGATCGCTTTAGCCAAAGCCTCGAGAAACTGGGGTTTGCCGTAACCAGCGATGCCTCGACATGCCGCTTTACCGTGCGTGGTCTGGGCGGCAAAATCCCCGCCGCCGAGGCGGATCTTTTCTTTGGGAACGCCGGCACCGCCGCGCGTCTGCTCCCCTGCATGGTGGCGCTTGGCAAGGGCAAGTACCGCATGGATGGCATTGCGCGCATGCGTCAACGTCCGATGGCGGATCTGCTGGATGTACTGGCCGCACAGGGTTCTGCCGTGGATTTTGAAGGTCAGCCGGGGCACTTCCCCTGTACGATTCATGCGAATGGCATTCGCGGCGGGCATGTGTCTATCCGCGCTGATAAGACGAGCCAGCAACTTTCCGCCCTGCTGATGACGGCTCCATATTTCTCTCAGGACACTGTGGTTGAGATCGATGGCGGTCTGGTCTCTCGCCCCTACGTGGAGATGACCCTGCGCCTTATGAAGGATTTCGGAATCGAAGTCCTCTGGGATGGTGGCAAGCAGATTCATGTAAAGGCCGGTCAGCGCTACACGGCACGGCGTTATGCGGTGGAGCCGGACGCATCCGGCGCGTCGTACTTCTTTGCGGCAGCAGCCCTCACGGGCGGATGCATTCGCGTGGAAGGTTTGGGCCTGGATTCTGCGCAGGGCGATATCCATTTTGTACGTGCCCTGGAAAAGATGGGCTGCGACATCCATGAAGTGGATGGCGGCGTTGAAGTGACAGGGCCGAAACGGCTTCGCGGTATCGATATCGACATGAACGGCATTTCCGACACCGTAATGTCGCTTGCCGCCATTGCGCCGTTTGCGGATGGCCCCACCACCATCACCAACGTTACGCATATTCGCCACAAAGAGACGGACCGCATTGTCGCCGTCGCCACAGAACTGCGCCGCATGGGCATTCAGGTGGAAGAATTCGAAGATGGCCTCCGTATTTTTCCCGGCACTCCACATGCCGCCGCTATCGAAACCTACGATGATCACCGTATGGCGATGTCATTTGCTGTGACGGGTTTACGCGTTCCGGGACTTATCATCCGCGACCCCGGCTGCACAGCAAAGACGTTCCCGGATTTCTTTGACCGCTTCTTCCGCGCTCTCGGCAACGAAGCCGTTCCTGCATAAGCAGGAGCGGTCAGCGCTTCCCGGTACAACACCCTGATACTGAATCCATACCTGTGCCTCTCCTGCTATTTCTGTTATTCATTGGGGTGTTCGCCACTGCCATGATTGGCATTATGGCGGGTTTGATTGCAATAGGCGTAAGTATATTTCGACGTAGAAAAGAACGGATGCAACGTGGCTATAACAGCTACACAGGAAACAACCACCGCCCGGGAATATATTCTTACGACGATCCGCGCACCTCTTCTTCCAGCGGTATCTTTGAGACAGACTACTCTCCTCATTACAGCTCGTTCTCGTCGTCAGGAACTTCTGAGTCTTCGTCGACAAGCCACAGATCATCCGAAGGCCACCATTCTTCGGAAACCTCTGGAGCGTTCAACTCCGCTTCAGCATCTGCAGGTTACGGCGGCGATAGCAGTTCGTCATCAGCTGCGTATGATTCCGGGTCATCGTCTTATGACTCTGGATCATCCTCCTCATCGTCGGACAGCTCGTCCTCCTCTTCATCCTCCGACAGCAGCTCTTCTTCCTCATCCTCTTCGTCAGAGTGAGAGAGCTGCGTTTCTCAACGAGCGCCGGTAACCGCCGGGCGGCTTACCAGCGCTTTTTGAGGCTGCCAGTCGTCACTTTCTCCCCACTGGGGCCGAGAGCAGAGGGAATGCGTCCTAACTGCGGAGCCGGTTTTGGAACGGGAGCAGCGGAACGAGCATCTGACTTCTTCACGGGAGGCGGAGTGAGGTCAACAGTTGAAGCTTGCTGAGCCGAAACACTGGAGGGCAGCACAGGCGGCACGGTTCCACTCCGTGCCTGCATCTTGTAGGCGCGGAAGAAGACTTCGCCGAGCACAAATTCCTCGTCCTCGCCGATGATGCCTTCTGTAATGCGGTGATGCTTGACGAAAGTGCCATTTGTGGAGCCAAGATCGGTAAGCAGCAGACCACGGGGAGTGATCCGGATCTGACAGTGGCGACGGGAGATGGATGTGTGGAAAATGGTAATCTGGCAATCCGCCTGACGTCCCAGAATCGCGCCTTCCGGAGGAATCTGCACCGTTTCGCCGCTGTCGACAAACACGAGCTGCCATTTGGGGAGGCCGGCCAGATTGCGGGAATCCTTCAGATGATCCAGCTTGGGAATACGCGCCGTGCCATCCATGCCGGTGGAGACAACGTGCTGGTGATCATTTGCGATGGAGAGTTCCAGCAGCAGCCCCTGGATAGGCGTAGCCATCATAGGCTGGGGATGCTTCACGCCTGGCTTCCAGATCCAGTTGGGGTCTGCAAAAGAAAGCGCGTCGTGCACGGCATCCATGTCGCGGTGAGTACCGCTGGAGGCTGCAACAATCAGAGTTTCATCGACATAAAGGTCGGCACTGCCGGTGGCGCAGAAGATGTGAAGCCAACCTGTTGCACGGTATTGATGCAGACGTTCCAATACGTCTTTAATGTGGAAAATCTGACAGGCGGAAGTACTCATCTAAGTGACGAAGTGTAGTCAGAAATTCGACGATTATGCAACTAATTAAATTACTGGGGTGATGTTAAATCGTTTGACGCAAACAAATTGCATCAGGCGCGGGCGGAACGCATTCCCGCAACCACTTTAACATCAGACTGTTCGGTAAAGTATTTGTACCGCTCAGTTTCCGCACCGTACATCGCTACCCTTCCCTGCCCGTCGTGATGCAGACCCCAGCCAAAATGTTTTACCAATGGGGAAGCTCGAAGACATGCTTTGGATTTACTGAAGAATTCTTTCCTGGCTGCATCCCACTGCGTTTTGGGAATTTCCTGGCGGCGCGCATGAGTTATAAACAGGATATCGTCGCTGGTATATGTATAGGGATTGTCGTGGATAAGTTCATATTGCATGGCTGCAATTGTTCCTTCTTTGGAGGGCTTAGTACCGGACCGCAGTTTGCTGTCCGATGCTATAGTAATAAAGGTATTTGTATAGTTGGTGCTCATCGTTTTTTATAGATCTAAATACAACTTCTTGATTTCTGCAATGCGCATGTGCTAGGTTGCCCGTTTGGCATGGCGAGGCGCCTGCCTATTTTCCCTCTCAGACGACGACGATGGACTCCAAAGATTATAAATCGACAATCCTGCTGCCGCAAACGGCGTTCCCCATGAAGGCGGACCTGCCAGTGCGTGAACCTAAGTTCCTGGAACGCTGGAACATAGAAGGGATTTACGAGAAGATCATCGCCCGTCGTAAAGAGCAAGCGGGCGACGATGCATCCAAGCGCTTTGTCCTGCACGACGGTCCTCCGTTTGCCAACGGTGACGCGCATATCGGGCATCTGCTGAACATGACGCTGAAGGATCTTGTCCTGAAATCGCGCAACATGTTCGGCTTCTACGCGCCCTTCGTTCCCGGCTGGGATTGCCATGGCCTGCCCATCGAACATAAGGTAATGCAGGATAAGGGTAAAGCCGGCGAAGACATGAGCGACCCGGTGGCTATCCGCAAGGAATGCCAGGCGACAGCGCGTAAATTCATCGGCATCCAGCGCGAGCAGTTCAAGCGTCTGGGCGTCTTTGGAGAGTGGGAAACGCCCTACATCACGATGGATCCCGCCTATGAGGCGGACATCCTGCGCGTCTTTGCCAAGCTGGTGGAGAAGGACCTGGTCTATAATGACCTGCGGCCCGTCCGCTGGAGCACAGGCTGTCAGACCGCTCTGGCGGAAGCGGAGCTGGAGTACGACGAGAACCGCGTCGATCCCTCGGCGTACGTCAAATTCCCGATCACGGACGCCAGCACCATCTTCAAGCTGGAACAGCTGACGGACAGTCGTGTCCCGGCCATGAAGAAAGTCAACGCGCTGATCTGGACCACCACGCCATGGACGCTTCCCGCCAACCTGGCAGTCGCCATGTCGCCGACGCTGGATTACGCACTTTACGAAAGTGCCGAACCTTTCGGCTACATCCTCTGCGCCGTGGATCTGGTGTCGAAGCTGCCCCGCAATGACAAGCACTTCTTCATCGATCACACCCCGAAGATGGTGGGCAAGAGCTTTAAGGGCAGCGAGTTCGCCACCCCTGTAAGCGAAGCGGCAGCCCACAAGGATAAGCCTGTTGAAAACTTCAGGCAGCCCCATGCCGAGCATCCTTTTCTGAATCGCACGAGCCCCTTCTACGCGGCGGACTTTGTCACCGCGGAAACCGGTACCGGTCTGGTTCATATCGCGCCGGGACACGGTCAGGACGATTACCAGCTTGGTAAAGCAGTAGGCCTGCGCCTGCTCTCGCCCGTGGACGATCGCGGATGCCTGACTGAAGAATGCGGCGTGCCGGAGCTTGTCGGCCAGTATGTCTTTAAAGCCAACGCACCAATTCTGGAGCTGCTTGATTCCAAAGATCTCCTCTTCGCCAGGGAAGACTACAAGCACAAATACCCGCTGTGCTGGCGTTCCAAGACCCCGATCATCTTCCGCGCCGTCAAGCAGTGGTTCATCAAAATGGACTTCCGCCATGACGCGCTGGAAGCAATCGGCGAGGTGAAATGGGTCCCGACATGGGGTGAAAACCGTATACGCGGCGCCGTGGAAACGCGGCCCGACTGGTGCATCTCGCGCCAGCGCACATGGGGCGTGCCCATCCCCGTCTTTTACGGCGAGGGCGGCCAGCCGTTGATGAATGCGGATACGATCCGCAAATT
>JBGGNE010000509.1:0-7881 GCA_041287705.1 Methylacidiphilales bacterium | reverse complement strand
ACTTTTTAAAACCGCTATGTACCGTTATATCTCCCTTCACATGTCTCTTTGGCAAAGGCAGGCTGTAGTTTGCCTGCTTATCTCGAGCATGTTGCTCTTGCCGGCGGGTTTTGGGGGCGGGGGGACGCTACGAGCCAATCCGTCTGACGGCACCGTGGTAGGTGGATCTGCTAACATCTCCAGCGGCCCGGGGCAGGTGACGGTGACACAGCAGAGCGACCGGGCGGTGGTGAATTGGGGAAGCTTTTCCATCCGCAATGGAGAGGCGACGACCTTTGTGCAGCCGGGCAGCAAGAGCGCCGTGCTGAATCGTGTGACGGGTGGCAGCGTGTCGCAGCTGGATGGAAATCTGAACGCCAATGGTCAGGTCTATCTGGTCAACAAGAACGGTGTGGTGGTGGGCAAAACTGGCCGGGTCAATACCGGCTCGTTTACGGCGAGCACGCACGATGTGGACAGCGCGCAGTTTCTGCAGGGTGGCGAGCTGAATTTCAGCGGAACTTCCACCGCAGGCGTGGCGAATTATGGCAAGATCAAAGCGACCGACGGCGACGTGACGCTGATCGCGCGGCAGGTGGAGAATCACGGAAAGATTACCGCGAAAAAGGGCTCCGTGAATCTGGCCGGCGGAACGGAAGTACTGCTGAAGCCGAGCGGAAGCGACGGGCAGCGCGTCTTTATAAAGAGCACGAGCGGCAGCGGATCGGTGCTGAATGCCGGGACGATCAAAGCCACGGCTGCGGAACTACGCGCAGCGGGTGGAAATGAGTACGCGCTTGCCGTTAATAATACCGGCATCATCCGCGCCACGACGGCGGATAAGAGTGGCGGCCGCATTGTGCTGAAAGCGGAGCGCGGCACGGCACAGAACTCGGGCAGTTTGATAGCGCGCAGCACGTCGCCCACCCCGGGCAAGAGCGGCGGCAAGGTTGTCGTTACGGGCGAGAAGGTGCGATTGACGAGCACCTCCGTCATCGATACGAGCAGCGCGCACGGCAAAGGCGGCACGGCGAACATAGGCGGCGGCTATCAGGGCAAGGACGCTACTGTGTCGAATGCGAAGGAGACCGTGGTGGAAGCGGGATCCGTTATCAACGTGGATGGCCAGCGTGACGCTGGACCCGGTTTTGGTGGCACGGCGGTCGTGTGGAGCGATGAGCGCACGGATTTTCTCGGCAGCATTACGGCTCGCGACGGCGGCTTTGCGGAGGTTAGCAGCCACGGACTGCTCAACTTCCACGGCGCGGTGGATACGGCAGGCGGCACGCTGTTGCTGGATCCTGCGAGCCTCACCATCAGCAATGGCCTGACCACCAACCCCGGATCGCCCACGACATCGACCATCGACTCGGTGCTTAACGTGACGGATCTCGTTAACCTGCTGGCTTCCGGCAATGTGACGCTGCAGGCAGCCAACTTTATTGTGGTGTCTACAGCGGTGACGTCCGCCTCGGGTCGGAACCTCACATTCAATACGGCAGCCCTGTATCTTAATGCGCCGATCAGCCTGGGCGGCGGCACGCTTGCAGGCACTCCCTCGCTTATCAACGTGTATGTAAATGGCGGCAGCCTGTTGCAGAACGGCGTGGATGCTGTGGCTGCCGGTGGCCACGTGTACGTGGCGGCAGGCACCTTTTTACAGACGGGCCAGGTTAACATCAGAAAGGCCCTTACCCTCTCCGGCACCGGCACAGGTACCATTCTGGATGGCGGGCTGAACAGCCGCCTGATTGTGGTCGATCCTGGCGCGGGCGCCCAGGTGAACATCAGCGGCCTGCAGATTACCCAAGGCCGCGATACCAACGGCGGCGCGTTGTATGTGCAGTCCGGCTCGCTGAATCTGAGCAACACCATGTTTATAAATAACGCCGCCACTAGTGTCGGTGGCGCTATTGTCAATTTCAGCACAGGGTCGCTGACGCTGAGCAATGTTATCTTCCAGAATAACTCGGCCGGTACCGCCGGTGGTGCTCTTTACGATGCCGCCGGGGTCGGCCCGGTAAGTATCAGCAATTCCACCTTTACGACGAACTACACTTCGAATTTTGGTGGGGCAGTGGCGCATCTCTCCTCCTCCAGGCTCTTTGTGGCGGATACCACTTTCGACACAAATGCCGCGACCGATGGGGCAGGTATCTCCAATTCAGGCGCACTCTCGGTTACGGGCTCCACTTTCCTCTCCAATGTGGCCGGGAGCTCCGGCGGCGGGATCTACAACGACACGGCGGCTACGGCTGCGATCGCGAATACCGCGTTCACGAATAACCGCGCGCAGTTCGGGGGCGCCATTCACAACAATGCAGGCACCGTTACCATCCACAACGGTACGTTTACGGCCAACTCGACCGTCACGACGATTGGGAAAGGCGGTGCCATTTACAACGAGGTTGATGGTACGTTAAACATCACCGGCTCCCTTTTCGATAGTAACACGGTGACAGGCCCGGTTGCCACCAACGGCGGCGGCGGTATTGCGACTCTCGGCGGCACGGTGAGCATTACGGACACGACACTGAAGAACAACAGCGGCCCGACGCTTACGATGGGCGGCGGTATTTACTCCACGGGAACTGTTCTTTCCCTCACCCGCACGACTCTGGATACCAACCAGGCGGGAATCGGCGGAGGTCTATATCTCAGCGGCGGCACGGTTACTATCCAGAACTCGACGCTGTCAGGAAACTCGGCCACCAGCATTGGCGGAGGCATCTACACTGCCGGCAGCTCACTTACGATTACGGGATCGACTCTTTCGGGAAACAAGGCATTGGCTGGCGATGGCGGCGGCATGTACAGTGCTGGCTCCACTATCGACGTAACCAGATCCACCTTTTACGGGAATAACGCAAACCCCACTTCCGGCTTTGGCGGCGGCCTTGCCATCCATAGCGGCAGCACCCTTACGATGAGCAGCTCCACGGTGGAGGAGAATTCGGCCTTCGAGGGCGGCGGCCTCGATAATTTTAACAGCACATCCACGATTAGCGGTTCCTCTTTCCTGTCGAACCATGCGCTCAACTATGCAGGCGGAGGTATTGTCAATTATGGGACCATGTTCATCAGTAACTCAACCCTGGCAAAAAACACAGCCCCCGAAGGAGGTGCCATTCTTAACGCCCGCGTTCTTACCATTACCAGCTCCACTATAGTCGAAAACGAAGCAACGTTGACTGGCGGAGGCATCTTCAACATACTCAGCCTTACGATAGGGAATTCTATTCTGGCATCAAACACTGGAGGATCAAAGCCGGATCTGGTCAACAGCTCCGTGATCACGAACGCGGGATACAACCTTATTGGGATAGGAGATACTAGTGCATTTACGGGCGATACCACTACCACCATTAACGTCACGTCCCCCGGTCTGGCACCGCTGGGTTACTACGGCGGCCCAACACAGACCTACGCTCTGCTGGTTGGCAGCCCAGCGTTAGGTAGCGGCAATCCTGCGCTCTCCGGCACCACCGACCAGCGCGGGCGGAGCCGCTCCGCCAATCTGTACTCCGGCGGCGTGGATATCGGCTCTTTTCAGGCGCACAGCGACGGCGGCGACTATGTGGTGACCAACACGCTGGACAACGTGACGCCGGCCGCCGGCAGCCTGCGCTTTGGCATTCTGGCAGCGGGCCTGGCCGAGACGCCGAACCGCATCACCTTTAACATAGCGGCGGGAGGCACTGGCTACGATCCCATCGCGAATACCTGGACCATCGCGAATTACGGCGAGTTTTTCATCGATCACGCCGTCACCATTGATGGCAGCACGCAGCCCGGTTTTGTAGTCAACAGCGGGCAGCCTCGCATAATCCTGCGTGGTGATACTGCCAAACGTGTATTCTTCATCGCCGCCGCAACCGGCACGACAATCACCCTCGACTCGCTCGGCATTACCGGGGGAAACTCGAGTGGCGCTGGCGGAGGTATCTGGATCCTGGGGGGCGATGTCCATATCCAGAATTCCCTGGTATATCAAAACGGGTTGTCCGGCACCTCGTTCGGGGGCGGCGTTTATCTCGATATCGGCACCAGCCTTACAGTCACAAATTCCACTTTCTCGGACAATCGTGGTAGTGGAATCGTGAACAGTGGCGGGCAACTCATTGTCACGGGTTCCACATTTGTTGGAAATACCACTTTCTCCGGATACGGGGGCGCCATCAGAAATGTCGGAGGGAACGCTACCATCATCAATTCCACTTTTGCGGAGAATTCTGGCGGCGCCATTGTCATCGCCAGCGGCTCAGTGAACATCACGTCCTCCACCATCGGACATAACCTCCTGGGCGATGGCGTCAAGCTAGACGGGGGCAGCCTTACCATCCAGAACTCCATCTTTGCCGACAGCTTAGACAGCGGGTTCCTCTACTCCGATCTTCGCACGGATGGTGGCACCTTTACCGACAATGGTTACAATATCATTGAAAGCAGCGCTTCGACCATCCCTCTCACTTTTGCCCCAACCACCAAGTTCGGGGATCCTAAACTCTCCACACTCGGCTGGTACGGCGGTCCGACGCAGACCTACGGCCTGATGGCGGGCAGCATAGCGCTCAATGCGATCCCCACCGGGAGCGGGACTGACCAGCGCGGTGTAGTGCGCAGCGGCCCGTCGGATATTGGTGCATTTGAGAGTCGCGCAGCGTACACCGTCACCACCACCGTGGACTACGACGCGGGCACCGCTCCGCGTGGCATCGACGGATCGCTTCGCATAGGCCTGAATATCGCCAATGCGGGGATTGATGAGGGCCGCAACGTCAATTTCAACATCGCTTCGACGGACAGAGGCTACAACTTCGTCACCGGCAAGTGGACCATAACCGAGGCAATCCGCGCCACGCCCGACACGACGGGCTTCCAAATCCTCAACTCCGTGGTGATCAACGGGGCGACACAGCCCGGGTACGGCGCCACCTCGGGTCCCAGCATCATCGTTAACGGCAACCACCTCGGCACCGTCTTTACCGTCGATTCCGGCACAGGCAATGCGGTCACCCTCAATGCGCTTGGCATTACTAACGGCACCGGGTCAGATGCATCCGGAAGCAACTTCGGCGGCGGCATTTACGCTGCCAGCGGCGATCTCACTCTCAGCAACTCCCGCGTCTACAACAACACTACCACGGGGGATGGCGGCGGTCTGTACATCGCGACCGGTGCGAACGCTCTGGTCACCGGCACCACAATACAAAGCAACACTTCAGGCGGCAGCGGCGCCGGTATCGCCAACAATGGCGGCCTGAACCTCACGAATTCCACGATTGCCAACAACACCGCCACCGGAGACGCCGGCGGTATTTACAGCACGGGCACACTGCTGTCCATCAGCGGCTCCGTCATCTCCTACAACACGGGCAGTCAGGGCGGCGGCATCGAGACTATCAACGAGGCAACGATCGACAACACGATAGTGAGTGCGAACACGGCAATAAATGCCGGCGGCGGGGTCATGAACTATGGTAGCGGCCTTGTAACGATTACCAATTCCTCCATCGTTTCCAACACATCTCCTAACGATGCAGGCGGTATACTCAGTACCGGCGGGCTTTCCCTCATCAACACGATTGTCGCCTCCAACAGCGCGTCACGGAATGGCGGCGGGCTCGATCTGTTCAACGCTCTCGTTACCATCACCGGATCTACGATCGTTGCTAATCAATCGCTGACAAGTAACGGTGGCGGCATCTACGCCGAGTCCTCCGTCATAACGCTTAACAACTCCATCGTGGCGGGGAACACCGCGCAAAGCTATGGAGGCGGAATCTATAGCGACGGTTCCAGCAGCCTGAACATTACGGCGAGCGATATTTCCGGAAACAGCATCAGATTTGCATTCGGCGGCGGCATTGAGAGCGCAGGTCTGCTGACCATAGACGGCTCCTCAATCGTGGGAAACACTGGTAGTATCGCCGGCGGCGGTATTGACATTGCCCAAACGACTGCAGCTACACCGATCCTGATCACGAACACGATCATCAACGGGAACTACGGAGGAGCGGGCGGCGGCATCTACAGCCAGGGGGGCGCGCTGACACTGACAGGGTCCACCGTTTCCTATAACTTCAGCGGCAACGGCGGCGGCCTTTTACTCACAAGTGCGGTTGCCAACACAGCCACTATCAGGAATAGCACGATTGAGGGCAATTTCAGCGGCAACGCAGGCGGTGGTATTTACGTCGATACAAATACGACGCTCAACATCGATACCTCCCTGATCACACGGAACATAAGCCATACCAGCGGTGGCATCCAGGCGCTGGGCTCTCTCGCTCCTCAACTCCACTGTTAGCGATAATACGGCGGTAAATATTGGCGGCATTCTGAGTGTGCGCATTCTGACGATTACCGGTTCCACCATTTCCGGCAATATCGCGACAGGCGCATCCTCCCAGGGCGGAGGAGTGTTCCAGTCTGGGTCGATAGCCAACGTCACCAACTCCACTTTTGCCGACAATGAGGCCAACCAGGGCGGCGCGTGGTTTCAGAATGGCGGCACATTGAACATCAACAGCTCCACAATATCCCGAAACATTTCCCGCGATACCTCTTCGTCCGGAGGAGCGGGAGTCGTGTCGAAGAACACCTTCACGCTTGGGAACTCGATTCTGTCCGGAAATATCGGCTACGACTGGTCGCGGCTTGCCGGTACATTTCACGATAACGGCTATAACATCGTAGGAAATTATGCGGCGGTTACTGCGCCCCCGATCGCATCGACCACCCGTACCGGCATCACAAATCCCGGCCTGGCCGCACTGGGCAACTACGGCGGCCCGACGCAGACCATGGCGCTGCTGCCCGGCAGTGCGGCGCTGAACTCCGGCAACCCCGCCCTGGTCGGGACCTTCGACCAACGCGGCGTGCAACGCTCCGACGGCAATCCGGATATCGGTGCGTACGAGAGCCGCGGTTTTGCGTACATCGTCGCCGGCGGCAACAACCAGAGCGCTGTGATCGGCACCGCTTTTGCCCAGCCACTCGTCGTCAGCCTTGTCGCGCTTGATCCCGGCCTCACCGATTTCACCGGCGCCTCTGGCACGGCCAGCATCACCCTGATGGTACCCGGGTCCGGCCCCACCGCTAGCGGTGTTCTAACGAAGCCCATCGTTGTCTCTGGAGGGACGGCCAGCGCCACATTCACTCTCACCGCTGCGGAGGCCGTCGGCACTTATCATGTGGTGGTGGCCGGCGTGCCATCCGGCGGTGTCTTCTTTACGCTCACCAACCTCGGTATCCCGGTCAGCATCCTGGCTGACGCTGGCCAGGGCAAAACGTTCGGCGAGGCTGATCCCATCACGTTCGGCTACTCCATCGGTGGCGGAGCGCCGGGCCTCATGCTCAAAGGCGTGCTCTTGCGTGCACCGGGAGAAGCGATTGACCTCTATTCCTTCGACATTAGCAATCTGGCCGCGCTCAATCCGATCTACATAGTAACGCTCGATCCCTCAAGTCCCGTCTTCGCCATCCGCCCAGCCTCAATCACCCCGCTGCCACCTACGCCGCCCGGTCCGAGCCCCGTGGAAACGATGGACCTCACCGCCTTCAACGCCACTCGTGGTCGCAATAACCTGAACGAACGTGACTACTTGTATATCCAGGGTACCTACTTCAAGATCAGCTATGAAGGAGAGACTCTATCAGTTCCCTCGCTGCTCCACCTTTCGTCGCAGGAAGTCATCCCTGAAACCGTCTTTACGCCCTCGCAACCTTAACACGCTGCGAGCATTCTGCTGAGGGCACTGATGATACTTAGACCTCAACTACTGAGCATTCCCAAATAGCTTCACATGGGTATTTGTAAGCTAGAGCGGTCCTGGTTCAAGTGTATACTTTATTACGTTGCTGTGGTAGATTGAGAGATGAGAGCCTTATCGATGGATT
>JBGGNE010000508.1:0-8240 GCA_041287705.1 Methylacidiphilales bacterium | reverse complement strand
CCGACGAACTGAGACTGATGTACGCCCCCCAGCTCCAGGCCTACGCCCGGGCACTCTCCGCCCTGACAGGCAAACCCGCCCGCGCCTACGTCTACGCCACCACCATCGGCCAGTTGATGGACGTAGATGCACCCGCCGAATAGCGGTGGGAACGGTGAGAACAGGGAGCAAAGAGGTACGCCGCCTTAATCATCATCCTCGCCGGAATCTCCTTCGGACCAGCGGGCGCTTTCAAATGAGCCGCTGCGAGCCATGGCCCAGATGGGGAGCACGCATAGCGCCAGGCCCACCAGCACAAA
Organism: Methylacidiphilales bacterium; assembly: GCA_041287705.1. Lineage (GTDB taxonomy): Bacteria > Verrucomicrobiota > Verrucomicrobiia > Methylacidiphilales > UBA1321 > LW23. Next base: position 7,941 of record JBGGNE010000508.1, on the reverse strand, counting down.
GTTCTGCCACACCGGCGCGCCTTCGTAGCCTATGATGGTGAAGCTTACCGGCTGCGTCAGCTTCTCGTCCGCTTCCAGGTCGATCTCCAGGCGGTAGCGGCCGCGCGGAACGCTCTCGAATGTCGTGCTGAAGGACTGGCTTCCTTCCGACCACGATCCATCGGAATCGGACCCGCTGTAGTAAGACGTTTCGCCCTGAGCCAGGTAGTTCTTGTCGTTCTTTGTATCCACCAGAACAAGGTTATACGACAGCCAGTTGTTATTCACATTGGCGTTAATATCAATATCGATGTTGCTGGAGGAGGACGTTATCTCAAATTCTTTTGTAACATAATCCGGCACCGCGGGCGTTGGCGTCGCTCCGGCGGCGGGTGGAGAAGTAGCGGAGGTACCAGTCCCCGCTTTGGCGGGTGTCGGGTTGGTGCCGGCTGTGGCGTCGGCAGGCTTGGGCGTGTAGGTGAACGACTGGCTGACGACACGGCTGTTGGGCGACGCGATGATGTTGTACATCTGCCCCACGATGATGAGCGCGTAGAAGAACACCGCCATCAGAAACATGCGGGTGCTTGCCCGGGAATATGGATTCGGCTGATTGGCCGCGACACCCGTCGGCGTAGGCAGGGAGACCTTGAACGCCTCCTCCACCACCTCTGGCTCCACGTACTCGCCCACGGACCACACGATCTCGTCGTTGTCCTTCTCCATGGACAACATTTTAGGTGGCGAGATAAAGTCCGCCACCGACACGCGATCCTTTGTGGAGACCTGCCAGTAAAACTCGCCGTAGACGTAGCTGACGACAGCCTGCCCGGTCAGAAAGCGCTTGTATTCTATGCCTTCCAACTCGATATGTTCCGAGGCATGCGCCCCCATGGGGTTGTCCGGCAAACCCACGGGGTGCGGCCGGCCCTTGGTCATGGAGACGAAACTCCAGTGGCCGTTGGAGTTCACCAGCCAGCGGAATCCGCGCCACGGATTGAACAGCAGGTACTCGAACCACGGGTAGACGCCGGTGCCGTCCGTGCGGCGCATAAAGCCGATGACCTCCCAGGTGGAGCCAAAGAGCTTGCCGCGCGTGCCCAGCGGGATAAGCGGCGCGTATTTCTGGCGCGCCTTCGCCTTGGACAAAATCCGGTGATTCGGATCGGCGCTGTCGATGACGGAGGCGCAGTGGCTGCACACCACGCTTAGTGATTGCCCTTCGGCGCGCACGGTAACGCCCGCACCGCAGTTGGGGCAGCTAAAGCTGCTGGCAAGTTTGACCGGGCGGTTATCGCCGGGCACGCGCCAGCTGGCGGGGTCGGTATTGGGCTCGGGGCCGGGACGGGCCGCGGCACCCTGCAACAGGCTGGATTGCTCCGGCAGATCCCCGGTCAGCAGCATATCGTGACCGCGCGGCACGCCGGGATCGCTCGGCTGCTGCAGCGAACTGCGGGCATCCAGATCCGGATCATACGTGGCATCGGCAAAGTCTTCCTCGCGACCGCTGGAGGTGGTCATGGGCGGCGGCCCTGGAGGTCCGCGACGCAACGGGGGCGGCGTATGGAGCTGGTCCTGGGAAAAGTCTCCGGCAAAAGGTGGCGGCGGTGGTGGTGGCGGCCCCGGAGGGCCCTGACGCAACGGCGGAGGCGCGCCCGTGCGTCGAGGCGGGGGCGTATGGTAGGGCGGATCCGGGTTGCTCATGGGAAAAGGGCGAGGCGTGCCGCAGGGAAGAAACGACTTACGCCACTACTTATGCACTCATTTTCATCCATCGTCACGCTGGTTTTTTGCCCACAGGCTACGAGAGCCATAGTTGGTGGAACTCAGCCCATGCCGGGCAAAGCAAGCACCTTCCTCTGAAAGCACGCGCGGTGTCTGTGCGTTCCCCTGCGCTTCGTACGTGCGGGATGTATATGTAGATTTCACTATATATCTATGTTCATGTGCAGCATGGTCATAGAAATAATTACAGGATGCGAGCTACCTTCTCCAGCCGGGCATAGCATGTTTATTTTATTAGAAAAGTAGAAAAGTAGAAAATCGGAGAACAGGAATAGGATAATTTTGTCTATTCTCTCTGATTGTACTACTTATGGCTATTAACTGATTAGGAAAAGAAATTGATACCTTCCCTTCCTCGTTCTCCGATTTTCTACTTTTCTCCTTTTTCTAATAAAATAAACACGTAATGCCGAGCCTGTACCGGTAGCTCGCATCCTGGCGTATCTTGTATTTTTACTTTATCCGGTCATGTTCTTTTCTTCATCCCAGCAGGGGCAAAGAGAAAAGGAAACGGCTGTGCAATCCAGTATTACAAGGTAATATTCATAAGTAACTTAAGCAATTCTTCAGCAGAATATTTCCAGAGAGACTCGTACAGAATCAGGGCATGCATATTTCTATACATGCAATTACATTGCACTAAGACAACCTCAGATCAGCATATGCAGAACACGCCAAGTCTTAAGAATGCACTTTTGACATTTGACATTTGACGGAATCCGCCAAGTTTATTAGCTAACATGTATAGCTGCACTTCTTACGCATCACAGTCAGCATCATCGGCACTGGCGCCGTTCAGCTTCGAGCGCCGCGACCCCGAACCTCTTGATGTCCAGATAGATATCCTCTACTGCGGCGTCTGTCACTCGGACCTTCACACGGTCCGCAACGAATGGAAGAACACTATTTACCCGTGCGTGCCCGGCCACGAAATCGTCGGGCGCGTCGTCAAGGTGGGCAGCAAAGTCACCAGGTTTAAGGAGGGCGACCTCGCAGCGGTCGGCTGTATGGTCGATTCGTGTCGAACCTGCGCCAGCTGTCAGGCCGGCCAGGAGCAGCTTTGCGACAACGGCTTCACGCTCACCTACAATAGCCCCGAGCCCAAACACAACACACCCAACACCTTCGGCGGCTACAGCACGGCTATCACGGTAGACGAAGCGTTTGTCCTGAAGATCTCGCCCAAGCTGGATCTGGCGGCAACCGCGCCCCTGCTTTGCGCGGGCATCACCACCTACTCGCCGCTAAAGCACTGGAAGGTGGGCCCCGGCCAGAAGGTCGGCATTGTGGGTCTGGGCGGTCTGGGTCACATGGGCGTAAAGTTCGCGAGTGCATTCGGCGCGCATGTCGTGCTTTTTACCACGTCGCCCGGCAAGAAAGAGGACGCTCTGCGCCTGGGCGCCAAGGAGGTCGTTATCTCGAAGAACGAAGATGAAATGGCGGCCCAGGCCGGCTCGTTCGACTTCATTCTGGATGCCGTTTCCGCGCAGCACGACATCAACGCGTATCTGAATCTGCTGAAACGCGATGGCACGCTCTGCCTGGTAGGCGCTCCGGAGGATCCGCTTCCGATCGCGGCGTTCCAGCTCATTTTCCGTCGCCGCAACTTCGCCGGATCGCTCATCGGCGGCATCGCGGAGACGCAGGAGATGCTGGATTTTTGCGCCGAACACGGCATCACCTCGGACATCGAGATGATCAGGATTCAGGATGTAAACACCGCCTACGATCGCCTGTTAAAGAGCGACGTGAAATATCGCTTTGTCATAGACATGCAAAGCCTTAAGGACGAAGAAGCAGCAAAGTAGGCGGATAGAGGGAAGTAACGCTCCTGGGCAACCGGGAGCGTTTCGCTTTTACATCTCCCACTTATCCCTGTCCCAACTTGGTGACTTTGTGTCTTGGTGGTTAAATTACTTTCCATCTCCTTCTACTCCTGCCTACTACGTTACGCGGCGGGCGCAGGTGTTGCGGGCTGGATGGGGCGCAGGCTGTTCAGGGCGTCTTCTATGGCGATGGATTGCGGTTTGCGGTGTTTATAGACGCGGATATGGCTAAATCCGGCTTCTTTTAACAGAGCCAGCGCTTCTTCATATTTATCGGCAACGCGTGTAGGGCGGTGAGCATCGGCTCCGAGCACTACGGGGATACCGCGCGCGGCCATTTCCTTCAGGATTACCGGGCCGGGATTCATCTCCGGGAAGGATTTATTGAGGCCGGACGTATTCAGCTCCATGGCGATGCCGGTGGCTGCTATGCGGTCGAGCGACGCGCATATGTAGGGAAGAATCTTCTCGACGTTCCAGTACTTCGGCTTCTCGTTTTTAACGAGATCCGGGTGGGCGAGGCTGTCGAAGAGGCCGGTTTCGGCCGCCTGGGCCAGGTGGGTGAAGTAGAGCTTCTGGTAATCGAATGGATCGCCGTTATAGTACTTCTTTTTGTACTCCGCAATATGGGGATGTACAGAGCCTAATATATAGTGAAATTCGGCTTCTGTATGTAGCTTTTCCAGCCATCCTTCCATACCGGGCACGTAATCGCTTTCCAGGCCAAGCAGAACGTCCATGCGGTCCGCCCAGGTTTCGGCGGTGCCGCGCACCAGTTGCAGGTATTCAGGAAACTGCTCGGGCGACATGCGTACGCCGGCGGAGTAGCCGTTGGGCATGGGGCAATGACACGTCACGATGAGCCCTTTTAATCCTCGCGCAAACCCCACGGCTGCAAACTCTTCGGGGTGCCCCACGGAATGCTTGCACAGGGTGGTGTGGGAGTGTGATTCGTACAGGAGTGGTGCTGCGGGGGCTGCGACTGGCGCTGACGAAGGGGTGGCGGGAAAGGATTCGGGGGGTGTGGCGTTCATTGAAAATAGAGACGAGATGTCCAATACCCTACCAGCGATGTGATACAAGAGCAATGGTCAAAAGGGCACCCGAAGCGGGCGGCGGATGCGTAGCGGCGGCGCCTTTGTCGAGACCGGAGAAAAGGACGGCGCTGGGGCGTGGAAGGATAAAGGTTTATCTTCTTATGTCGTACGTTTGGTGTGCCAGTTAAGTACAATCCATCGCGGGGTGGCGTGCAGGGGCAGTGGCGGTGGAGAGAGTGTGTGTATGAGAAGGAGATGTAGCTGTTACATCCCTTCTCCATTCCCGTGCGTGTGTTTTGGTAGGAAAGCAGAGGAAGTGGAGAGGTAAGGGTAATGAAAGATCTATCTGTACGTAGTTTTTAACCTTCCCCTTTCGTGCTTTTCTCTGCTTTTCGTGCCTTACGTGTTAATGAATGTTGCTCTTTTCTAAGAGATGAAGCGCTACAACACTAGCAATGTTTTATTTACACGTAAGGCACGAAAAGCAGAGAAAAGCACGAAAAGGGGATAAGATGAATTCGCCGAGTTATTTGGTATAAATGCAGGGTCGCTTTTGGGCGCTGGCCGCATTGAGAATTCGGTCATGCATTATTCTCATGCACTTCCTCTGTCTCGCCTTGCCATCATCCCAAAATCAACTCCAGCTTTTATATCTTGATTAAGCACAACACGTTGTGACATGCTTAGCCCTGAAGCTGTCGTTCAAATGGAAAGACGCCTACCCCAAATGGGAGTTGCTGGTTCGAACCCAGCCGGTTTCCGCCATGGTCCAATGGAAAGACGCCCGTGTGCTACGCGGGAGATGCGGGTTCGAGCCCCGCTGGCGTTATCCTTTCTTTCCGGGCACTAGCGTGGCAGGTCGCGGAGCTATCCGGCCTGAAGTACATAATTGTCTTACAACATGATACTTACACTCCTTTAGTATTGCGATTTCATAAGACTTGTGTCATCCTCCTGACACCCTCACTTCCCTCACGCTGGGACAGATTGCGCCGTGGTCTAATGGAATGACACTTGTCTTGCAGGCAAGAGATGTGGGTTCGAGTCCCATCGAGCGCAACCCGCTGCACCTCTGCTTCTCTGCACTTCACCCCATGTCCAATCCGTCCAGTTCGCCAGGCCAGCGGGGCTCGTCCCGATCTTTTACGGAGGCGGAATGGCACACGTGCATTAAGGTGTTGCAGGTCCTGTCGCGGAACCCGGATGCGGCGCTGGATGTGATGACGCTGAAGGGGCTGGTGACGAAGCTTTCGCGCAATGCCAAGAAACGGCAGCGCCTGGAAGCCGGTCTGGCGGATCGTGAAATAGTGGCGGAAACAAGTCTGTGGAAGGCGAATGCGGCTCTGAATCACCCCATGCTTCGTGCGGCGCCTCAGCCTTGCGCGCTAGCGAGCGAGGCAGATGATGATGCAGAGGCTGGCGAGGAGCCGGAGCATGAGCAGAAGAGTGGGGCAGTGGTGGCACAGCGACGGCTGCATACGCCGCGTCCGTGCTATGTGTGCAAGAAGCTCTTTTCGGAGGTGCATCATCATTATCATATGCATTGCCCGGCGTGCGCGGAGGTGAACTACCAGAAGCGGTTTCAGCGCGTGGATCTTGCCGGGCGCACGGCGTTGCTGACGGGCGGGCGCATCAAGATAGGGTATCAGATGGCGCTGCGGCTGCTGCGCGATGGGGCGCGCGTTATCGTGACGAGCCGTTTTCCACAGGATGCGGCGTCGCGTTTTGGCCGGGAACCGGACTTTGCGGCATGGTCGGAGCGTCTGCGGATTTACGGGCTGGATCTGCGCAATCTGCCTGTGGTTGAACGCTTTGCGCAGCACCTGGCGCAGACGCTGCCTCAGGGGATCGATATTCTGATCAATAATGCCGCGCAGACGATCCGCCGCCAGCCGGCCTTTTATGAGCACCTGCGCACCGGGGAAACGGAGTCGCTACCGGCCGCCCTGGCGTCGCTGATTGGTAGTGCGGCGCCGTATGCGGCGTTGGCGGATCGCTCAGCCACACCCTCACCCACGGGCTCATCCTCACTCTCGTGGGCGACGGGGGCGACGACGGTGGATCCCTGGTGCCCGCCGGGGATGCTGGATCTTGACGGTCAGCAGGTGGATCTTCGCCCCGAAAACAGCTGGTCGGCCACGGCCACACAGGTCTCCACCACGGAGTTGCTGGAGGCGGTGCTGATCAATCAGACGGCGCCCTTCATTATCGCGTGCAGGCTGCGTCCGCTGATGAAGCGCAGTCCGCTGCGACCGCGCTTTGTCATTAACGTGTCGGCCATGGAGGGGCAGTTTGCGCGTACCAGCAAGACGGCGCGGCATCCGCACACCAACATGGCCAAGGCGGCGCTGAACATGTTCACGCGCACATCCGCGGCGGATTTCGCCCGGGACGACATCTGGATGAACAGCGTGGACACGGGGTGGATCACGGACGAGAATCCGTTTCCGCAGAAGTCGCGCACGCACGTGGAGCAGCATTTTGTGCCGCCGCTGGACGCGATCGACGGCATGGCGCGGCTGTACGATCCGATCGTGCGCGGCATTACAGATCCCGCGTCGGCCTGGCACGGCTATTTTCTTAAGGATTATCAACCCTACGCCTGGTGATTGTGTATGATGGGAGCAGAGCCAACGGGTATTACATGAGCGAGGATATGATATGATACTATCCACGATATGATGCGAGCAGCCTTATCCGGCTCGGCATCGCGTGTTTATTTTTACTTGAAAAGGGAGAAAAGTAGAAAAACGGAGAACGGGGAACGCAAATAGGTAACGCATTAAGTTAATAACTAATGATATCTTCATTCTTTTCAATATTTCTAATATAATAACACACCAACAAACTTCTTTTAATATGACTTTTCCTGAATCAGAAGTGGGCGGGGTAGAAAAGGGCGAGTTGGTGGACGCTGGGCGGAGTCCGGCCGCGACCGCAGATCATAATCCGCTGCATTGTCCGGCGCCGCAGCCTTTGCGGCAGCCGCCTTACCCTATGGCCGAGCTCGATCCGTTGCTCGAGTACCTCGCTTCCGGCAGGACCGATTCCCGGGCCGTCACCTTTCCGCGCGGCACCGTGCAGCCGGATGGGCGGCTTGATCTGTGCAAACAAAGCCTGGGCGTCGAAGGGTGCCGGCGCGTTATCGGCGCGCTGCGGGGCAACACCGCAATCCGCAGCCTGATGCTCGGCACCGACGCCATCGGAGATGAAGGCGCGCATTCCGTTGCCGGAATCGTAGCCCACACGCCCAACCTCGAGACCCTCTACCTGGGCGGCGGGACGCCGACGCTGCTCCCGGCGGCGGACATCGC
>JBGGNE010000507.1:0-11132 GCA_041287705.1 Methylacidiphilales bacterium | reverse complement strand
ACGACTGCTTTCTCCGAGGCGCCTGGCGCCAGCCAGCGCAGGCCTTCGCCGTGGTGGATTGCATTGGGCAGGCCCAGCCAGGGCTCCACACAATAGTAGTCCGAGTCGGCGGCCTGGGTGCAGGTGGTGACGCAGTACTAGGTGAGTTCCGTGCTACGCTGGCGCAGATCCAGTACAATGTAGGTGCCGCCATGTCCGCCTGCGCCTTCGGCATTGGGCAGGGTGCCGGGGCGATACAACTTGACGATGCCGCCGAAGTCGCCGCCCAGGTGGAAGCGATCCCTCAGGTTCTCGTCGTCGATGGAGAAGACCGATTCATTGCCCTTGAGGGGGGCTTCCATGCGGGCGATCGTGCCATCTTCGCGCTGGCGGCCCCATTGTTCGGCAGGGAGCTCCAGGCGCCACTGGCCGCGTTCGGCGCTGGGCAGGGCGAAGTAGAAGTGATGACCCGTGTAGTAGGGCATGGGTTCGGTGCCGGTATTCGTCGCGGTAACGGCGACCTCCAGGGCGTTGTCGCGCAGGGTATAGACGGCGTCGAAGATGAAGGGGAACGGGTAGCCCTCCATCGTCTGCTCGTTGGAAACGAGCCGCAATCCTATGCTGGCCGAGCTGGCTTCAGGGCCGCCTTTAAGAGTGCGGATCTGGAAGGGCATCTCCCGGGCGAAACCGTGCATCGGCACGTTCCTCTCTTTTCCATCCGCATCGCGCCACACGCCCTGGCGGCCGTCCACCATGTGCCGGGCTATGAAGGGGAAGAGGAGGGGATTGCCACCGCGCACCGATTTCGCTTTGCTCCAGTCCACATCGTCGGGCCAGTGAATAATGGGGGTGTCATTGACCGTCCAGCTCATCAGGCGTCCGCCATGCTGGGGGGCAAAGCGCGCCACACCAGACCGATGCCGCAATTCAATAATTTGCGGATCAGGGGAGATGACAGAGAAGGATGGCAAGTTCGGAGATCTCATGGATACAGCGGCGGAAGCGGGAAGTCGCAAAAGAGGAAAGTGACCGGGTAATATCGGCACATCGTAGCAGAAAATAAAGGGAAATATAAGAAATGTCAGAGCATGGTTATCATGGCTATACTAATCTGTTGACCTATTTCGGCATTAAAACGCCAAAATTTCGTGCCAAAATTCTCTCTTCTTTCCTCCCGGCGCGCCATGTCCTAGGATGGGCCGCACATGATCACCGCGCTTTACGAGAAGCTAGTCCGCCCGATGCTCTTTACCATGTCGCCGGAGATGGCACACCATGCGGCGCTGGCGATGCTGCGAAGCGGCGCGGCCTCCACTATATCGCGCCTGGCGCAAGGCACTTACCCCAGCCTGGAGCGCGAGGTCTTCGGCCTGCGTTTCCGCAATCCCATAGGGCTGGCAGCTGGTTTCGACAAGAATGCTCTGGCGCTGCCGGGCTGGGAGGCGCTCGGCTTTGGTTATATGGAGATCGGCACGGTGACTCCGCTGCCGCAGCCCGGCAACCCTACGCCGCGTATTTTTCGGCTGGCGGCGGATAAAGCGCTGATCAATCGCATGGGTTTCCCCAATGATGGCGCGACCGTGGTGGCGTCGCGGCTTGCCGCGCTGAAGAAAGCCCGGCAATGGCCCGCGATTCCCGTAGGCATTAATATAGGCAAGGGCAAGGCGACACCCCTGGAGAATGCGCCGGACGATTACGTCGCCTGCTACAAGCATCTGCATAAGTATGCCGACTACTTCGCCGTCAACATCAGCTCGCCCAATACTCCCGGCCTGCGTGCGCTGCAGCATCGCGACGCGCTTATCTCCGTCCTGCGCCCCCTGGTGGTCGCGAACAATGAAGCCGCGCGCGTGCCTATGCTGGTGAAGATCGCGCCGGACATGACTCCATCGGAAATCGATGGGGTGATTGAGGCGGTGACGGAATGCGGTTTGCAGGGAATCATTGCGACTAACACGACGATCGACAAGAGCTCGGTGAAGTGCAAGGAGATGGGCGGCCTTAGCGGTGCGCCTTTGCGTCAGCCAAGCACAGAGATTGTGCGCTACATTCACGTTCGCACCAAGGGCAAGATGCCGATCATTGGCGTGGGCGGCATCTTCACGGGCAAGGACGCGGAGGAGAAGCTGCATCACGGCTCATCGCTGGTGCAGATTTACACGGGATTCATCTACGAAGGCCCGCTGTGCGTCCGCCACATCTGTGAGGAGTTGGAGGAAATTCATTCGCTGAAGGCGAAGAAAACGATATCCATGCCTGCGTCTGCACCGGCTGCGTAGCGGGTAGCTGAAGGGAGTCCGGGACGCGCTAAAGGTGATGTCACAGGATGCGAGCTACCTTATAAGGCTCGGCATAGCGTTTTTATTTCATTAGAAAAAGGAGAAAAGTAGAAAAGCAGAGAACGGGGATTAGCAAAGTACCTTTTTTAACAAAGAGCTACGCTACTTAGCTATTCTTATATCCCGTTCTCTGCTTTTCTACTTTTCTCCATTTTCTAATAAAATAAACGCGCTCCGCTTATCCTGATCAGGTTGCTCGCATCATACCGTAAGGTAAAGTTCGATAACGTAATACGAAAACGGTTTGCCTTGCCGGGGGAATTCTACATTCACCCCCGGCAATTCCGATGAACTTTTGCGACCGAAGAACTGCAGAACTGCGAGCTACACCAGCGCTTCGCGGAAATACCTGGCGAGGTCCGCAATGGCGATGCGTTCCTGCTTCATGCTGTCGCGGTGGCGCAAGGTTACGGTTTCCTTTTCACCCAGGGAGCCGTCTTCGTTTTTGATACCTTCCAGCGTTTCGAAATCGATGGTGACGCACCAGGGGGTGCCGATTTCGTCCATGCTGCGGTAGCGGCGGCCAATGGCGCTGGTTTCCGCGTAGTGCGTCTTGCAGACGGGGCGCAGAAGCTCCAGCACTTCCTTTGCTTTCTCCACCAGTGCGGGCTTGTTCTTCAGCAGCGGCAGAACGGCCACCTTGATCGGCGCCATGCGCGGCGTGAAACGCATCACCGTGCGCGTGTCGGCATTTCCCTTCGCGTCGGTTACGGTTTCCTCGGCATAAGCCTGGCAGATCAGGGCCAGAATGGTGCGGTCCACACCGGCGCTGGGCTCCACCACGTGCGGAATGAACTTCTCCTTCGTGTCTTCGTCGAAGTATTCCAGCGACTTGCCGCTCGCATTCTGGTGCTGCGTCAGATCATAATCAGTGCGGTAGGCAATGCCCTCCAGCTCCTGGATACCGAACGGGAACTCATATTCCAGATCGTAGGTGCCTTTGGAATAAAAGGCACGGTCGTCGTCCGGCACGGTCAGCACATGAATCTTGCTGCGCGGGATACCAATCGCCTCGTACCAGCTCAGGCGGGCTTCCAGCCATTTATCCAGCCACTCGAAACCGGTATCCGGCTTCACAAAGAATTCCACTTCCATTTGCTCAAACTCGCGGGAGCGGAAGGTAAAGTTGCGCGGGTTGATCTCGTTGCGGAACGCCTTGCCGATCTGCGCGATGCCGAACGGCAGCTTCTTTCGAGAGGAATCCAGCACGTTCTTGAACTGCACAAACATGGCCTGTGCGGTTTCGGGGCGCAGGTATGTCACGCCGCTGTCGTTCTCTACGGGGCCGACGTAGGTCTTGAACATCAGGTTGAACTGGCGCGGTTCGGTCAGTTCGCCTCCGCAGGTCGGGCACTTGGTCTGGCGCGAGCCGTCGGGCAGGGGATCAATCTGATCCGCGCGGAACCGGCTCTTACATGCTTTGCAGTCGACCAGCGGATCCGAGAAGGTCGCCTCGTGGCCGGATGCCTTCCACACGGCGCGGTTCATCAGAATGGAGCCGTCCATGCCCACGATATCGTCGCGATACTGCGTCATGCACTTCCACCAGTAGTCCTTGAGGTTGCGCTTCAGTTCAGCGCCCAGCGGACCGTAATCCCACGCTCCATTCAGGCCCCCATAGATTTCAGAAGACTGGTAGATAAAGCCGCGCGTTTTGCACAGCGCCACAATCTTGGCCATCAATGCGGGATCTGTATTCGTAGAAGTGCCCATAGGGGAGGGGGATATAGAGAGAAGATTCGGGAATCAGAGAAAACGAGCATTGTCGCCTGCCGGTGGGGGGAGGGGCAAGCAGAAAGTAGCCGGCTTTGTGCTGCCGGGTGCGATTCAAAGTGGAGCTAAAAAAGGCATCAAGTTTTTCTTAACACTATATTACCCATTTCCTTCCGCCTCTTCTTGGTCTCCCCTTGGTACCCTCTTTGTATCTTCGTGGTGAAATCCCCCTGTCTTTTCCATTCTGCATCGTTTGCGTCTGCGAAAGGGGGGAATTTTACCACGAAGATACAAAGAGGGTACCAAGGGGGGACCAAGAAGAAGAAGAGGTAGAACATTGGATTGTTATTGCCGATATTCTCGCTCCTTTGCTCCACTTTGAATCGCACCCTGTGCTGCCGTACAACGTGTACGGCCTGTAGGAAAGGAAAGGAGAGGAGGGGATGGAGAGCATATAACGCAGCGGGTGGTCGGACCGTTAAAGTTTAATGATGTAAGCCGTAACGATGCTGGGCTGCGTATTGTTGTGGGCCGTTCCACTGCCATTTGATCCGACGGCATTTATTGTCGACAGGCCGTCCGATGTATTGGCTGCCTCCGCCAGCCCGCCAACGAACGCATGGGAATGAGCTGCGGATGAGGTGGCGTAGCGTGCGGTAACGCTGTGCGTGTGTGTAGGCATCTGACTCGTGTTGAGCATGTGAGTCTGCGCGCCGCCCACTTCACCGAGGGTGGTGCCAGTAATGCCGCTGCCGGCGCTCGTCATACGCGATGCGGTGGTGCCTCCCATATTATCGAGGCCGATTACAGTGCGGCCCCGCATGTCCGGAACGGTGATGCGTTTATTGGCGGACCAGTCCGCGGATGCGCTGGCGCCACGCGTGCTGGCTGCCCCGGCGCTTGTCTGGATGGGCAGCGTTGTATTGGAGTATTCCGTCCAGAGTTGCGTAAAGAGATTCTGGCAGTCGGCATCGGCGCGTTCAGTAGCGCCGCTTGAGGCGCTGCCGATGGTACGTCCGCTGCACAATACCCATCCGCTAGGGGCGGAGGCACCGGCGAAGGGAATGATAACGCCGGACGGAAGACTTGCGCCTCCTCCGGAAGCGGGTGCCCACTTCATACCGGTGGTTTCAGCGCTGTCGGCAGTGAGTACCTGGCCGTTGGAACCCACATTAAGTTTAGCCACGGTATTGCTGCCAGTACCCGCTACCAGATCTCCTTTAACAATGGACGCGATAGCCAGGATGGCACGGGCTGCCGCGGTAATATCAGCAAGAGCGGCGGTAGCGCTGCCCGTGAAGTAGGGAAGCTTATCGGCGGCGGAGGTCAGACTTGCTATTGCGGTCAGTTCGGCGTCGTAGGCCTGGATATCGGTGCCAGGCACAAGGCTTAGAAATGTGCGAGTCTGAGAAGCCGAAAGCGCCAGGGGAGTGGCAGAGCTGCCGGTATTGTTACCGATCAGGGAACTGGCAGCCAGCGCGGCCATTTTGGCCAGAGTTACAGATCCGGAAGCTATGGTGGTCGCCCCGTCGCCGCTGCTGGTAACATCGCCGGTATGATTGGGATGAATGTAAGCATTGGCACCCGCAGAAATGCCGTCCAGCTTGGCTTTATCCACGCCGCTCATCAGACCGCTGGCACCGGAAGCTACGGCACCGGGGATAATATCGGAGCCACCGGTTATGTGTTCCGTCGCATGCATGGCGGCCGCCTTTCCTGCCAGACCAGAGGAAAGATCGGTGACATCATCGGTAATGGCGGACAGAGCCGCATTCAGGTCGGTCTGATCAGCCAGGGTTCCCGCGATATCACCCCAGTCAATACTGGTGCTTTCCGGCGGCACAGCCCATGTTCCGTCGCCCCGGTAGAACGTTGTGGAATCCGGCGTGCCGGCGGAGGCATCCAGCATGGCGGGAGTCACGGCAGGCAAGCGCGATTCGTCCAGAATACCGCTCGCGATATCAGACGCGCTGTGAGTGTGAGTAATACTGGCTTTGCCGGCCAGACCCGTGGAGAGATCTGATTCGAGGTCTGCAAGGCTGTCGGCCAGCGTTTCAAGTTCCGTCTGCAGATCTGTCTGATCGCTGAGCGTTCCACCGATCGCTCCCCAGTCCGTACTTCCTTCCCCGCCGCTGCCCGCAGGGACAGCCCATTGCCCGTCGCCACGGAGAAAATTGGTGCTGGACGGCGTTCCTGACGCGTCGATTTTGCTGACCGGGATCGCCGGCAGTCGCGACAGATCCATCGTGCCCGTAGTGATGTCGTCCGCATCGTGAACGTGTGGCTCGTCGGCTTTGCCGGCCAGCAATGTGATGACTTCCGTGGCAGTCAGGTAGGTGGGATTGTTGAGAGGAGGATCTTCTGCCGTCCCCGTGTTATCCTCGCGAACCAGAAGCCAGGAGGTGCCCAGTGTAAGGGAGTATCCCTCGGAGGTTACGGCCGAGATGGTCAGCCACAGGCTTTTTTCCGCGGCGCCGCCGAGATCAATGTTCGTTTCTGCCGCAGTAAGCGGGACGACGGCATGCTGCCTGGTCAGGTCAATCCATGTGGAGGCTGTTACCGTGGAATCGAAGTCCGAGATGGTTTTGGAAATAGCGGCGGGGGCTTCGCTGGTCTGGCTCCATTTGGCTTCAATGGTGACTGTGGAGAGATTCGACACGTCTACTACTTCAGGACCAAAAAACAGACCCAGCTCGACCTGAAGATCATTGCCGCGCCAGCAAACCGGAGTGGCACCGGTAAGGAAATCTTTCACCGGCCCGTCCTGGTCCGTAAAGACCTGCAGGCGTATGCGTTTACGTTTAAGAATAGGTGGCATGGGAATCAACAGGGGAAAAGGGAGGTGAAGAAGCGGAAGATCAAAAGCAACCAGGCGACTAACGTGGAGAAATGCTTGCAGAATAGCTAATTACGATGAGGTGGGGCGCGAGGAAACGAGTTCGCCTCCCTGAATCTGGTAGGTGTGCTGCGTGGTAATACCTGCATAGACGCTTTGCGGTATTACAATAGCCTCGGCCATATAGAGAGATACTTCATAACCGCCCGAGCCGCGCGTGGTTAAGGTAAGTACACCCAGTCGTGGCAAATCGCGTTCGTGCTCCAGCATAAAGCGCTCCGCATCCAGCAGGCTGCTGTGTTTGCGCTTTACTGAGAACGAGATATTTGTCATCCGGTTTCCACGGTTAATAAAACGCATGGAAGTTGCCCGCAACAGTGATACCTGCTGCGTGATATCCACACCATTAATCTGTAAGCCGGATGGTCCTGTCAGGACCTGAATATTAATGCCATCCGCAAGTACGAAATTGTTAACAGCAATATACATGGAACATGGGTAGTGATGCAGGCCGGCAGTTGCGCCGGACTTATATGGAACTGAAAAAGTGGTGGCAGAGAGTAGATGAGCGTACAGAGGAAGCGTGACGCCGAACCGGTAAAGGACCGATGCAGGGTTCGGCGTCACGCTCGCGCTGGTCTGGCGGATTACTCGCCAGGATCTGCGGTGCCGACGAAGACGAGCGGGTTGGCAGTGCCGCCGGTAAACGTGCGAGTCGCAATCCACTCAAGCTCACCGATGCGCAGGGAAGTACGCCCGAACGTCTGCGGGCTGGTCTTCAGCGCCGCACCGTACACAATGATGTGCACGCCCGTACTGGAGATCACCAGATTGTCCGCTTCGGAGCTGAGCGACCGGCCGCGTGCGGCGTCCGAACCCTGGATGAGCATCTTGGTCATCAGATCAGATTCCGTGATACCCAGAACCTGCGCCTTGACGGCGACATCCAGATTGGAGAGCTGCTGGGTAACAACGCCGTCCTTATCCGTATTGACGGGAGTAAGGCCGAGCGTCCACTCGAGCGTGAAACCGTCCTTGGTGCTCATGCTGTCCCAGGGTGCGTCGCCCCAGCCCAGGGTGTAGCTCTGGACAAGAATGGAAGCGGGGTTGAACGTTGTGTCCGACAGAGCTTCGTTCTCGATGGTCCAGCGGGAGTTGGCAGTGGTGCGCTCCACATTGTTTTTCACAAACGAGGTGAACTCCACTTCAGCCAGAAGGGTTTCGGTGGCGCTGCCGCGAATATTGGGCATTTTGGTGATTGCCGCATTGTGAAGTGTCAGCTTCGTGCCGGCAAACGTGTGGATGACGAGCGGTTTGTCGGTGTTGTCGGTGATGAAGTCGCCGATAGGCCGGGTGACGTGGCTGAACAGAACGCTGAGGGCTTCCCACTCGCCTGAAGGCGTAAAGGTGACCTTGATTTCCGTGTCGAGAACACGCTCATCCACCTTGCCATACCGGTCTACTTCGACGTTCATGGTCTGGTGTTGTGTGGTAAGGGTGATATCGCCCTTGGAATAAAAGGTGGCGCTATTGTACTTAACAAGCGCGGGTCCCTTCAGAATTGTGGATACATTAATAGCCATAAGGGTAGTGTGATGTAAGAACTGCAGGTTGAAAGAAACAGCATTGCGCATCGTTAAATCGCAATGGGGTGAACTGAACTAATGTCAAGGAAACAACAAAAGGAAACAAAGAAACTTAATGCTGGCAGATATTGTAGGCCGATCTTTGCCGGTATCTGTGCTTAATAAAAAGCAAAGCTGAGTTGCGTATTACTTATTCATGGT
Source organism: Methylacidiphilales bacterium (assembly GCA_041287705.1). Lineage (GTDB taxonomy): Bacteria > Verrucomicrobiota > Verrucomicrobiia > Methylacidiphilales > UBA1321 > LW23. The sequence continues at coordinate 2,478 of JBGGNE010000507.1, read as the reverse complement.
AAGAGATCCTTGGTTAAGGGTTGACGTAATGCAGATTGACCTGTGAAAAAACATGGAAGCCAGCGAGGCAAGTCAACGTACGGAACAAGGCACTGGACGTTGCAGGTCAGCACATGCGCCGGCTTGTAACTAAGAGTCAGGAATACGTGGCGCGAAGCACGTTGCTGCCGCCTTTGTCCGTATGATAGGACGCCGCGCGAAGCACGCCCGAGCCGCCGGGAAATGCGAACGGTGCTGTATATTCCGTGGCTGCGGGATTTTCCGGACCAGGAAAAGAGCCATCTGTGGTGTACCAGATCTCTGTGTCAGCATCAGCGGATGCTTCTGTGAGAGTAATCGCCGAGCTGTTGCCGGACGCGACAGGGCTGAAGCAGCGGACCTCCGGAGTCAGGCCAAGATCAATGAGCAGTTCCACTTTGAATGATGCGCCGCCGGTAAACTCAAAGTCCGGGCGCATGGGCCGCCATTTAAACGTCATGAAGGGGCCGCTGTAGCCGGGGTTCCACATATGCAGCGTGCGCAGCACTTCCAGCCCCATGTCTTCGGCTGTCTTGCCAGTGCCATCCGGCCCGTTGTTAACGGTCGGGTTCTCCATTACCCGTACATAGATTTTGGCCGAGAAGTAAGGTCCGGGCATTCCTTCCTCCGTCACGTATATGGTTGGCATCTGGACAATTGCCGCTGCACCGGTTTTGCCGTTTTTGAACGTTACGCCGGTAAGCACGTCATCGGCGGCGGCCAGCACAGCCGTTTCTTCGGCGTCGTCCCATGGACGCAATGCAAGGACGGTAATATCAGAGAAGAAAGCGCTGGACTCCAGCCGCTGTGTCACATCGCTCTGCAATGCTTCAAGAAGGTTCATCAGCGTTAGGGGGTGTGGTGGTGGGTGAAAATGAAGGAAAGTCGCATCGCCCTGTATGACACCACACACCACCGCAACCTCGACAGGGACGCCCGTGTTCCCCGTGCCCCCTATGCCGCGGAGTGAAACCGCGCCGAGACAACATGGTCTGAGATTTCCATTTTCAGACGTCGAAAAAATATCCTTCCTCGCAACTCTTCACCTTGCTCCCTCGTGTCCCCGGCCTCCCTGTTTGCGGGATGTGGCGTGTGTTCCCATTGCAGGTACCATGCCTCAACAACTCACACGCAAACGCATTCGTCTTCAGGTTCTGGCCGATCAGGACGGACCTGTAAAAGATTACCTGACCGGGGCCACGCCCACTCTGTGGCGCGGCAACGACGTCCAGATTGAACTCGGCCTCTTTTTTGGCGCCGACGTCGTCAACGTCTCCAACATCTCCTCCATTACCCTGGAAGCCAAGGCGAGCCAGACCACAAGCGACGCTCCGGTTATCGCCCAAACCGTGGACGTACTTGACAACACGCTCACCGCTTCCACCTGGACGGATCGCTCCAAACAGCATGCCCTTATCGCGCTTACCGCCGCTGAGACCAACCTGGATCTGGACGGCGCTGTGGAGAAATCCTACTGGCTTACCATCAGTGCCATAACTACCGAAGGCTATGCCATCACTCTGGGTTACTCCTCCCTGCTGATCCGTGAGGACAACGCAGGCACCGCGGCATCGCCGCCCACCAATGATCCCACCTACTTTACCGCGGAACAGACAAGCATGCTGGTTTCGGCCATCAACTGGTCCACCCTTGGCGGCAAGCCCTCTACCTTTACGCCTTCCGCCCACGTCCACAGCGCCGCCGATATCACCAGCGGCACCCTGGATGCCGCGCGCCTGCCCGCCGGCATCTTCAATCCCGTGGGAACCGTCATCCCTTACGTAGGTGCCACCACTCCCCCGGGCTACGTGCTGGCCTCCGGTCGCACCATTGGCAATGCTGCCAGCAGCGCCACGGAACGTGCCGATGCGGACTGCCAGAGCCTCTTTGCACTGCTCTGGGCGGATTACGCCGACGCCACGCTGCCCGTGCAAACCAGCACGGGCACCGCCAGTACGCGCGGTGCCAGCGCCTCCGCCGACTGGGCTGCAAATAAACGCATCACCCTGCCCGATCTCCGCGGCCGCATCCCCGTTGGTAAAGACGACATGGGCGGCACTGCCGCGGATCGCATTACCACTGCGGGCTCCGGCATCGACGGCGCGGAGCTGGGCTCCACAGGCGGTACGGAAACACACGTGCTGGCGGAAGCAGAAATGCCCAGCCACTACCACGAGGTCCCGTCGCTCAACACCAACGACGCCGCCTCCGGCACTGGCCGCAACTCCGTCGCCGCCACCCCGCTGGAGCCTACCAGCAGCGCAGGCAACGGCGATCCGCACCAGAACACGCAGCCCAGCCTGGTTCTGACGTATCTGATTAAGCTCTAATTCTAATTCGCATCGTTAGTTGGAAGGAAAACCGGGATTGATTTTGATGTGCAGGCAAGGCGGGGTTGAAGGAGTGCATGAGAACGATGCATGACCGAAATCGCAACGATGCATGCGCCCAAAAGCAACC